>CP046180.1:600000-900000 GCA_014075295.1 Candidatus Mycalebacterium zealandia
TTCCATTACCGACATAGAGAAAAAACAAGCGGAGCCGAAGAGGGCCTCGGGAGGTAAACAATGAGACTTGCGGTTTTATTTTCGGCGTTTGCGCTGTTTTTCACGCCCGTTCCCTCTGTTGCCCATCACCATTTTGCGGACGAAACACGGCACGGCGTTATAAATGTTGTTTCCACAACAGGCATTATCAATGACATTGTCAAAAATGTGGGAGGCAAAAAGGTTTCCACGACCGCGCTTATGGGGCCCGGCATTGACCCCCACCTTTACAGGGCAACCGCCGGAGACGTCAAAACGCTCGCCCGCGCCGATGTTGTTTTTCATCACGGGCTTCACCTTGAGGGGAAACTTTCCGATTTGCTGAACGGAATGCGGGCAAGGGGCATCAACACGGTTGCTGTTACCGATGAAATTCCCAAATCCATGCTGCTTTCCGCAGGTGTGCCGGGCAATTACGACCCGCATGTGTGGTTTGACCCGAATCTGTGGAGTATGTCGGTGCGCGCAGTTGCTCGTACGCTTTCGGAAATAGATCCCGCGAACTCCGCTTTTTACTCGGCCAACGCGAGTGACTACATCGCTGCTCTTTCAGAGGTTGACGGTTACGCCAGACGGAAGTTTTCAGCCATTCCGGAAAATCTTAGGTTTATAGTCACTTCGCATGACGCGTTTGCGTATTTCGGCAGGGCTTACGGCTTTGAGGTAACTGCACTTCAAGGTGTCAGCACGGCTTCGGAAGCGGCAATTTCAGACATCCACAGAGTGGTCGACGTGATTGTGAACAACCGGCTTCCCGCGATTTTTACCGAATCGTCAGTTTCCCCGCGCTATATCAAGGCGGTCAAAGAGGCGGTGGAATATTCAGGGGTTTTAATCAAAATCGGTGGGCAACTCTACTCGGATGCGCTTGGTGGCAAGGATTCTGAGCAGGACACCTTTTACGGAATGTTCAAACACAACGTTGATGTGATTTACGGCTCTCTTTCAACAAACACCGAGCGAGAGCTTGCGACCGCGCCAAAAATTCAGGACCCGGGCCTTTGACACTTGACGGATTTTTTGAGTTATGGAAAATCCACTTGAAGTCAAAGGGCTGACTGTCGCGTATTCGGGATTGGTCGCATTGTGGAATATTTCATTGACTGTTCCGCGAGGGTCTTTAACTGCCGTAGTGGGTCCTAACGGAGCGGGCAAAAGCACCCTTATAAAAGCCGTTCAAAACCTTGTGCCCAGAGCCGCGGGTGAAGTCCGGATTTTCGGAAAACTCTATGACGAGTTGAGAAAATCGGTCGCATACGTGCCGCAGCGTGGCAACGTTGACTGGAACTTTCCCGCCAGTGTTTTTGATGTGGTTCAGATGGGAACCTACGCTTCTCTGGGCTGGATGAAGAGACCCGGAGAGATAGAGAGGCGGAAAACCTTTGCCGCGCTTGAAAGAACGGCGATGGAGGAGTTTGCCGACCGGCAGATAGGTGAGCTTTCAGGCGGACAACAGCAAAGGGTTTTTGTGGCGCGCGCCCTTGTTCAAGATGCGGATTTGTATCTTATGGACGAGCCGTTTCAGGGCGTTGACAGCGTTACGGAAATAACAATCGCGAATATTATGCGCGAGATGAGTCGGAACGGAAAAACAATGATAGTGGTTCACCATGACCTTCAAACCGTACCGGATTATTTTGACCGCGCGGCGTTGATAAACAGGGAAATTGTCGCCTGCGGAGCGGTTTCGGAGGTGTTTAACGGAGAAAACATCGGCGTGACTTACGGTGCCGGAGGTTAGGGCGCGCATGTGGATTTTTTCCGAACTGTTTTCGAACTACACGGTTGCCGTGGTTGTGTGTGGCGCGATTTTTCTCGGATTGACCGCAGGCGCCTGCGGAACTGTCGTGTTTGTGAGGAAGGAAACACTTCTTGCGGACGCGGTTTCGCACGGCTGCCTTCCGGGCATTGCGCTGGGATTTATGGTGGCGCAGGGCAAGTCGCCCTCAATGTTGCTTGTCGGCGCGCTTCTCACGGCGTTTGTGACCGTGGGTTTTGTGCGCCTCGCGCGTTCGGTTTCCGCTGTCAGGTTTGACAGCGCTCTCGCGATGGGTGTTTCAATCTCATTTGGGGTAGGCATTGTTCTTCTTACAGCCATTCAGTCGTCCGGCGCTTCGGGGCAGGCGGGGCTTGACAGGTTTTTGTTCGGTCAGGCAAGCGCGATGTCGCTTGATGACGTAAAAACCATTTTTATCATGGGTGCGGTCTGCGCGCTTTCTCTCGCGGTTTTCTGGAAGCATATCAAAATCGTGTGTTTTGACCGTGAATACGCCGAGTCTTCAGGCTTCAGCGTGCGCGCTGTCGGGTTTTTTCTGAACGCCTTTCTTGTTGCCGCAACCGTAATCGGGATTGAAACCGTGGGCGTTGTGTTGATGTGCTCAATGATGGTGGCTCCGGCAATCGCGGCAAGGCATTTGACGGACACAATGGGCAAGATGACCGTGCTCGCGGCGCTTATCGGTGCCGTGGGCGGAGTTCTCGGGGTGATTGGAAGTTGGAAAATCGACAACCTTCCGACCGGTCCCGCGATTGTCGTGTGCGTTACCGTGGCGGCTCTCGCGGCCATTTTGTTCTCTCCGAAGAATGGCATCTTGGCGCGCCGTGCGAGGTTTGAATCAGCCGGGGTTGAAAATGAGCCCCGAAGTTGAAATACAGATAATAGCCGCGCTTGTGTCGGTCGCGTGCGCGACCATTGGGATTTTTCTGGTTCTCAGAAAGAAGGCGATGATTACAGACTCCGTGAGTCACTCAATCCTGCCGGGAATTGCGGCGGGTTTTATTTTGACCGGAAGCGTTACTTCTCCGTTGCTTGTTTTTGGAGCGTTCGCGGCGGCCATTGCAAGTGTTTTTTCGTCTGAAGCGCTCGCTCGCTTGCGCTTGATGTCAAACGACTCGGCAATCGCTTTTGTTTACCCATTTCTTTTCAGCATCGGAGTCATACTTGTTTCGGGATACGCAGGTAACGCCCATCTGGATGTTGATTCGGTTCTGCTCGGAGAATTGGCGCTCGCACCACTTGACAGAATCATTATTGGCGGCACGGACATAGGACCGTTCGCGCTTTATTCATCGGGTGCGATTGCAGTGCTTTGCGCCGTTTTTGTCGCCATTTTCTACAAGGAGTTGAAACTGTCAGCTTTTGATGAGTCTGCGGCGAAAACTGCGGGTTTTTCAAAATTTGTATTTTCCGCCGCTTTCTCGGCGGTGGTCTGCGCCACCTGCATTGTTGCTTTTGGCGCGGTAGGCTCGGTTCTGCTCATAGCTCTTGTGGCGACTCCGCCGTGCTGTGCTTTGCTTCTTACGGACCGGCTCGGAAGGGCAATTGTTTTGAGCGCCGCGATTGCGGCGGCGTGCTCGGTCACGGGGTTTCACGCGGCTGTGAAGTGGAATACAAATATCGCCGGAGCCGCAACCACCGTTTTGGGAGTTGTATTTATTTTGATTCTGATTTTTTCGCCTCGAAAAGGGATTGTTTCAAGCTTGGTTGAAAACCGCAGACGCGAAAAACAGATTCAAGCAGCTCTGCGGAAATTGTCCTCTTAGTCTTGCGTTCGCACCACGCGCTGTTAATCTAAAATTTGATAGAGCAATGACTAAGTCCGACATCAGCAGAAACATATTCTACAAGTTTCGTCTCTCCGCCACTGACGCGGACGCGATTCTGAACACAATCATAGATTGCATGTCAAACGCGATTGTGTCCGGTTCGCGTGTTGAAATCAGAGGTTTTGGAAGTTTCTACACCAAGGCGTGTAAGCCCTACACGGGCAGAAACCCCCGCACGGGCGAAAACGTTGAAGTGAAGGCAAAGCAATTGCCGTGTTTCAGACAGGGCAAAGGCATCAGAGATGCTTTCAAAACCCTTTCCGAACGGGAATCTTCTTAAAAAAGCGCGAAAATGGCTCTGCTGAAAATTCTACGCTATCCAGATCCCAAATTGAGAAAAAAGGGCGTCTCGGTCGGCAAAATTGACGGCCGTATTCACCTCCTTCTTGACAATATGCTTGAGACCATGCGCGATGAGCGGGGAGTGGGACTTTCCGCGCCGCAGGTAGGGGAAAACATAAGGGTTGTTCTTGTGTCTGACACGCGCGATTTTGAGCCTGCGGAGGTTCCCGCGGACGAAGACGCGTCCACTGACCTGAGGGAAGAGGAAGCGCCTGTTGAAATGCCCGTGATTGAGATGATAAACCCCGTCATAGAGAAATCTTCGGGCTTAATGGATGAGGACACCGAGGGCTGCCTCAGTATTCCGGGTTTTACGGGCAGGGTGAAAAGGAGCAAAAGTGTTGAAGTCAAGTGGCTTTGCCGTGACGGAAAACAGCATTCCATGACTGCGAGCGGGTTTACGGCGAGAATAGTTCAACACGAGATTGACCACCTTGACGGAACGCTTTTTATTGACCGTTTGAGCGCTCTTAAAAAACAGATGATGCTGAAAAAAATGGACAAGGTTTTCGGCGCGGTTTCAGACACTCCGCAGGCGCCCGTGGCAAAAAAACAGAAAAAAGGCGCGGCGCACGAATAATGGCTTCTTCGGGGGAAATTGTGCTCTCCCGTCTTGCCGAAGGGCTTGAGCCCTTCTACGTGATGGAGACTCTTGAGACGGCGGCACGAATGGAGAAGGAGGGAATTGATGTTATTCATTTTGAGGTGGGGCATCCAGACCTTCCGACTGCGCCCGAAGTTTGCGAAGCGGCGATAGAGGCGGTCAAACGCGGCGAAACGGCTTACGCGCCGAGCACGGGCATTGATTCCTTAAAAGAGCGCATAGCGCAAGCACACTGTTCGAGATACGGCTTGAATGTTACGGCAAGCAATGTGTTGGTAACGTCGGGCAGTTCTCCCGCTCTGCTGATTGCCGTGCTTTGCGTTGTCAATCCGGGTGATGAGGTTGTTATTACGGACCCGCACTACGCATGCTATCCGGGAATGATTAAATCCGCGGGAGGTGTTCCCGTTACGGTCCCCGTGTATGCCGAAGAGAAATATCAAATTGATATGGCGCGGTTGAAAAAGGTTTTAAGTCCGAGAACAAAGGCGATTATCATCAACTCCCCCTCCAACCCCACCGGGGCGATTCAAATTGAAGAGACGCTTGCCGAAATATCATCGCTCGGAATTTTCGTTATATCGGATGAAATCTATCACGGGCTTGAATACGGCGTGAAGTCAAAATCGGTTTTGAATCATACAAACCGTGCGGTTGCGGTTAACGGATTTTCAAAACTGTGCTCAATGACCGGCTGGCGGCTTGGATATATGATAGCGCCGGAGCCGTTTATACGCGCCGCTCAGAAATTTCAGCAGAACCTCTTTCTGTGCGCGAACCCGTTTGTTCAACGCGGGGGGGAAGCGGCCGTTGAATATGTTTTTCCGCAAGCGGACGAAATTGCCGCAATCTATATGAAGCGCAGAGACGCGATGATAAAAGAGCTTTCCAAAGCCGGGATTTCTCCCTGCGGTGATCCGCGCGGGGCTTTTTATGTTTTTGTGAAGATTCCCGGTAAAAACACCGATTCGCGCCGGGTCGCGTCCAACATTCTTGAGAAAACCCATGTTGCCGTCACGCCGGGTTTTGATTTCGGCCGTGAAGGTGAGGGGCACTTGCGCTTTTCATACGCAACGGGGATTGATAAAATCAACGAGGGGATAACCCGAATCGTGGATTATTTGCAAAAAACATTATGAGAAAAAAACTTATCGCGGCGAACTGGAAAATGAACAAAACGCGCGCCGAAGCTACGGATTTTACCCGCGTTTTTGCCGGAAAGTTTTCAAATTCGGACTGCGAAATCACCTTGTTTCCGCCTTTTACTGCGATTGAGGCAGTTGCGAAAGAGGTGGACGGAAAGGGAATGACGGTTGGAGCGCAGGATGTTTTTTACGAAAACAGCGGCGCTTACACCGGAGAAGTTTCCTGCGTGATGCTTGCGGATTTGGGATGCGCAATGGTAATCGCGGGGCATTCGGAAAGGCGGCACATTTTTGGCGAGAGCGATGAACTTGTGGCGAAAAAAACACATGCTGTTGTTAGAAACGGAATGGGAGTGTTGCTGTGTGTTGGCGAGACCGATTCGCAAAGAATTGACGGAAAAGAAAAAGATGTTGTGCGTCAACAGTTAACTTCCGCGCTCAAGGGCGTTCCGCCCGGTCTGACAACCGTCGCATATGAGCCCGTGTGGGCGATTGGAACCGGAAATAACGCGAAATCCGGGGATATAGAGGAGATGCATATTTTCATGAGAGATGTTCTTGGCGGCATTTTCGGAGCGGATTCAGACGGCATCAAGATTTTATACGGAGGCAGTATAAATCCCGGAAATGCCTCGGAGATTGCCCGCGTTCAAGGAGTGGACGGCATGCTTGTGGGAACGGCAAGTCTTGAATTGGAATCATTTGTCAGCATAATAGAGGCGTCTTTGGCGGATTGAAAAATGGAAGTTTTAACGCCCTTTATAGAAACCGTCCACATTGTTGTGGCTTTGATAATGATAGTTGTCATTCTCATTCAGCCGAGTGGAACGGACGAGTTGGGAACCGTTTTCGGCGGCGGAACGTCTGAATCCGTTTTCGGAGCGGGCGGAGCGACCCCGTTTCTATCAAAAGCAACCAGATTTATGGCGATTGTTTTTGTGTCCACATCGCTTCTGCTTGGATATATTTCTTTCACGCAGTCATCAGAATCAGTTTTTGATGGCTCGGTTCCTCAGAGCCAGATGATTGAATTTGACGGTTCGACAGCGCCCGCAGAGGAAGGCGCATCCGGAGAGAGTTCCAAATAGGGAAAGGCGGAGATATAAAGGAGAGGTTTTTATGCCGTATATAATTGCAGAACCGTGCATTGACGTTAAGGACAAATCGTGTGTTGAAGCTTGCCCCGTGGATTGCATATACGAAGGGGATGAGCAGTTGTTTATTGAGCCCAATGAGTGCATTGATTGCGGAGCATGCGTTGACCCGTGTCCGGTGGACGCTATTTTCCATGAAGATGAAGTCCCTGAAAAATGGCATAAGTTTATCAAAGAGAACAGCGATTTCTTTGAGGGGAAAAAGGATCTCAAGCCCGCCACAAAAGACTGATAAATCCAACCCCGTCAAGGAAAAAGTTTCACGCGTCTCGGTTTTTCTTAAAAAACAATATCCTGACGTCCGCTGTCATTTGAACTACAACTCCGCGTTTGAACTGCTTATCGGTTCAATCCTTTCGGCTCAGTGCACGGACAAGAGGGTTAATGAAATCACTCCGGGGCTTTTCAAAAAATATCCTGACGTCGCCAGTTTTGCGAGCGCGAAAGGCTCCGAACTGGAAAAGGATATTTTCAGCGCGGGGTTTTATAAAAACAAAACGAAATCAATAATTGGTTGCTGTAAAGGAATTGCCGACAAACACGGCGATGCGGTTCCCGACACAATGGAAGAACTTAAAGCACTGCCCGGAATAGGCAGGAAAACCGCCAATGTGGTTCTCGGAAACTGGTTCGGTAAGCCCGGCATCATTGTTGACACACACATAACCCGTCTTTCCCGAAGGCTCGGAATGAGTTCAAAAAACACCGCCGAAGGCATAGAAAAAGACCTGATGGCGCTTGTGCCGCGAAAAGACTGGACATTTTTTTCAAACTCTTTGGGCGAACACGGAAGGCAGATTTGCAAATCGCGCGCGCCTCTTTGTACCAGATGCGGAGTTTCTGAATTTTGCGTATGGAGCGGAAAAAATGATTGAAAACTCCGGTGCGGACACTTCGGTTCAGGAACTCATAACAATTCCCACCGAGGGTGGAAATGTTAACGCCCTTTTCTACAAGTGTGAAAACGGTGGATATGGCAAAGAGCCTGTTATCATCCATGTTCACGGGTTTCTGGGCAATTTTCTTGAGGGAAGCCAGAGGTTTCTACCCCCAATTCTTGCCAAAGCCGGATATTCATCCATAGCCATTAATACGCGCCTTTCAAATTTCAGCCTGTTTTTCGGCTACGGAATAGTGAACAGCACAATTCCGCAGATAGACGGCGTTATCAAATTCCTACGCGAAATGGGTTATGACAAAATCATAATTTCGGGTTACAGCCTCGGCGGCTGTATTGCCGTCAGATACGTGTCGTCCAAAGCGGGAACAAAAGAGGCGGACGCTTTGAGCGGAATGATAGCGATCGCCACTCCGTATTCAATGCCGGACTCCATAAAAAGAAGATGGGACAAATGGCAGAGCAGTCCGTCTTATGATCAAATTTATGAGGAAGCCAAAGAGATTCTGGGTTCCGACCCGATGAATTCAACCAGAGACCGCACAATTATAATCCACAAAGCGCGCGGCGACAGTTTCAGCCCCGAACACTGTGAGATATACACCTACAAAACCTGGTGGTTTCTCGCAGGTCCCGAAGCCACAAGCACAAAAACCTACAAACAGATAGAGAACATCAAAGTGCCTACGTTGCTGATTCAGGGCTGGGATGACAAAATTGTGTATCCGAACGAAACACACGACCTGTGTCAAACGGCGACTGAAGCGGGCAACAATGATGTGTCCGCGTTTTTCCTCAACGCCGGGCACACGCTTGAAGGCAAAGAGGACGAATTGGGCGAGATTATCACAAACTGGCTGCGGAGAAGAACCGGCAACTGATGGGTTTTCAACGGCGACAGCTTCTCAGTTATAAAGCGCGAGACGGTTTTGAAATTGACTCTCTTCTTACCACTCCGGCGGTGAAAAACGAAGATGTTTTGTGCCGAATTCCCGTCATCATCAACATACATGGGGTTCTAGGCAACTTCCTTGCGCGGGGAACTCCGAAAATTTTCCCCTCCGTTATGCTTGAACGGGGGTATTCAACGTTTTCAATAAACACGCGCATGGCATTTATGGGGCAGATATTTGGAACGGGCATTTTTGACAAGGCGTGGGAGGATGTGGAATGCTCGGTTGAGGTTTTGAGCAAAGAGGGTTTTGAGAATATCTACATTATGGGATACAGCATGGGGGCAAACATAGCGGTTGACTACATGGAACGCCGCCCGGATTCTCCGGTGAAGGGGTTGATTCTTGAAGGGTGCTCACCGTCTCTTCCCGAGTCGCAAAAAAGCCGGCTGGACAAGTGGGGCAGTATACCCGGGTATAACGATATTTATAAAAAGGCGAAATCGGTTTTGAAGCCTGACCCCGAAACGTCCAAAAACGATCAGATTTTTGTCGTTTACAGAGCGTGGGGAGAGTCTCTTGCTCCGGTGGATGTTGAGATGTTCACTTATAAAACATGGTGGTTTATGAGAGGTCCGGATGCCGAGCGCGCCAAGACAAAAAACATCATAGGGGCTGTTGCCGCGCCCGTGCTTTTTATCAACGGAGCAAATGACGACATAGTTTTCGCGGGCGAGCCGGAGAAATTGAAGGACATTTTGAACAAATCTGGAAACAGCGACGTTGAGATTGAGTACATACCGGACGCTGGGCATGACTGTTTGGAAAATCCGGAATATTGCGCCGATGTCATGGACAGGTGGATAAAGAGACACGAAGGGTGAATTTCTTCAAAAACACATATTGCAAAATTGTTTTCCATAATATATTTTTCCCGAGTCTGCGGCGGAGTCGCCGGTATAGTACGGAATTTATAGGAAAGAAACTCTGACAAGTGTGTGTTGTGGCTTTACGGTTATGGCAACAAGAAGCAAAACAAAATCTCCGGCAAATTTCCTTGCGCCGAACGGTGTTCAAACCTCCGGGCGCGTGTTTGCGAACTTGACTGTTCCCGAACTTTACGAGGAGGCGCTTCGCAGAAAAGAAGCCTTTCTCGCAACCGGCGGCGGACTTGTCGCCTACACTGGAAAGCACACCGGGCGTTCTCCTCTTGACCGCTTTATTGTAAGAGATTCATATACGGAAAAATCCGTAAACTGGGGCAAAGTCAATCAGTCCATCAGCCCCACAAAGTTTGACGCGCTCTACAAGAAAGCCGCCAAATACCTGTCAAAAAAAGATGTTTTCGTGCGAGACCTTGCGGTCTGTTCTCATCCTAAATACCGTTCTTCAGTCAGGGTTATAAATGAATTCGCGTGGCACAACATCTTTGTAAACAACCTGTTTGTCAGATCCCCAAAACCTTCAGGCAAAAAAACGGACTTTACGGTTCTTTGTGTGCCCGGATGCAAGGCTAATCCCGGAAAGGATGGCACGAATTCTGAAACCTTTGTGATTCTAAATCTTAAAAAGAAAATCGCGCTAATCGGCGGAACTCAATATGCCGGAGAGATGAAGAAATCCATTTTCACGATGCTTAACTTTCTGCTTCCCGACAAGGGCGTATTTCCGATGCATTGCTCGGCCAATGTAGGGAAAAAGGGTGATTCAGCGCTTTTTTTCGGACTTTCGGGAACCGGGAAGACAACTCTTTCCGCCGACCCCGAACGCAAACTGATAGGAGACGATGAGCACGGCTGGTTTACCGGAGGAGTTTTCAATTTTGAAGGCGGATGTTACGCCAAAGCAATACGGCTCAATCCCGAAACTGAGCCCGAAATTTACTCGGCCTCCATGCGTTTCGGCTCAATCCTTGAAAATGTTGAGATTGACGAGAGGAACCGCGAGATTGATTTCAACAGTTCCAAACACACTGAAAACACAAGGGTTGCCTACGAGATAGACGCTCTGCCCGGAATCGTGGAGAGCGGATTCGGAAAGACTCCGAAAAATATTTTTATGCTCACATACGATGCGTTTGGCGTTCTTCCTCCAATCTCAAAACTGACTTCAAAACAGGCGATGGAGTTTTTCCTACTCGGATACACGGCGAAGGTTGCCGGAACCGAGCGTGGCGTTAACGAACCGCAGACAACTTTCAGTTCCTGTTTCGGTGCGCCGTTTCTGCCGCGCGCTCCTCATTTCTATGCGAAGATGTTGGAAGACAGAATGAAAAAATCCGGCGCGAAAGTATGGCTTCTGAATACGGGCATTTCCGGTGGCCCCTACGGAATCGGTAAAAGAATGCCGTTGCCGCAGACAAGGGCTCTGGTTAGAGCCGCGCTTGACGGCACACTTGGAAAAGGCGGTTTTCTTGAAGTTCCGGTTTTTGGTCTCAAAGTTCCCAAAATATGTCCAAAGGTTCCTTCAAAACTGCTCCAACCCAGAAAATGTTGGAAGAGTCCGAGGGAGTATGACAAAAAAGCGACGGAACT
This sequence comes from Candidatus Mycalebacterium zealandia, assembly GCA_014075295.1. Taxonomy (NCBI): domain Bacteria; kingdom Pseudomonadati; phylum Thermodesulfobacteriota; class Candidatus Dadabacteria; order Candidatus Nemesobacterales; family Candidatus Mycalebacteriaceae; genus Candidatus Mycalebacterium; species Candidatus Mycalebacterium zealandia. The sequence continues at coordinate 611,216 of CP046180.1, forward strand.
CAAAGACAAATTTGCACATGAATTGCTCAAGTTTAAATAGTTTTACATCCGGTGGCGGGTTCCGGTTTTTCACACAATTTCGGCAAAATTTTTCTGTTCGCGCATTGGTTTTCTTTGTAATACCTGTTTTTCTTCTTTCAATATTTCCCCTTCACGGCGCGCTGGCGCGAGACGATTCTTCAATAAAGAAATCGGTTGTGCGGATTCATGTTCAAAAAACAATTCCGTCTTATAAACAGCCGTGGATAGTCAATAAACCTTCTTCGCATTTCGGCTCCGGCTGCATAATTTCGCGTTCTCATATTCTGACAAGCGCGCACGTGGTTTCGCATGCCGCGTTTATCCACGTGAGCAAATTCGGCGACCCTAACAAATACACCGCTGACTTGCTTTTCATCTCTCATGAAGCCGATTTGGCGATTCTTACCGTCAAAAAAAGAGAGTTTTTTGAAGACACAAAGCCAGTGCAAATAAGACGCAACCTTGTTCACACTCAGGACGAAGTGGCGGTTTACGGGTTTCCCATAGGCGGCGAGACTTTGAGCGTTACGCGTGGAATTGTGTCGCGCGTGGAGCATGAAATTTACTCTCACAGCGTTTACCAGCTTCTTATGTCGCAAGTAGATGCTCCAATCAATCCCGGCAACAGCGGCGGCCCCGTTATTGTCAAGGGAGAGCTTGTGGGAATTGTAATTCAGGCGCTACACAGGGGCAGGTCTGAAAACATCGGATACATGGCTCCCGCGCCGGTGATAGACCATTTTCTTGACGACATCAAAGACGGCTCATACGATGGATTTCCCGTTCTTGGAATAGTCGCGCAGATTGCACAGAATCCGGACTTGAGGAAGAAAAAACTTGTTTCCGATCAGGGCGGCGGAGTTCTTGTAACATATGTGGTCCCCGGCTCTCCGGCTGATGACGGAATTCTCAAAGGCGACATTCTTCTGACTGTTGACGGCGTGGAGATATTTTCTGACGGCACGGTGAATTTCAGGGGCGATGAGCGGACAAATTTTTCATATCTGGTTGATTCCCGCCAGATAGGTGAAGAAATCACGGTTGAGGTTTTAAGGGACGGCAGGAAGATGGAGTTTGAAATTTCGCTCACAAAAGGCGGCGACGCTCTGCGTCTTGTCAATTCAAACTACACCGTTCCGAGTTATTACATATTAGCCGGATGCGTGTTTTCCCCTCTCACCTTCAACTATTTGAGAGAGTGGGGGCGGCGCTGGCTTCTGGAGGCGCCGAGCGAACTGCTTTCAAAACTCAGCCATAACGTGAAGCGGTTTCCGGGAGAAGAGGTCGTAATTCTGATACGGGTTCTCCCGTCCGAGATTAATTACGGTTATCACGAAACCCGGAACTGGATAGTGAGCAAAGTAAACGGAACAAAGATAGAAAATATGAAGCATCTGGTAAAGGTTGTTGAGTCCAAAATCGCGAGTGAGAAATTTATAACTTTTGAAAATCCCCACGGTGAGCAGATTGTTTTTTCGTCCGGAAAAGCTAAGCAAAGCGGAGCACCGTTGCTCTCCACTTACCAGATTCCAAAAGACAGGTCGCCCGACCTTGTTGTTCCCATTTTTGAGTCCATCGGGCTTTAGCCCAGAACTTCAAACTTCCGCCCTTTCAGCACATTCTTTAGTTTGAAGAATTTTATGTAACTTCTTTTTTTGTAATATCTGCCGGTAACCATCAGTTTGTCGCCCGTTTTAAGCCGCGCGTGCTTTCCCCTCAAATAGACAAGCATAGGCGTGCCGCCTCCGGAATCTTCCATTTTGAATACCGTATAGTCATTTCCTTTATGGTGTTTTGTTTCCACTTTGGATGAGATTTTCCCCTTGGTCAGTATTACTTTTCTGTGATATTGACCGGGGCTGTCCGTTACTTCCCGTATGGAAGCGGGAAGCGGGTTGTTGTATCCGTTTTGAGCCGCGTGCGCATCTACATTTTGAAAAGTTAAAAGTGCTCCCGTGAGAATAACGGCAAGATTGCCCACGGTAAAAAACCTTGTTTGTTTCATTTTTTCCTGAGCGACGCAGACCCTGTCATCGCGCGCGCATCAAGCAGGGAGTCCAGTTCTTTTTTTGGAAGTATCTTTTTTTCTTCAGCCGTTTCCCTCACGGTTTTGTTTTTCTCATACGCCTCTTTCGCTATGGCAGCCGCGGAGTCGTATCCAATTACGGGCGCGAGGCTTGTGCACATCGCAAGACTTTTTTCAATACTTTCTTCGCACTGTTCTTTGTTTGCCATTATGCCGTCCACGCATTTTTCCGTGAACACTTCGCATATGTTTGAAAGCAAGGAAACCGAGTTCAGAAGGTTATTCGCCATCATGGGCATCATAACGTTGAGCTCAAAGTTTCCGCTCTGCCCCCCCACTGTTATCGCGGAGTCATTTCCGATTACCTGAGCGCACACCTGAGTGAGTGATTCCGCCATCACGGGATTGACCTTGCCGGGCATTATTGAAGAACCGGGCTGAACGGCGGGAACATCTATTTCTCCGAAACCGCAACGGGGCCCGCTTCCGAGCCAGCGGATATCGTTTGAGATTTTCATCAAACTCGTTGCAAGAGTTTTCAGCGAGCCGCTCATCTGTACAACCGCGTCTCTGCCGCTCTGGGCTTCAAAGTGGTTTTTCGCTTCAACAAAACGTGTTCCCGCGAGGCGGCTTATGCGCGCCGCCGTTTTTAATCCGAATTTTTTGTGCGTGTTGATTCCCGTGCCGACCGCTGTGCCTCCAAGCGCGAGCTCTCTCAGCCCTTCGCATGAGTGTTTTATATCGCGCGTTCTTTGCGAAATCATCGCGGCATATCCGCCGAATTCCTGTCCCAGCGTTACCGGAGTCGCATCCTGAAGATGAGTTCTGCCTATCTTCACAACGGACGAGAAGGCGCGCGATTTGCGCGCGAGGGATTTTTCAAGTTTCGCGAGCGCGGGCAGGAGTTTTTCGTGTATTTCAATCAGCGTGGAGATGTGAGTTGCCGAAGGTATAACGTCGTTGCTTGACTGTCCCATGTTTACGTGATCATTGGGGTGAACGGGCGATTTGTCGCCGATTTTTCCGCCTAAAATCTCATTCGCTCTGTTTGCTATAACCTCGTTGGCATTCATATTTGTTGAGGTTCCGGAACCGGTCTGAAAAACGTCCACAACGAAGTGCGCGTCCAGTTTTCCGTTCACAACCTCGCCCGCTGCGGAAACAATAGCTTTGCCGGCGCGTTTGCCAAGCAAGCCCAGCTCCATGTTGGTTTGAGCGGCGGCGGATTTTATGATTCCGACCGCTGAGGTGAATGAGCGCGGAAGAGTTGTGCCGCTTACCGGGAAGTTTTCAACGGCTCTTGCCGTTTGCGCCCCGTAATAAGCGCCTGCGGGAACCCGCATTTTTCCCATTGAGTCGGATTCAATTCTTGTTTTTGTTTTCATCAGCCGTGCCTCCGGGGAGAAAAAAACTTTTCGTAAGATTTTTAGACTACTGAACGGCGGCGCGGTGCGCAATACGGCATGATTTTCGCTTGACACGGGCGGAGCGGAAATTACATTACTGCCACAAAAACAATGAAGAGAGGTTAGAGATGTCCGAAGATGATGTAATTGAACTTAGTGATTCCGCTTTTGAGAGCGAGGTACTCCAAAGCGACATTCCGGTGCTTGTTGATTTCTGGGCTCCCTGGTGCGGACCGTGTAAGGCAATCGCGCCGACCGTGAGCCAAATCTCGCGTGATTTTGCGGGCAAAATCAAAGTGGGCAAAATCAACGTGGACGAAAATCAGCAAACTTCCATTCAGTTTGGAATACGCAGCATTCCCACATTGCTAATTTTCAAAGATGGTAAAATTGTTGACCAGATTATAGGAGCTGTTTCGCAGACGGACCTTGAAAATTCCGTCAACAAAGCGCTTTAACCTGCGGGCAAATACAATGGCAAAATACATAATGCTGAGCACTCTCACGGACGAAGGGCGAAAAACCGTCAAGATGCGTCCCGAGAGAATCAAAGAGGTCAACAAAGAGATAGAAAAAATGGGCGCAAAAGTTATTGCGCAATACGCCGTGCTTGGACTGTACGATTTTGTCAACATCATTGAGGCTCCCGACAACGAAACTATAACGCGGATTTCAATTGAACTCGGCTCAAGAGGCACGGTTCAGTTGCTCACACTTTCCGCAATCACCATTGACAGTTTTGAGAAACAATTGTCTTAGCGGGATTTTTTCAGAAGCGAAGTTGAATTTCCGTTATGACCGTTTGCGACACCGTGTTGTCATCGTGTCCTGAAACCGGAATTTGCAAAGCCACCGAAGGTGAAAGGAAACGCCCCAGACGTATTCCCGTTGTGAAGTAAGAGTTGTTTTTATTCCCGCTTTTCATCGAAATAATTCTGTTTCCTGAAAATTCCGCGGACACCCGGGCCGCGATATTGATCGGAAGCGCCAAACTCAGCGAGACTCCGTATTTCAGGATTTTTTCCGATTCATCACCCTCAAAATCCTCCGCTTTTTTCACAATAGTTAAGGCGGCGTTTGTTTCAAGTGAAAGCGCTCCCATACTCACGCCTACGCCCACAAAAGGCGTAAACGCGTAGGAATCACGCAGATAAACCGGAAGGTCGCGCCTGTAAAGGTTTTTGATTTGTTCGAGCCTTCCCACATTGTCTTTGTGGATTGTCGGCAGATGAGACTCAAAACCCACCGCCAGCCAATACGCCGGTGTTTTCACAAACGCGTATTTTGCACCGAGCCGAAAGTTTGAAAGTTCATAGCCGTCTCTGGGCAAGTGAAAGTTGTTGATTCCCGACTGGTTGAATATCACATACAGGCTTTTGCGATAATCGTTTGACGGCACCTCCGCCTTGAGGTTGTAGAGAACTATTTGCCCGGTTGAGTCCTGCGCTCCGGAAACTTCAAGCCGCGCCCCGGTGTATCCCCTTGGCAATGCGGAGTAAAATGAGTGCGGAGAGTTTTGTTCAATTGCAAGGTCCTTCCACGGCACATGCGATATGTCGAAATTCTGCAAATATTCGAAACGCCCCGCCAGCGGATTTATCAGTGCGACCCGTCCGTTTTTCACAAAGTTTCTCATAGGGTTGATGAGATGGGCGAAGAAGGTCGCCGTAGGGTTGTTTTTTTCAATCAGAAAATCTGAAATATTTGATGCCGCAAAACCGAACATCGCTCCGAGCACGGGAGTGGAAATGAGGTCGGGAAGCGAAGGGGTTTCAACAAGTCCCTCGACCGTGTATTCAAAAATTGTGCTTTGAAGCGCCGAGCCCAGCGCCGAACCCCAGAATCCATACCCCATTTCATTGTAATACAGGTAAGACACATACCCCGCGAAGGGATGAGCCACATAGTTTGTTAAAAACTCATCGCCATCATCGGTTTGGGGCGCTTGAGAGATGTGGTCCCACCATGTTGACAGCGAAGTTTTGTATATACGCTCATTTTTGTTGCGGACGTAAAAAAGTCTGAACGCCCATATTGAGCCGTAGTAAATCCCGCTGTCTTTGAGAAACTGTTTGCTGACGATTTTTCTTGGAGCGGGAGACGTGTTTTCACCGCTTTGCGCAATGGTTGCCGGTGGCGAAAGCACAAGAGCAAAACTCAGAAGCAGCAGAGCCGCAACGCGGCATTTTTTCATGCCCGGAGTCATTGAATTTTTTCCGTTGCGGATGAAGCGAATAAAAGAATTTTCGAAACCCTGTCTTCCCATGTATACTCGCCGGCTTTTTGTCGCGCCGCACTCCCGATTTTCTCTGAAAATCCCTCATCGTCAAGGCAGCGACGAACCGCGAGCCCAAATCCCCGCGTGTCTCCCGGAGCGGTCATGACGCAATTCTCTCCATCTTTTAGAATGTCGGCAACCGAGGGAATCGCTGTCGCCACTATGGGTTTGCCCGCCGCCATATACTCAAAAAGTTTCATCGGCGAGGTGAACTCCGCGGCATTTATTCCGCCTTTTATGGTTATGTGTTCGGTGTACGGGAGCACAAGCAGGTCCGAAGCAAGCAGATAGGCGGGCACTTCGGTATGCGGAACGAAACCTTTCATTACGAAGTTGTCAAGCGCCTTTTTCCGGGCGGCTTCAATATACGGCGCGTTATCCTCATCGCGTCCGCCGACTATAAGAAAAAACGCGTCTTTTGTTTCCTTCGCAATGTCTAACAGACTTTCAATTCCTCTGCCTGCGTATGTGTTTCCGCAGTAACACACAATTTTTTTATCCGCCGGAAGATTCAACTGTTTTCTTATACTCGCTTGAGGCGGGCGGTTTTCAAAATTCTCCGTTTCAACCCCGTTATGAGCGACAATGGTTTTTTCTTTCGCAAGTCCGTCCCGCAGGTATATGCGCCGCAATCCCTCGCTGTTGAACGAAACCGCTGCGAGCGAGCGCGAATTTTGAAAAGATTTGAAGAGCAGGCGCGCTGCGGTGTTGACGGGCGGATGGTGCGCGTCATAAACGGTCGCAATTCCCATGGCGGTGAGAATGGATGTGCAGATTATGTTCCGGGTTACAACAAGATCAAAGTTCCGCCTGTTTGAAAAAGCGTGGAAAGCCGCCGCAAGTCCGTGAGAAAGTTGTCGCCCCTTGTGTTTTGTAAAAGGCAGGGATTTCAGATTGAAAGGTTTTTCAACACCGTAGCATTTAAAAATTTTATCCGTCTCAAAACTTCCCGGAACAACGGCTTCAAACTCCACCCCGAGTTTGGCAAACGCTTTGCACATTTCCATTGCGTGAACCCCGTAAGCGCCTCTGGAAAAAAGTTCCGGGCTGGCTATGTAGCAAATTCGGGGTGAATTTAGAATTTTCCGCATTGAGAAAGAGAAAGGGGTAGTTGATAGAGCCCTGACTTTACCGCTATAATCACGGGCGGTCAAACCGTTTTTGCGGGTCTGTTTTCATAATGTCTACAACCGATATTAAATCCATCAGGGGTTTCGTTGATATTTTACCGGAACGCTCCCGTGTATGGAGTTTTCTTGAAGAAACCGCCGCGCGGGTTTTTGAACTTTACGGATTTTCGCAAATCAGAACACCCGTTCTGGAATTTACCGACCTGTATTCAAGAGGCGTGGGCGAAACCACCGACATTGTTGAAAAAGAGATGTATTCGTTTACGGACAAAGACGGCTCCGAAATCACTTTACGCCCCGAAGGCACGGCCGGAGTCGTGAGGGCTTTTATTGAAAACTCTCTGCACAATTCTCCGGGCGCTCAAAAGCTGTGGTATTCGGGCGAAATGTTCAGGCACGAGAGGCCTCAGAAGGGCAGAATGAGAGGTTTTCACCAGATAGGAGCCGAGTTTTTCGGCTCAGACGCGGCTTCTGAGGATTGCGAAATCATTGCGATGCTGTGGCATTTTTTCACCGAAGCGGGAATCTCGGACGGGTTGGAGATTGAGATTAACTCCATGGGAACTCCTGATGACAGAGACACTTTCAAAAACGCTCTCTCGCAATTTCTGTCGCCTCTTCAGGAAAATCTGTGTGATAACTGCGCGAGAAGAGCGCGAAAGAATCCTCTCCGGGTGTTTGACTGCAAAAATCCTGACTGCGCCGCGCTGATAGAGAACGCTCCTGTGATGTCAGAGTTTCTCTCCGCTGAAAACGCGCGCCATTTTGAAGATGTAAAAGAGCGGCTTACCGCTCTTTCGGTGCCGTTTGTCGTGAATGAGAAAATCGTAAGAGGGCTTGATTACTACACGCGCACGGTTTTTGAGGTGAAGGCGGCGAAGGGGCTCGGCGCGCAGAACGCGGTCGCGGCGGGCGGTCGCTACGATTTGCTTGTTGAGAAATTTGGCGGCTCACCCACTCCGGCAACAGGGTTCGCAATCGGGGTTGAAAGGGCGGCTCTTCTGCTTGAAGGTTCAAAGAATGAGAGCGGGAAAGAAGCCGAAGTTTTTGTGGGCTGGATAGGAGAGGTCTGTTTTAACTCGGCGTTCGCGCTGTGCGCAACCTTGCGCGGACGCGGTGTGAAAACCCGCATTGAGCATTCCGCGTCCGGTATAAAGGGACAGATGAAAAAGGCGGACAAGTCGGGCGCGCGCATTATGGTGATAATAGGTCCCGATGAGATGAAGAAAAGCGTTGTGAAAATAAGGGATATGAAAACCGGAGACGAAAAGGAGCTTCCTGAAAAAGGCGCGGCGGAATATATTTCCAACTCCGTCAAATCCGGCGGAAACAGTTAAATGCCTTTGAGAAACATTCATTACGGCTGGATTATCGTTGTTGCCGCGTTTTTTCTGATATTTCTAGACGGGCTTCTTCTTTACACCTTCGGGGTTTTTAAACCGTATTTGAGCGAATCCGTGCGCCTCAGCGAAACGGCGGTGGCGTCAATCTTTTCACTGCGTTGCGTTACGCTCGCCATTTCAATGCCGCTTGCGGGCAAACTCGCCGAAAAATACAAACCCAAATACCTGATTATCGCGGGCGGTGTAATCGCGTCAAGCGGTGTTTTTCTCTCAGCTTTTGCGGACAGCATATTTGAACTTTATATTTTCTACGGAGTTCTCGTGGGGCTCGGAGACGGCGCGTTCTACACGCTTCCCGTGGCGATAATCAGCAGGTGGTTCAAAAAGAACAGAGCGCTCGCGATAGGCATAGCGACAACGGGGCTTCCCGTGAGCGGGCTTATACTTTCGCCGCTCAGCGCGTGGTTGATTCATTCTTTTGGTCTGCGGGAGGCTTTTTTTGTTACCGCGGCCATAGTTCTGGTGATTTCGCTTTGCGGGTTTATTCTCAGAAAAGACCCCTCTGAAATGGGACAGAGTCCCATTGGCGGAGATTCCGGAGCCGTGGAATCTGATCCGGACGCCGGAAGCATCAGAGCGATGGACGCGATTCGCCGCAGAGATTTCTGGATACTGTATTTTGTTTTCTGGGCGGGGTTTAACACATTTTTGATTGTGATAATCAATCTTTATCATTTCGGCAGGGATTCGGGACTTGATTCAAACGCGGCAATCAACATGGGGTTCTTTTCGCTTAACACTTTCAAGGCGGCAATTCCGCCGGCTCTTATCGGTGTTGGCAGCATTTTCGGGCGCATATTTTTTTCGGGCTACGTATTGCGGTTTGTTCAGGAAAAAAGAATTCTGCTGATGTGCTACATACTTCAGTCCGGCACAATTCTGTTTCTTCTGTTTTTCAGCGATGAATGGGCGTTTTATCTGTTCGGTTTCCTGTTCGGTTTTTTCTACAGCGGTTGGGTGCCGATTTTCCCGACCATTCTTGGAAACCTTTACGGACTTAAAGAACTTGGAGCCATATTCGGTTTTTTCGGCAGCGGTTTTTCTCTTGCCGCCCTCACCGGACCTATAACGGCCGGTCTCATCAAGGACACATTTGGAGGATATGAGCCAATGTTCTGGGTGGCGGTGTGTTTCTGCTTTCTTGCGTCCGCAGCAACTTTTTTTGTGAAATCCGAGTCCACAGTGGCAGGGGGTGACAATTGATATGTTCGGCATAGGAATGGGGGAAATTCTGCTTGTGTGTCTGGTCGCCATTTTCTTTTTCGGTCCCGATGATTTTGTGAAACTTGCGCGCCTTGCCGCGAGGGGATTGCGGGAGTTCAGGGTTTTTAAGCATGAACTCAAAGACAGCGTGGAAAAAACCGTAAACGGTTCAGTTTCAGACGACGAGAAAAAGCGGAGTTGATGACAGTTGCGAGCGCGCAACCTCTCTGATACATTGCGGATAAGCCTTCTCACCAAGCCCGCGCGGCTTCAACAAGGGTTAAATGCACAAGGTTGTCATTGACGGCAAAGAGTTGGAAGTTGAAGACGGCGTCAACGTTATAGTCGCCGCCGAACGGGTCGGCGTTCAAATCCCGCATTTCTGTTACCATCCGTCTTTGAGCGTGGTTGCTCAGTGTCGGCAATGTCTTGTTGAAGTTAAGGGAATCCCGCGCGTTATGCCCGCCTGCAATATGTATGTCGCGGACGGCATGGAGGTTTTCACAAAATCGGAAAAAGCGGTTGAAGCGCGGCGCGCGTGCTCGGAATTCACCCTTATAAACCACCCGCTTGACTGCCCCGTTTGCGACAAAGGGGGCGAGTGCGCCCTTCAGATGACGACCGTTTCGCACGGCAGGGATTACAGCAGATTTGACTCGCCCGAAGAGAAAAAGGTTCGAAAAAAATACTATCTCGGAGAAAGGATAATCCATGACCCGAACCGCTGCATAATGTGCACAAGATGCGTTCGCTTTACGGACGAAGTCACAAAAACCGGCGAACTTGGCTATGACAACAGGGGATTTCGCAAAAAAATCACCGTTTTTCCGGGTAGGGAACTCAACAACGAACTGTCGGGCAACGTCATAGACCTTTGCCCGGTCGGCGCGTTGCTTCCCAAAGACTCGCTCCATGGCGAGCGCGTCTGGTATACGAAAAAAACGGACACCGTTTGCCCGCTTTGCAGCAACGGTTGCAACATAACGGTCGGCGCGAACCGGCGTGAAGGCAAAATTATGCGCGTTCGCCCCAGAGTGAATGAGAAGGTCAACGGGCATTGGATATGTGACAGAGGCAGGTTTGAATTCGGCGGCGTTCAGACGCCTGAAAAAAGACTTAAAATTCCCATCGCGAAAAACTCTGCGGGCGGCTATGAGCAAATTTCATGGGAACTAGCAGCGAGCAATTTTCAAAACGCTTTTTCATCCGGCGCAAGCGCTTTTGTCTGCTCAGCGGTTCTCACAAACGAGGAGTTGTACATAATTTTGAAGTTGTCCGAAGAGTTCGGCGCGGAGAGTCTTGTCTGTTCCGCGGGCGAGCACACCGGAGAGAAAAAATTCGGACTCATCAGTTCAGACCCGTTTCCCAACAGCGCGGGCACGAGGGATTTGGGAATCAAAACCGGCGCGGATGAAATGGACAAACTCTTAAGCGATTTGATCGGCGGCAAGTTTGACTCAATGTTTGTCGCCCACGAAGACCTTTCGCGCTTCACCGCGAATCACACCGTAAAGGAAATCACCGAGGCGCTTGCGCGGCTGTCTTTTCTCGCCGTGGTTGACACCCGCCTGACGCAAACCGCGCGCCTTGCGACCCTGATACTTCCGGGCGCCACTCCGTATGAAAAAGACGGGACTTTCACAAACGACAGGGGCAGGGTGCAAAGAATACGCAAAACGCTTGATTGCCCGGGCGAAGCCCTTCAGGATTGGGAGGCGTTACTGCGTCTGGGCGGCTCAAAGCCGGAGCAGTTTTTTCACGGCTCACCCGCCGAAATCATGGGCGAGATTGCCGCGAGGTTCAAACCCTATGAACTCATGGACTACGACTTGATAGATTTTCTCGGACTGGAAAGGAAAACCGATGTCGCCGGACAGCCATCTGTTTGAGTTGGGTGCCGCCGTCGTTAAAACGGCGATTTTAATCGGCGCGGTGCTCACCGCGGTTGCCTACCTTACTTACACCGAAAGGCGCGTCAGCGCTCTTATTCAAGACCGGCTCGGACCTAACAGGGTTGGCCCGTTCGGGTTGCTTCAGCCGCTTGCGGACGGAATAAAATTCATATTCAAGGAAGACACCGTTCCCTCGGGCGCGAACAAAATCATCTATTCGCTTGCGCCGGCATTTTCGTTCGTTACCGCGCTCGCCGCGCTTGCCGTCATTCCAATCGGTCGCGGGTTTGAAACAGATTTGATGGGTTTGCTTCCGGCGCCGGTTTTCATCAGTTTTCAAATCGCGGACATAGACGCAGGCGCGCTTTATGTGTTTGCCGTCAGTTCGCTCAGCGTCTACGGAGTGATTCTCGGCGGATGGGCTTCAAACAGCAAATACTCCCTTATCGGTGGAATCAGGGGAATCTCACAGATGATAAGTTACGAACTCGCGCTGGGTCTGTCGGTTATCGGCGTTTTTGTTCTTGTCGGTTCGCTCAGAATAAACGACATCGTTGAATATCAGAGCGGCGTGTGGCTGATGTTTTCGCAGTTTTTTGGTTTTATAATTTTTCTCATCGCCTCGTTTGCCGAAACAAACCGGCTTCCGTTTGATGTTCCCGAAGCCGAGCCGGAGATTGTGGGCGGCTATCACACCGAATACAGTGGAATGAAATTTGCGATGTTTTTCATGGCGGAATACACGCACATGATAGTCGCCTCGTGCCTGATTACGGCTCTGTATCTGGGCGGCTGGTATCCGCTTCCGTTTTTCGGGTGGGGCGGGATTGACATTGAGACGCATTGGTATCTGCCGCCGATTGTTTTTCTCGGAAAAGTGGCGGCGATGCTTTTCTTTTTCATCTGGGTGCGGTGGACATTGCCGCGTTTCCGTTCAGACCAGATTATGGCGTTCGGGTGGAAGGTTCTCCTGCCGCTTTCGGTGGCGAACATATTTGGCACGGCTGTTTATGTGGCGTTGAAAGGGTGAAAAAAATAGCGGTCATAGGAGCGGGCGCGGTCGGGCTTTATTACGGCTCGCGGCTCGCGCAAGCGGGCAATGAGGTTCATTTTCTTGTGCGGCGCGATTTTGACGCTCTCAAAAAAAGCGGGCTTTCGGTTAAAAGCAAAGACGGAGATTTCAGGATTGAAAAGCCACTTGTTCACCGCAAGAGCGCCGAAATCGGCGATGTGGACTGGATTATTTGCGCGCTAAAGGGCACGGCGCTTGACTCCGCGCGCGAACTCATTGAGCCCCTCGCTGCAAGCGGCGCGCGGTTGCTTGTTCTGATGAACGGGATAGGAATGGAAGAGCGTTTTTCCGAATGGTTCACGCATGAGAATATTTTTTCGGGCATAGCGTTCACGTGCATAAACAGAGGAGACCCCGGGGTCGTACGCCATCTTGACTACGGTGCCGTTACGGTCGGGCATTTTCGCGGCGAGCCGGAAAAAACCGAAGAGGCAAAAGCTCTTTGGAGTGGCGCGAATGTGGAGATTCTTACGACGGACAACATTCTCAGAGACAGGTGGATAAAGCAGTGTTGGAATGTTCCGTTCAGTGGAATAGGTGTTGTATACGGAGGCAAATCAACGCGTTTTATTATGGACAGCCCCGAGCTTTGTTCGCGGGTTGAAAATGTTCAGCGTGAGATTGTGGGAATTGCTAATGCGGATTTGCGCGCCGCAGGAAGCGGCGAAACCATTGATACGGACGAGACGATCGCGAAGATGATGGAAAGCACCGGGCAAATGGAGGATTACAGTTCAAGCACGGTTTTGGATTTTCTCGCCGGCAGACCGATGGAAGTTGACATAATTTTTTCCGAGACCGTGCGCCGCGCCCGCAAGCACGGCGTTGCCGCGCCCAATGTGGAGGCGATTGTCGCGATTATTGAGGCGTTCCAAACGCTGAAAATACGTGGCAACCGTGTATAATTGCCCGCCATGAGCGCTGTTAAAAACAGACTTATTCTCGCGCTTGATTTTCCGTCAATCCACATGGCTCAGAGTTTTGCGCTGGGCTCCATCGGCAGGGTGGGCGCGTATAAAGTGGGACCTGTTATGTTTCTTGCCGAGGGTCCGAAGGTTATCGGATGGTTGCAGGACAAGTGTGGCGGCGGCATTTTTCTTGACCTGAAATTTCACGACATTCCCAACACGGTTGCGGGCACGGTTTCGCGCATATCGCACCTGAATGTTGATATGTTCACAGTTCACTCTCTCGGCGGGACGAAGATGGTGAAAGCCGCGCGCGACACGGCGGCGGAGGGAGCCGAAAAACTGAATCTGCCTCGCCCGAAAGTGGTTGCCGTAACCGTTTTAACGAGCCACGATGAAGAGGAAGCGAAAAAGCTTTTCGGCGCGACCGACACGGTTTCAGCTGTTTTGCGACTTGCCGAAGCCGCAGAAAAAGGCGGCGCGGACGGGCTTGTGTGTTCGGGAAATGAGATTGAGCCGCTTAAGAAAGAATTCGGCGACAGGTTTAAACTAATCGTTCCCGGAGTTCGTCTGCCGGGCGCGGACGTGGGCGATCAGAAAAGGACTGTTACACCGAAAGAAGCGATTGAAAAAGGCGCGGATTTTCTTGTGATTGGCAGGACGATTACGCAGTCGGACGATCCGGTAAAAACGCTTGATGAAATCGCGGCGTCAATCGCCTAAACCTCATTCGCTTTCCAGTTTTCATCAATCCACAGACCGATAATTTCAGTGTTAGGAAACTGCGTTTTCAGAAACTGCGCGGCTTCTATGATTTGTTCGATGTGTTTTTCCTTCGGAACGGGATTTCCGGCGCAGTCGTGATGGCCGGCAATCGCGATTTGTTTTGAACCGTGCTTTTCTATTGAAATTCGGACGCACCGTAGAGTCGCTTCAACTCGTTCGGGCTTGTGCTCGGACATAATCAGGTCTTCACCCGCTTCGGTCACACAGTCAACATAGTCCACGCCGAACCGCTCCTTCAAATACTCAATAACGGGCAATTGAACCCGCCCGTCAATGCAGTTTATGGCTGTGCAGAATTTCATTTTGCCGATACCATTTCGGAAAGCGTATTCAGTGAATAATCTCTGTCAGGGCTGAAGTCGCGAAAAATGAAGTGATTCACTCCCGCTTTTTCGTATTCTTTAATTCTCGCGGCGACCTCATCGGGCGTTCCGAAGATGACGAAGTCCGCCAGCATCTCGCGCGTGTAGTATTTCTCTCCCATTTCCCTGAATTTTTTAATCATCGCCGTGTCGGTCGGCAATACTTTTGTGTATGAAAGCCCCTTGTATCTGTCCGCTATTTTGATGTTGTAACCGGCGTCCTTGAGCAGTTCGGGCCATACGAGGGCGTGTTTTACGGGCTCAATGGTCGCGTATGTGTCATCGGTGTTTTTCGCGACCGAGACGAACATAAAAAGGCATTTTTCAAAGTCCGGGTTTTTGGATTTGCCTCCCACCTCTTTTAGTTTTTTTGAGAAAACGCGGGAAGGCATCGCGTTGGTAACCCAGCCATCTCCGGTTTTTCCGGCGATTTTCAGCGCTTTTGGTCCCGTCGCGGCGATATACAGAGGGATTTTCTGATTTTTTCCCGAAGGCGTGATTGTGAGTTTCGCTTTTTCAAGTCTGAAGAACTTCCCCTTGAAATTTGTCCGTTTCCCCGTCCACAGTTTCCTCATTACTTCCACCGATTCTTTGAGGCGTCCGAGCGGTTTATCCCACTCAATTCCGTAGGGGTCGGTGTTCATTTTTTCCCCGTAACCGAGGCAGGCGAATATTCTGTCTCCGGCGATATGCGAGACTGTGGCGAGCCGTTGCGCGAAAATTGCGGGATGGAGCCGGTGGGGGTCGCCGATTGTTCCCATTTGTATTTTTGAAGTCGCTCCCGCCGCAGCAGTAATAACAGACCATGCTTCGGGGGTTTCCTTATCGGCTATAAAGACGACATGGTCGGGAATCCAGAGGGAGTCAAAACCGGCTTTTTCGCATTTGACGATAAAGTCAACAAGCCCTCCAACCGAAGTTCCCGGAACGGGAGCGGTTATACCGAATTTTGTTTTGGTCGAAGGCATTGGTTGGTAAGTTTAGCATAAGGGCGTTTTCTTTGGGATTTGTTATTCATCTTCCTTCTCTTCACCCACTTCGGTTACGCAGTTAACATAGTTTGCGCCGAACCGCTCCTTCAAATACTCAATAACGGGCAATTGAACCCGCCCGTCAATGCAGTTTATGGCTGTGCAGAATTTATTGTTTTTTCCTCTCAGGGGGCGCCGCCGGATTTTTTTCGCGGAACATCGCCCGTAATTTTAACACAAGAGTTCCAAACTGTGGCGCGCCTCCGGTTTGTGGCGGATTGTGTTCGCCTTCTGTATACTTTTGGAAGACTGCTGATAAAGCGGGCGGCGTTATGGAAACCGCGGCAATTTTCTTCGGGTATTTTGTCAATACTTTTCTCATATTGGCGCCGGTTCTTCTGGTCGGTCTTTTCCTCTCCGGTCTCATGCACATCCTTATTTCCCGCGAGCAGGTGCTGGAGTTGATAGGCAGAAATGACCTCCGCAGTTCCATAATGGCGGCGTTTGCTGGAATACCGGTTCCGCTGTGCAGCAGCTCGGTTCTTCCGGTCGTGTCCGAACTCAGAAAGAAGGGGGCGAGCAAACCGGCTTGCGCGTCTTTCCTCGTTACCGCTCCCGAAATCGGCGTTGATTCCATTCCGATTACATACGCTCTGCTCGGTCCACTGGTGGCGATTTTCCGCCCCGTTGCGAGTTTTTTCTCCGGAATTGCGACCTCCATTATGATTCTGGTTCTGGACGGCAAAAATCCAGACGCGCCGCCAGACGCCGATACCGGCGGGGAGAAATGCTGCCATCAGGGAATGTCCGAGGAAGACTACATCGGCTTTTCCGGAATACGGGATTCCGTTTCTGCTTCATTCGGGGGATTTATCCACAGGGCGGGGTTTGCAAATCAGGGCTCGCGTTCCGGTCCGCGGGTTGAGCATATGGTTGAGGAAAGCCGGCGGAAGCAGTCGCCCGCTCCGCTCGGGAAAATTCTCCGCAAGGTATCACGGCACGCTTTTGTTGAGCAGATGGACGAGATTCTTTATCCGCTTTTTATCGGAATTCTCGCGGGCGGCGTTCTTGTTGTAGCTCTTCCGTCCGATCTTTCCGCCTACGGAATATCGGGTCCCGTTCCGTATTTCCTGCTTCTTTTTGCCGGAGTTCCGGTTTATATCTGCGCGTCCGCCACTCCCATCGCGGCGGCTCTTGTGTTTCTTTTGTCCGGACCCGCCACTAACACGGGGACGATAGCCGTTTTGTCCCGCCAGTTCGGATGGCGTTTTACCTCCATCTATGTTTCTTCAATCGCGGTCGCGTCTCTTGTTTCGGGAGTTCTTTTTGACCTCATTCTCATCAAAGCGGGCTGGTCTGTTTCGGCGTGGATGGGCGGCGCCTTGGGCGGAGTGACGGGCTTTATTCAGATAGCGGCGTTTATTGCCGTTATGGCGATTGCCGTTTGGAGAACCGGAAAAAATCCCAAATTTATCGCGCTTGTTCAGAGGGCGAGGGGAATTTTTTAATTCTTCCGCGGATGAGAAATAAAAAACATTTTTTCGGCGTCCGCGCGGCGGCTCCGCTCCTTTTCGCGGTTTTTGCCGCCGCTTTGCTGTCCGCCTGTTCCTACGGCGGTGATTTTCGCAGCGACTCCCGTAGCGATTTCCGTCTGCCGGACTTGGACGAGGCTGCCGGTCAGATGCTTATTGTGGGCGTGAGGTGCGAGGTAATTAACGATGAGATTATTTCTCTGCTTTACGATTTGAAGCCGGGGGGCATAATTCTTTTTGATTACGATCTTCCGAGCGGCGGGGCGGAAAAAAGGAACATATCGTCTCCCTCTCAACTCAAAAAACTCATAAAAAATCTTCAGGCTTTGTCGCGGACGGGTCTGTTTATCGCGGCTGATGTTGAAGGCGGAAAAGTGAACCGGTTGAAGCCGAAATACGGTTTTTCTCTTGATATTCCTCCGGCGAAAAAACTCGGCTTTCTGCCAGAATCCGAAACATACAAAGCGGCGGAAAAAATCGCGCTTGAGTTGCGCTCTGCCGGAATCAACTTCAATTTTGCGCCGGTTGCCGATGTTGATATCAATCCGCAAAGTCCGGCAATCGGGCATTTGGAGCGCTCTTTCAGTCGCGACCCGCAGGTTGTGGCGAGCCATGTCGCGCAGTTTGCGCGGGCTCACAGGGAAAACCGCGTAATTACGGCGCTCAAACATTTTCCAGGGCACGGCAGCGCCACCGAAGACACACATCTCGGAGTCGCGGATGTGACCGGAACCTACAACCGCTCCGATGAACTTACGCCTTACCGCCTGTTGATAACGGAAGGATACGACGGCGCTGTTATGACCGCGCACATTATCAACAAAAAACTTGATGATGAGCCCGCGACTCTGTCGCGCAAAATTCTCTCCGGACTTCTCAGGGGCGGGCTCGGATTCAAGGGCGTGATTGTTTCAGATGATATGCAGATGGGCGCGATTGTAAAACGCTACGGATTGGAGCAAGCCGTGATTAAATCAATCAACGCCGGGGTTGATATTGTCATCATCGGCAATCAAATCGGCGAATATGACAAAACCGCCGCCGCCCGCGTGAGAGACGCCATTGTGCGCGCCGTTGAAACGGGAGTTATTCCGAGAAAAAGAATCTACCGCTCATACAAGCGGATAATGGAGATTAAAAAGAGATACGGGATTGTTGAATAGGGGAGAGTTCAAGTCTCTCCTATTATATTTCTTGACATAACAAGTAGACTCCTAAAGAGCCTGCTTGTTCGCTTCAATCAGAAATCCCGCGGCGCTGTAGGGTCTCTGTGATACAAGACTCTTGCGGGGAATAATAGACGGGCTCCAATTTGAAGTGAACAAGTCAAAGCAACGGCGCGTTTCATCGGCGACATATCCATTTCTTTTGCTTCTTCCGTGTTTTCAATTTCTTTTTTAAGTCCTTTGTAACAGCCGATTATTTTTGCCGTGTCTTCAAGGTTGAGTTCACCTTGTTTAGCAAGTTGGGTTTGCATTGCCGATGATATGTGGTCTTCATTCACCGCGAGAACAAGAACTTTGTAGTCGGACAGCAGGTTTTTCTCAACGGCTTCGGAGAAATCAAGGCGGTAAAATTCCTTGCCGTAGGTTTGCTCATCGTCCATTGAGAAATAATCAATATCGTGTTGTTCGGCTTTTGCTTTTGCCGAGTCGGAATAAACTCGCGGGGTGGCTGTCATATAAAGCCGTTTTTTGGCTTTTAGAAAATCGGCGTTGTGTATTTTCGTGAAATACGATTCTTAAAATCCCTCTTTTTCAACCCCTGTTGTGCGGTGTGCCTCATCGCAAATTACAAGGTCAAATTGGGGCGCGCCGAGTTCCTGCGCTTTGGCGACAATTTCTATTGAGTGATAGGTGGAAAAAATGTTTGTTCTGCCATGGGCTTTCTGTTTCAGGTTTTGCGCAAGAATGTTGTGGTCTGTTGTTGGAAATGCGAGGTCGTAAGGGTTGATGCCTTCGATGTTTCCCTTTTCCCCAACTTTGGTATCCGAGCAGACGGCGAAATTGCGCTGTCCTCTGTCTGTTTCAAAAGACCATTCTCTCAACGCTTGAGAAAGAAGAGATATTGAAGGAACAAGAAAAAGGATGTTGCCGTTTTCGGGAACAATTTCTTCGGCGATTTTCAGCGAGGTAAGGGTTTTGCCCGTCCTGCAAGCCATGATGAGTTTGCCCCTGTCGGCTTTCTTAAATCCCTTTGAAACATTTTTTAACGCGTCTTTTTGGTGCGCAAGCAGTTTTTTCTTTCTTTTTCGTGTGGTCTTTTCAGGTTCTTTTATGTTTCCCCATTCAATCGGGCTTTCTCTTAACTCGTTAACACCCCATCTTTGAACTGGTATTCTCTGCCCTTTGAGCGCTTGTTCCGCGTTCACAGACCACTTGCTTGTGGTGGAGATTATTACCCGTTCGGAAAAATCATATCTGCCTGATGTGGTGAAAAATGAGTCAATGTTTTCTTTATTAGTGTTGTATTTTCGTCATAAAAATTGCACTGAATAGCCCACAGAGCCCCGGAGTGCTCTTTTGCCACAATGTCAACTCCGGTGTCGGCTTCTTTTCTGTCGGGGAATTCGTTCCACAGCCACACATCAGAAAATCTGTTTTCATAGAGCGGGTCGTTCAAAAGATACGACTTGCACATTTTTTCAAAGAATTGCCCGTGCTTTACATTATCGTTGGGAAATTCTTCGCGAATCCTCTCCATTGCTTCAATGAAACCCATAAGCCGAGATTATAAACCAATTTGGCATATATTCTCTAATAATTTCTCCCCCTTGACACCCACCGCAACCCTGTTACAATCACCGTTCCTTCCACGCCTTGTTTGCGTGGGAGTTGTTCTTTGACAACTGAATCATAGCTGAGCGAATAAGAAACAACGCGCCATCTTGTTTCGAGTGTTTTTATGCCTCGTGGACAAGATACGCAGGGCTAATGGTGGATGCCTTGGTGGCAGACAGCGATGAAGGACGTAGTAAGTTGCGATAAGCTCCGGGGAGCGGCTAAACACGCTTTGATCCGGAGATTTCCGAATGGGGAAACCTGATCGGGCAAAACCCGATTATGGCGTTGTGAATACATAGCGACGTCAAGCAAACGAGGGGAAGTGAAACATCTCAGTACCCTCAGGAAAAGAAATCAACCGAGATTCTCCTAGTAGCGGCGAGCGAACGGGGAACAGCCTAAACCGTATGAGTGTCAAGACACGGCGTTGCTTATACGGTGTCGTGGGATTCGACTTCAGAGGTTCCGTGAAACCTCTGCGGAAGTTACAAATTCGGAAGTTAGCAGAACCGGTTGGAAAACCGGACCATAGAGGGTGAAAGTCCCGTACGCGAAAACTTTCGAACTTCCGTGTCGAATTCCCAAGTACTCCGGCACACGTGAAATGTTGGAGGAATCCGGGAGGACCACCTTCCAAGGCTGAATATGTGCTGCCGACCGATAGTGAACTAGTACCGTGAGGGAAAGGTGAAAAGTAACCCGATAAGGGTAGTGAAATAGAATCTGAAACCATTTGCCTGTAACCAGTCGGAGGACTATGCCCGGGGCTTGCTCCGGGAATGTCTGACGGCGTGCCTTTTGCCTAATGAGCCGGCGAGTTATTGTCATTGGCAAGGTTAAGCCGATAGAGGTGTAGCCGAAGCGAAAGCGAGTCTTAAACGGGCGACAAGTCACTGGCAATAGACCCGAAGCGAACCGACCTATCCATGGCCAGGGTGAAGCGGAGAGAAAACCTTTGTGGAAGCCCGAACCGTTTAGGGGTGAAAACCTATCGGATGAGCTGTGGATCGGAGTGAAAGGCTAATCAAGGTTCGTGATAGCTGGTTCTCCCCGAAATATATTTCGGTATAGCCTCATGTGATACAACGCGGAGGTAGAGCACTGGTTGGGCTAGGGGGTCGAGAGATCTACCAACCCCAGTCAAACTCCGAATGCCGCGTTGGACAGCATGGGAGTCAGTCCCTGGGAGATAAGTTCCAAGGGGCAAAAGGGAAACAACCCAGACCGTCAGCTAAGGCCCCCAAATCCAAACTAAGTGGTAAAGGAGGTGAGTAAGCATAGACAGCCAGGAGGTAGGCTTAGAAGCAGCCACCCTTCAAAGAAAGCGTAACAGCTCACTGGTCGATGCTTACTTGCGCCTAAAATGAATCGGGGCTCAAGTTTGGTGCCGAAGCTGCGGGTTGTCTGACCGGTTCGCCGGTCGGACAGCGGTAGGGGAGCGTTCCCGTCGGATTGAAGGGTTACCGTGAGGAGGCCTGGACCGTCGGGAAGTGAGAATGCCGGCATGAGTAGCGACAAAAGCGGTGAGAATCCGCTTCGCCGAAAACCTAAGGTTTCCTGGGCAAGGCTCGTCCTCCCAGGGTTAGTCGGGACCTAAGACGAGGCCGAAAGGCGTAGTCGATGGAAAACAGGCCAATATTCCTGTACCACTCAGTCTGAGCGACGGGGGGACGGAGAAGGGCAGGTCATCCGGGTGTTGGATTACCCGGTTTAAGCTGGTAGAGGGAAGGAACAGGTAAATCCGTTCTTTCATTAACCTCGAGAAGCGAATACGAGGGACGCTTTCGCGTCCCACAAAGTGACCAATCCCATGCTTCCAAGAAAAGCCTCTAAGTGTTGACGACTGAGTGCTCGTACCGTAAACGGACACACGTAGGTGAGTAGAGAATACTAAGGCGCGTGAGAGAACTTCGGCTAAGGAACTCGGCAAATTAGCCCCGTAACTTCGGGATAAGGGGTGCCCGCATTACGTGAAGACCTTCTCGGTTGGAGCGGAAGCGGGTCGCAGTAACTAGGCGGTGACGACTGTTTACCAAAAACACAGGGCTCTGCAAAGGCGCAAGCCGACGTATAGGGCCTGACACCTGCCCGGTGCCGGACGGTTAAGGGGACTTGTCATTCCACTTCGGTGGGAGAAGCTCGGAACCGAAGCCCCGGTAAACGGCGGCCGTAACTATAACGGTCCTAAGGTAGCGAAATTCATTGTCGGGTAAGTTCCGACCTGCATGAAAGGTGTAACGATCGCCGCACTGTCTCGGCCGAAGACTCAGCGAAATTGTGGTTCCGGTGAAGACGCCGGATACCCGCTACGGGACGGAAAGACCCCGTGCACCTTTACTGCAACCTGGCATTGGGTTCCGGTGTTGCTTGCGTAGCATAGGTGGGAGTCTCTGAAGCTCCGCTTTAGGGCGGAGTGGAGACACCAGTGAAATACCACCCTTGCAATTCTGGAATTCTAACTTAGGTCCGTTATCCGGATCAAGGACAGTGTCAGGCGGGTAGTTTGACTGGGGCGGTCGCCTCCTAAAGAGTAACGGAGGCGTGCAAAGGTTCCCTCAGCCCGATTGGAAACCGGGCTTCGAGTATAAAGGCATAAGGGAGCTTGACTGCGAGACCGACAGGTCGAGCAGGGACGAAAGTCGGCCTTAGTGACCCGGTGGTTCTGTGTGGAAAGGCCATCGATCAACGGATAAAAGGTACGCCGGGGATAACAGACTAATCTCCCCCAAGAGTTCACATCGACGGGGAGGTTTGGTACCTCGATGTCGGCTCATCGCATCCTGGGGCTGGAGAAGGTCCCAAGGGTTTGGCTGTTCGCCAATTAAAGCGGTACGCGAGCTGGGTTCAGAACGTCGTGAGACAGTTCGGTCCCTATCTGTAGCGGGCGTAGGAAATTTGCGAGGATTTGCTCCTAGTACGAGAGGACCGGAGTGAACGCACCTCTGGTGTATCAGTTGTCGCGCCAGCGGCAGTGCTGAGTAGCTATGTGCGGAAGGGATAACCGCTGAAAGCATCTAAGTGGGAAGCCCCCCTCAAGATTAGATTTCCCGGGACTTTTAGTCCCCTTAAGGTCACTTGGAGATTACGAGTTTGATAGGACGGAGGTGTAAGCACAGCAATGTGTTGAGCTGACCGTTACTAACCGACCGTGAGGCTTCTCCACGGGGCTTGAAAACACTTGAAAAAAAGATGGGTGTTGTTTCTTATTCGCGTCAGTTATGTATTTGGTTTGAAAAAGTCAGTCAAAAACTGAAGATGGATTTGTTTTGAAGCACTATATTGCCGTTTTAGGGATAGTGTTGATGTCAGCAAGTTGCGACGCTAATTTCTTAAACACAATGAGGGAGGAGCCAGACACTCAACTTGTATTGGCTTCAGAACTTCAATGGGAAAAACTTAATCCGGCAAGAGGGGATGGAAGCCCTGATGTCGCTACGTTATGGGGAGACCGTAAAGGCAGTAAAGTGCCAACAGGTTTTCTTGTAAATTTTGTCGATGGATTCAGGTCGCCCCCACATATTCATAATGTGTCGTACAAGGGGGTTGTAATTAGTGGGCTCGTGCATAATGACGATCCAGACGCTGAAAATATGTGGATGCCTGCCGGGTCTTTTTGGACACAACCGAAAGGCGAAGTTCATATAACGGCGGCTAAAGGGAAAACCAACATTGCGTTTATTGACATTGAAAGCGCTCCTTATTTGGTAATGCCTACGGAAAAAGCATTTGACAGCGGCGAGAGACCTGTAAATGTAGATGCTTCAAACATCGTATGGATAGACTCTGACGATTCCAGTCTGATAGATGGGAACGGTGTTGAAGTCGCATATTTATGGGGAAAGTTCGGCTCAAATCAAAAGAACGGCACGCTTATTAAATTGGCATCAGGTACGCGGGCAAAACTCAGCAGTTCAGGAAAGAGTCTTAAATTGGTAGTGATTAGCGGTAAAGCCGGTTTGAATAGCAGTACGAAAACGCTCCCGTCCGGGAGTTACTTCGGTTTCAAAGGTCAATCAAAACATGGAATTAGTTGTGAATCCAAAGGTGATTGTCTTTTTTATATAAATTCAGAGGGAACCTATAAGTTCAAGGAGTGAATATTACTAATTAAGTTTCGGGGACACAATATTTAATTCATCCTAACTTTTAAGCATTGCGCCACTTTACTTGCCGATTGCCATCTCGTTAGCGTTGTGTTCCCATAATTTCTTTTGTTTACTCTAACGCAGATCTTTTGTTTACTATTAAAAAAATTAAAACAGTTTGATTTTGCAGGCTGAGAGGATTTGAATATGAGAAAACTGCTTGTTCTTTTGCTGATTTTACTTGTTGCGCCTTTTGTTCAACCGGCGAGCGCGACGGAAGGTCCTTACATTGGGCTGGATGCCGGTCTGTCCATTGCGCCGAGTGTTGAGTTTAACAATTTCAATAGAGGCATTCCGTCCCGATGCGACTTGCATTATAGCGGTCAGAATGGATTTCTTGCGGGTGTAAATTCCGATGCGCAAGAGACGGCTTTCCGTGATGATGCAGGAACTCCCAGTTGTACCGGTTTCACCGGTAGTCGGTGGGAAAATGAGTTTGACTCAAGTGTGGGCCATACTATCGGAGTAACGGCGGGATATTCACGCATTCTGGGGATTCCCATAAGGGCGGAGGTTGAGTATCTCTACCGCAGTAACGACTTTGATGAACGTTCTGAAACTACTTTTATGGGATCGAAGGCTGCTGAGTTTGACCCCGCTTTTGGCGGACAAGTATTCGGACGACTCAGCGATATTCAGTCACATAATGTTTTCGCCAATCTGTATTACGATTTCCACACCGACTCAAAGTTCACGCCATATGTGGGAGGCGGAGTCGGGTGGTCAAAAACAAAAGCCAATTTGCTCAGTTTCTTTCAGAGGAATAACAACGGAGACACTCCTGACCCAACTGCAAATGATGGACACCCGACGGGTGGACCCTGCGCCGCAGGCGATGACCCGACAGCTAATAATGACTGTGTGCTTGAAGACCTTGAGGGAACCGTAAGTTCTTCAAGCAGAACCCACGAAGATGGCCTGCTTGGATTTCAGGTTGTTTTAGGGTTTGACTACGCTCTGTCAGAAAAGTTATCCGCCGGACTGAAACTCCGCTGGGCTTACTTCAGCGAACTTGAAGGCGACCCTGAAACATGGGACGTTATCAGAGACCACGCTTCAACCGTAAGTCCGCAGGCTAACCCGAATTTGGGCGGCAGAAGCAACACCGTAACATACACATCCGAAACGGATGACTTGCAGTTGTGGGGAGCGGCGCTGAGTTTGAAATACTACCTCAACTGATACGGGCGTACGGGCTTTGAAAAAAGTCTTGTTGATTGTTCTTGTTGTGCTAATCGCGGCGGCGGCATATTTCATTGTCGCAAAGCCGCGGATTGAAATCCACATTACTGAAGAACAGATTCAAACCCGTCTGGAAAAGCAGTTTCCCTACGAAAGAAGGCATCTGCTTTTTTTCAAAACAGTTTTTTCCGAACCGCGCGTGCGGCTTGAAAAAGGAAGTGGTTTTATCGGAGTTGGTTGTTCAATTTCCATTTTTTTGACGGGCGTTGAGACTTTGAAGAGCAAAGTTTACGCGGAAACTGACATTCATTACGATCCCAAAACGGGCTCCGTCTATCTAATCAATCTCAAATTGAAAAAGTTTGAACTTCAGGGGCTTCCGGCGGAAACTGAAAAGATTATCCGTGAGATTGTAGGCGAGGCGTTGCTGGAGATTTTCACAATAAAACCGGTTTATCAATTGGATAAAGCCGGCAGGACAGGCAGAATAGCCCACGCGATTTTCAAGGATATAAAAATAACGGACGGTATGATGGCTCTTGTTTTTGGCTTGTAGAGATGTTTTCAGCGGCTCTTATTGTCTGTGTTTAAACCTTTGATTGATAAAGTCCTCCTTCGGTCTGCTCAATAAGTCCTTCTATTTCAAGTTCAAGTAGAAAAGTGGAAACTGAAGATACGGGGCTTCCGGTTTTTTCCGCTATTTTGTCAATGTGGAGCGGTTCCCGGCGTGTTAACTCAAGAAGTTTTTTTCTTCTCTTCAGACAGCGAGGCGAATTTTTTACTGTTCTGAGCGGATGTGTCATCCGTCCTGTTTTTCAGATGTTTTATAAGAGGAATCTCTTCTGTTATGTCGCTTATATTTTCAACCAGTTTCGCGCCTTTCTTGATAAGGGAGTTTGTTCCCCCGCTCATTTTTTCTCCGATTCTGCCCGGTACGGCAAACACCTCTCTGCCATGTTCAAGTGCAAGATTTGCCGTTATCAAAGACCCGCTTTTGTTTGACGCCTGAATTACCACCGTGCCAAGTGAAAGCCCGCTTATGACTGAGTTGCGTTGGGGAAAATTTGTTTTGTCGGGCTCGGTTCCAAGCGGGAAAGCAGAAATAACGGCGCCGTTTTTCGCGATGCTGTTGTAGAGTTCGTGATTTTCCGGCGGGTAGATGAAGTCAAGTCCGCTTCCGAGTACCGCGACCGTGCGCCCGCCCGCGTTTATAGCCGCTTTGTGAGCCGAGGAGTCTATGCCTCTTGCCATTCCGCTTACGACACAAACTCCAACCGCCGCAAGTTCCGAGGACAGGAATGTGGCTGAATCCGTTCCGTATTTTGACGGGGAACGCGAACCCACTATCGCGACCGAGAGCAAGTCCCGCTTTTTTATCTCGCCGAAAACATAGAGAACCGCGGGCGCGGAATAAATTTGTTTAAGGTTTTCCGGGTAGCGGTCATCCGAAAGAGTAAGAATTTCAAAATCCCGCTTCCGGGCTTCAGAAATCTCTTTTTCCACCTTTTGCCAGTCGGAAAAGTTTTTGACAATTTTTTCAGTTTCCGGGCCGATTCCGCCAATTCGCGCAAGAGCGCCCGGCGTTCGCGCCTGTTTGAAAACGTTTTCCGCTGAGCCGCACCCCTCAACCAGACGGCTGATGAGAACATCGCCGAGCCCTTTGATAAAACTTAGAGCGATAAAACAAGATTTCTCGTCCATTGTTCAGAAGCCGATATAATAACCAATAAGATGGAATTGGTAATAATCATTGCCCTGATATTGGTTCTTGCCGGTGTTGGCTTTCTACTATATGGCAAGTTCGGGGAGAACTCTGAGCTTAGAGTCGGAATTGCCCAACTGGAAACCAAAATTGCCAGCGAACGCGAGGCGCACAAGAGGGAGATTAGCACTCTGAAAGACGGTGGACAGAATCTCAGTACGCTCAGTAATATTTTAACTCCTTTGCAGAATCAGATAGGAACTTTTAAAGATACCTTTACCACTACGAACGATAATTTTTCCGGCAAATTCGGAGAATTGAAAAACCAGATTACAGATCTCAAAACAATGAACACGACTCTTGGTGAAGAGGCGCAAAACCTTACAAATGCGCTCAAGGGCGATACCAAACAGCAGGGGAACTGGGGTGAGTTTGTGCTTGAAAAGACGCTTGAAATATCGGGTTTGCGCGAAGGCAGGGAATACGAAGCGCAAAAGTCTGTTCCTGACGCGAAGGGCGGAAGGCGGGTTCTTGATGTGATTGTTCACCTACCTGATAAAAAGGACATTGTAATTGATTCAAAGGTGTCTCTTAGTGACTATACGCAATACTGCTCGGCGGAAACCGAAGAGCAAAGGGCGGATTTTCTAAAAAAACACATCGCCTCAGTTGAGAGGCACATAAGTGAGTTGAGTGCGAAAAACTATCAGGGGTCGCCCGGTGTTCGCACTCTCAATTTTGTGATGATGTTTATTCCCGTTGAGCCCGCTTACATTCTCACGGTCAACGAAGAGAGGAACATTTTCCAAAAGGCGTTTGATAAAAATATTGTGCTTGTCTGTCCGTCAACACTACTTGCCGTCTTGCGCACCATTCACAGTTTGTGGCAAATGGAAGACCGCAACGCGAATGCACAGGAAATCGCCGAGGAAGCCGGAAAACTTTATGACAAATTCGCCGGTTTTGTATCGTATATGGACAACCTTAGAAATCAGTTGGGTACTGCGACTAAAACCTTTGAAAACGCTTATAACTCACTTTCAACGGGAAGGGGCAATATCGTGGGCAGAGCCGAAAAGATGAAACAACTCGGCGCGAAAACGACAAAGTCTCTGCCTACGCAGATTGTTGAAGATTCTGCCGATGAAGAAGATTTGGATGTGGAAAAGGTTGAGGAGAAACGCCCGGTATGAGCCACAAAAACGAAAAGTTTTCATTTCTGTATTATCTTGCAGACCGTCTCAGCGGCCCGCTTGTCGCCGCCACGCTTGTCGGCTGTCTGCTGTCGGGCAAATTAGAGATGAGCCACATTGTGCTATTTTCCATCGGGCTCATCTTGTTTTTTATTTCATACATTCACGACATACGGCATCACTAGAATATGCCAAGCCATTTTGTTCTGAGGTTGTGACAGCGCGCGAGTTGCGCCGCATAGGATTTTTTGTTCTTCTCCACCTTTCGCGCGGTTTTAATCAGCCATTCCTTTTTTTTGTAAGTTCCTTTACGGTATCCCGTCCATCCCTCGTGGTAGGCGAGATAAAGATTATAGGCGTCATTCTTTTTTATTCCGAGCGTCCGCACGCTTTTGTTGTTATACCATCCGATAAAATCCACGGCGTCTTTGAAATCCGACCGGCGCGTCATCAATCCGCTTTTCCCCGTCTCTTTCAAATACTGCTCCCACGTCTTGTTGACCGCTTGCGAGTATCCGGAAGCGGATGAAACCCTTTTCCATGGAATAATCCGGAGGATTTTTTTCCTCGGCTGTTTTGCTCTTTTTCTGAAACTTGATTCCTGACGAATGAACGCCATGCTTACCGGTATGGGCACGCCCCATTTTTTCTCCGTTCTTAAAACGTCTCCATACCATCCCCGTTTCTCTTTGAGAATTGAGCACGCATTGTTGAGGTCCGGCGGAACGTAGGAGCCGATGCAGCCGGTGAGAGGCAAAAGCACAATCAGTACAAGAAACCGCCGCATGGGTTTTATTTTCCCCACGCTCCGCCGCCCGGAGTTTCCACTCTTAGGATGTCTCCTTTACGCGCCTTAAAACTTTGTTTGGGTTTGAGTTCGGTTTTCTTTCCGCCGCGAATCAGAAAATTCTTTCCGCTTTTGCCTTTTTCACCGTCCCCTATCGCCCACGGGCGGTATTTTCTCCTTTCGGTGATGATTGAGACCGCGGCCTGCTCAAGAAATCTGTATTCCCTCACAATGCCGTTACCGCCGCAAAACTTTCCCTTTCCACCTGAGTTTTTCCGGATGGAATAAGACTCAATGCGCACGGGCAATTCTCTTTCAATCGCTTCTATCGGGGTGTTGAGCGTGTTTGTCATATGAGTCTGCACGGCGGACACACCATCCGCTCCCTGTCTTCCGCCCATGCCGCCCCCGATTGTTTCGTAATAAACAAATTCCCGCTCGTTGCGTCCACCACCGGAACCGAAGGTTATGTTGTTCATCGTTCCGGCGCTCGCCGCCTGTATTTTCTCAGGAACCGCTTTGGCGAGCGCGCCGAAAATCGTGTCCGCGACCCTTTGCGAGGTCTCCACATTGCCCGCCGCTATGGCGCTCGGATAACGGGCTTTGAGCAAAGAGTTTTCACCTGTAACAATTTTGATTGCTCTCAATGGGCCCGAATTAAGCGGAATATCGTCCGGCGCGAGGCACTGAAAGGCGTATAGAACCGCCGAAGTGGTAACGCTGAAAGGCGCATTCACGCACCCTTTGACCGGCGGTGAACTTCGCGACAAATCAACAACGGCTTCATTTCCGCTGATGTTCACCGTAGCCTTCACGGGGATGCTTTTTGTTCCCATGCCGTCATCGTCCAGAAAATCCGTGAATTTGTATTCACCGTCCGGAATCTTCATTATGGCTTCACGCATCATTTTTTCGGCATAATCAACAAGCCGCTCCGCCGAATTGCAAATGGTTTTGACCGAGTATTTTCGCGCCGTTTCACGCAACCGCTTCGCGCCCGTTTCAAGCGCCGCTATTTGAGCGTTCAGGTCTCCAAACCGCTCTTGGGGATTTCTCATTCCGGCAACGAGTTTTTTCAGGAGGCGTTTGTCCGGCTTCCCCTTTTTTTCTATACGGGTTGGCGCGATTATTATTCCCTCTTCGTCTATTGAGGTGGAAAGCGGCATTGAACCGGGTGTTTTGCCCCCGACATCTGTATGGTGGGCGCGCGCCGCTATATAAAAATACGGCTTGCCGCCGATAAAAACCGGAATAACGCAAGTGATGTCCGGAAGGTGTGTGCCGCCTTTGAACGGGTCATTCAGTATGAAAATGTCTCCATTTGATATTTCGCGCTCTTCAAGAACGGCGGCGACCGAAAAGGACATTGAGCCGAGATGAACCGGAATGTGCGCCGCCTGCGCTATCATTTCCCCTTTTGAGTTGAATATGGCGCATGAGTAGTCGCGCCGCTCTTTTATGTTTGGTGAGAAAGACGAACGCATCAGGCGCGTGCCCATCTCTTCGGCTATTCCCGAAAGTATGTTGTTGAAAATGTCCAGTTCAAAGCGGTCAGGTGACGGCATTTGCTTTATCCTACAAAAAAAAGCGCCGCTTTTACACGGCGCTTTTTTATTCCCGTTTCATTTTTCAATCAAACGTCAAAGTAGAGAATAAACTCCTGTGGAACGGGTCTCAGCCGAATGGGGTTGACCTCATTTTCCATCTTGTAGTCTATCCATGTTTTTATCAGGTCTTCATCAAACACTCCGCCCTTGAGAAGGAAGTCATGGTCTTTTTCAAGTGATTTCAACGCCTCTTCAAGAGATGCGGGAACCGAAGGAATGTTTTCCAACTCTTCGGGTCCGAGCGCGTAGATGTCTCTGTCCATCGGGTCGCCGGGTTTGATTTTGTTCTCAATTCCGTCAAGACCTGCCATCAGCATTGCTGAAAAAGTCAGATACCCGTTGCATGAAGGGTCGGGGAATCTGCACTCAATCCGCTTTGCCTTGGGGCTCGGAGAATACATCGGTATTCTCACCGCCGCGCTTCTGTTCCTTGCCGAGTAGGCGAGGTTGACCGGCGCCTCAAAGCCCGGAACAAGCCGTCTGTATGAATTCGTGGTTGAGTTGCTGAAAGCGCAAATCGCACGCGCGTGTTTGAGTATGCCGCCTATGTAATGCATTGCGGTTTCACTCATTCCCGCATATCCGTTGCCCGCAAACAGAGGTTTGCCTTTCTTCCACAGCGACTGGTGAATGTGCATCCCGGAGCCGTTGTCATCAAACAGCGGTTTGGGCATAAAGGTCACCGCTTTGCCGTGTCTGCGAGCGACATTGCGACAGATGTATTTATACCACATCATCTGGTCGCCCATTGTCATAAGCGGTGCGAACTTCATGTCAATCTCCGCCTGTCCGCCTGTCGCGACCTCATGGTGGTGAGCCTCAACAACAATTCCCATTTCCTGCATAACGGAAACCATTTCAGATCGGAGGTCGTGGTGGCTGTCAGCCGGAGGAGTGGGGAAGTACCCTTCTTTGTGCCTCAGTTTGTATCCGAGGTTGGGGAAATCATCACTTCCGGAATTCCAGATTCCCTCATCGGAATCTACAAAGTAGTAGCCGGAATTGGCTGTTTGGTCGTAACGGATGTCTTCAAGAATGAAAAACTCAAGTTCCGGACCGAAATGAGCCGTGTCCGCCATACCCGTGCTTTTCATATACGCTTCGGCTTTTCCCGCGATGTTTCTGGGGTCGCGTGAATAGGGCTCTTTTGTAATTGGGTCAACTATGTTGCACAGAATAACAACTGTGGGTTTTTCCATAAAAGGGTCAAGCCGGACGGTCGCGGGGTCGGGCACGGTGAGCATGTCGCTCGCGTTGATTGTTTTCCAGCCCCTTATGCTTGAGCCGTCAAACCCCATTCCCTCTTCAAAAGCGGATGCGTCAAATTCGGACGCCGGAACGGTGAAATGCTGCCACATTCCGACAAAATCAAGAAATCGCAGATCTATGTATTCCGCCTTGCTGCTTTTGATGAACTTGACCGCTTTCGCTATCTCAGCCTTGTTGGTGTCAATACGGCTCGGAGCCGCCTTTCTCGGTGCTTTTTTCGCCACTTTTATTCTCCTTTTAGCGGGGCTGGATGCGGTAACCGCCTTTGTTTAGACCAACCCTTTAATGAAAAATTACATAACGCCGTCTTGGCTGTCAAACAGTCCGTCTCCCGCCTCGCGGGTGTATAATGTGCTTTATGAAGAACATAAAACTTGGCTACGATTTCCGAGATTCACAACTTCTTGAAGCCGCTTTCACTCACCGCTCATACAGAAACGAAAAAGGCGGCAATGTTGACAACCAGCGGCTTGAATTTCTTGGCGATTCCGTTGTCGGGTGTGTTGCCGCCGAAGATTTATGGAAGATCTTTCCCGAAGCGGACGAGGGTGAACTCTCGGTCAAGAGAAGCAGCATTGTGAGCGGTGAAAACCTTGCGGGCTACGCGAGAGCTCTGGGTTTGGGCGAATGCATGCTGTTGGGCAAAGGAGAGGAAAAGAGCGGAAGGGAAAGGGAGTCAAACCTTGCTGATGTGTTTGAAGCGGTTGTAGGCGCCATTTTTCTTGACGGCGGTTACGAAACGGCGCGCAAGTTTGTATCCGATTTAATTCTGAGCAACAGAGAGAAATGGAGCCTTGTTACCGATTACAAATCCGAACTGCAAAAGGCGTTTCACAAACGCAACGGTTCTCTTCCCGTCTATGAAACCGAGGAAGCCGGGTCCGCGTATGAAAAGTATTTTTTCAGCGCCGTGGGAGACGGCTCGGATATTTTCGGCAGAGGGCAGGGCAGAAGCAAAAAAGAGGCGGAACAGCGTGCGGCGAAAGAGGCGCTTGAGTCGCTCTAATTCAGATATCGCTCACTCTCAAAACCACGGCGGGTGTTTTTGTTATGCGTTTTTCAATTCCCGCTACTGCGGCGCGCATATTTTTCCCGGTTGTCCGCCGCGTCATTATCACAACGGGCACTTTCTTTGCCGAACCGCCCGGTTTTTGAATTACAGACTGTATGCTGATGCCCGATTTTCCGAGCGCGGCGGAGATTTTTCCGAGCACTCCGGGCTCGTCTTTGGCTTGAAATTTCGCATAAAACCTGCTTTTTACGCTTTGCGGCGGCGCGAGACGGCGCGCTCTGTTTTGTGAGAAACTTTCCGCCACCGGCGCACTTCCGCCGCCGCGCGCTATTCTGACAACGTCGCTCACAACCGCGCTCGCAGTCGGCATCATTCCCGCGCCCATTCCGTAAAACATCGCCGGGCCAACATGGTCTCCCTCCACGCGTACGGCGTTGAAAGCTCCGTTGACCGAGGCGAGTTGCGTGTCATTGCCCACAAGCGCGGGATACACTCCGGCCTCTATCGCGCCGCCTGAGATTTTTGCGGTCGCAAGCGGCTTGATTTTGTATCCGAACTCCCGCGCGTAAGAGATGTCCGCCGAGTCTATGCCCGCTATTCCCTCAACCATGATGTCTTTCAGTTTGAAAAGGTTTCCCCACGCGAGCGCAATAAGTATCAGCAGTTTGTGAGCCGAATCCGTGCCGTTAACATCAAAAGACGGGTCGGCTTCCGCGTATCCCTCGCGTTGCGCGTCCGCGAGCGCCTGTTTGAATGTTTGCCCTCCGGCGGACATTTTGTGCAGTATGTAGTTTGAAGTTCCGTTCATGATGCCGTGAATGGAAACTATTTTGTTCGCGCAAAATCCTTCACGAAGGCCCTGAATAAGAGGAATTCCTCCACCGACGCTGGCTTCAAACCCGACCTCCACCCCTTTTTTTGCGGCGGCGGAAAAAATCTCTTTTCCTTTGAGCGCGAGCAACGCCTTATTCGCCGTAACAAGATTTTTGCCGTTTTTAATCGCCGCAAGCGCGAACTTGCGCGCGACTGTTGTGCCTCCGACAAGCTCAATAACAGTGTTAATTTCCGGGTCGTTAATCAGTTCATAAGCGTCTTTGGTGAAAAGAGTTTTAGGGATTTTGACCGGTCTTTTTCTGTTCGGCTCGATGTCCGCAATGCTTTTAATAATAAGTTCAACGCCGGTTTTTTGCTTGATTGTTTTACGGCTGCTCCGAACAACTTCATAAACCCCGCACCCGACCGTGCCCGCGCCTATGAGTCCGATATTCACCTTTTTTTTCGAACTGTTTAACATTTTTGAAGTGTAAATTATAATCTATAGCTGTCGGATGTATAAAAAAACTTTTTATCTCATTGTGTCTGCCGTTGGCGGTCGCCGGATGTTTTGGTGGAGTCGGCTCGGCGGGTTCGGGAATCGCGACTGTCAGACCTGTTAGGGACAGCGTGAACAATTTTGGATTTAAGGGAAACGCATGAGCCGTCTTTTTCACTGTTTGCCGGATATGTTGCCCGATTTTAAATTGACCGCGCGGTGTTGGCTTTTTCTTCAACGGCGGTTTGATTTAGCATAGTTTCAATGGTTAAATTGCCCCCATGTTTTCTCTGCAACGCTTCTCTTTACTGTTTCTATTTTTTTTCTTGCATTTTCAGTTGTGTTCGCGAGCCGGGCGCAAGAGGTTTCGTCTTTTGACGGTGGCAAGTTTGACGGTTTCTACGGTGGAATTGACTCGGCTTTTGTTTCAAACAAGGCGGAAGGAATGCTTGGGCCCCTTACGGCTACCGTTCCGGTTCCCTCGCCGGCTCCTCCGGGAACAACAGTAGATGTTTCTCAGGGTCCTTTTCCCTTTGGCGGCACTGACAACCTTGCGGGAGGTTCTCTTTTCGCGGGCTATGGAATAACTTTGAACAGAGTTTTCGCCGCACTTGAATTCAGTGGGAGTTACGGAAGTTACGACGACACAAAAGCGTTCAACAGCCCGAATTTCACTTCCGACATAGACATCACTCAGGGGTTTTTCGGCATAACGACCCGCGTGGGATTTCTGCTCAAAGAGAACACTATGGTCTATTCAAATATCGGTTGGGGAAGAAGCTGGGTTGAAGCCACGGGCACTGTGAAAACCATTTCTCTCCCGCCTAACCCGTCTGTTCCGGATGAAATTGCCATCGCAGTTCTCGACCGGCCCGTTCATACCGATGTAACTTTTGACGGGATTTCATTCGGAGCGGGTTTTGAATACGCGCTCGGGGAAATTATAGGGGTGGAAGGAATACGCGCGCGTCTGAGTTACACGAGGATTGAGCAGGGCAAAGAAACATTTACTTATGAAGCAACCGGGCTTTCTTCGGAACAGATAACGGCTGAATTTCGAGGGTCACCTTTTCCCATTACCATTCAGGACGAACAGATACCCGCGCAGGCGGACGCTTCGGCAAATGTGTTCTCCTTCGGTCTTTTATACAGTCTTTAATTTCAGGCAGGTAATTTACCGCTTTGTATTTTTCAAAAAGAACACTGTTTCTCGCGGCGGTTTTCATTCTCACGGCGTTTGCCGCCGTTCCTCCTGTTTTTGCGGTTCCGCATGATTTCGCGCTCGCGAATCCATACGGAAAAAATGTTGATGTCAGCAAATATCTTGTGAGCGAAAAACTTGACGGGGTTCGCGCCTATTGGGACGGAAAGCGGCTGATTTCCAGAGGCGGGAATGTGTTTGCGGCTCCGTTCTGGTTCACGCAAGGATTTCCATCCGAGCCGATGGACGGGGAATTGTGGGGCGGCAGGAACAGTTTTGAGAAAACCTCTTCAATTGTTATGCGCGACAAGCCGCATCCGCGTTGGAAAAAAATCAAATACATGGTTTTTGACCTTCCGGCGCATAAGGGCGAGTTCAGAAAACGCGACAAAGCCCTGAAAAAACTTGTTCGCAGCGCGGACTCTCCGTATCTGGAAAAAGTGCGCCAGTTCAATGTCCGGGACAAACGGGAGTTGCGCAGAAAACTGAAAGAGATAACGAAAAACGGCGGGGAAGGGCTGATACTGCGCAGAAAAGATTCTCCACACAGAAGCGGCAGAAGCGATGATTTGCTGAAATTCAAACTGTTCTACGATGCCGAAGCGGTTGTTATCGCTCACAATCCCGGGCGGGGCAGGTTTAAGGGAATGCTCGGAAGCGTAACGGTGAAAACACCCGAAGGCGTTACTTTCAAAATCGGCACGGGATTTTCCAATAAGGAACGTGTAAATCCGCCTCCAATCGGCAGCACAATTACCTACAAATACACTGGATTTACAAAGAACGGAATACCGAAGTTTGCTTCATTCCAGCGTGTTAGAGAAGAGAAATAGATTTTTTCTATTTTCCCAG
Organism: Candidatus Mycalebacterium zealandia; assembly: GCA_014075295.1. NCBI lineage: Bacteria > Pseudomonadati > Thermodesulfobacteriota > Candidatus Dadabacteria > Candidatus Nemesobacterales > Candidatus Mycalebacteriaceae > Candidatus Mycalebacterium > Candidatus Mycalebacterium zealandia. The sequence continues at coordinate 647,251 of CP046180.1, forward strand.
AATACTCACAACGCAGGTAATTCCGTCCATTGCCGGTTGGGCGCCGCCCATTGTTTCAATGAGTCCGATTTTGGCGTCTTTGACCTGCCGTTTACCCACTTCACCTCTGAGCTGGCGGACAATTTCCGCGGTCTGAAGCAGTCCGGTCGCTCCAACGGGGTGACCTCTTGAAAGAAGACCGCCGCCGGGGTTGATGGCAACCTTGTCGCCTCCGACCCATGTGCTTTTTTCGTCAATCAGCCGCGCGCCTTCGCCTTCTTTGCAGAAGCCGAGAGCTTCGGCAACCATCATTTCAGCAATTGAAAACGCATCGTGAATTTCGCACACGTCAATGTCTTCGGGACCAATTCCCGCCTGCTCGTAAGCCATTTTCGCGCTTCTTGAAACATTCTCCGAAGGAGCGCAGGTAAGTCCCGTGGGGCTTGAGTATTTGCCCGACTGTGAAATGCAGCCGAGAACCTTAACAGGTGTTTTCTTCGCGAGTTTTTTCACCTGGTCCTCGCTCACAAGCACCGCCGCCGCCGCCGCGTCTCCAACGGGGCAACACTGGTTGCGCGTAAGGGGGTCGGCAATCATCGGGGCGTCCAGAACGCTTTCAACGGTTTCAGGTTTTCTGAACTGAGCGTCCGGGTTCATTGCCGCGTGATGTCTGCTTTTTACGACCACTTCGGCGAGTTGCTCTTTTGTAACGCCGTATTCGTGCATATATCTGCTCGCGCGCATTGCGTAAAGCGCGGGCATTCCCATTCCCATGGCAACTTCAATGTCGTCTTCTTCAAGCGGCAGAGGTCCGCCCGAAAGAACCTTGCTTAAGTTTTCAACGCCGAGAGCGAGAGAAATTTCCGCCTGTCCGTAGGCAATGGTTCTCCATGCTTCCCAGAATGAGAGCGTTCCGCTTCCGCACGCGCCTTCAACATTTATGGTTGGTTGTCCGACAAGTCCGATTTCTTTCATCGTTCTTTGCCCAACTCCCATGCCCTGATAGACGTGGCCGCAGAAAACTATTTCAATTGAGCGCGGATGTATTTCGGCGTCTTGAATCGCCGCCCATGCTGCTTCGCGCCCCAGAATGTGCGCGGCTTTATCCGGAAACCTTCCACAGGGGGTGTTGCCCACTCCTATGACATAAACATTTCTTAAAGACATAACGAACTCCTTTTTGCTGTCGGATTTGTCGACTTCAACAGCGTATTTAATATAAGGAAAGCTCTGTGGGGTGTCAATTCTTGACAACACCACCGCTTGCCAATAATATGCTTTGAAAATCGGTTGTCTTTTGGACTTCCGGGTGAGAAATTTCCAATAGGGGGGAAATAAATATGGCCAGCAAACTAATACTGGACGATGTTCCCGAGGCAAGCTCGGTGAAACCTATGGACGCTTTTGACGCTATGGGCACGCGGCGTTCCATAAGATGGTATGAGCCCGATGAGCCTGTTGAGAGATGGAAGATACAGGCTATGCTTGAAGCCGCGAGGGTTGCTCCTTCGGCGGGTAACTTCAACGGACAGCGAGCAATTGTTGTTTACAGAGATGAAGATCCTGAGATTTGGGAATTCATTTCAGACTGGAGTCAGATAACGACCCAGATGGCTCCTGTTCTTGTCTTCTGGTGCTATGACCTTGCGAACTACGATGTTCAGGGTCAGGCAATCCATGACCTTCTGAGAACCGGTGCTCTGGACAAGGCGCACGGATGGGAATACGACAGGGTTTCCGGTCTTTTCCCGCTTCCGGCTTTGCTTCCCGATGCCGTTCTTCACCGCCTTGCGGCGATTGACCTCGGAAACGCGATTCAGAACGCTATGATAGCGGCAACCTCTCTCGGTCTCGGCACATGCCTCAACGGGGCAAGCGGCGGAGCGAGAAGAAACACCAAAGAGAAATTCAACCTGCCTGACACTTACGTGTTCAGTTGGCTGATGACGGTCGGCGTTCCGGCTGAAAGCATGGACGGCGGCGGAACGCGTTCGCGTCCTCCGTTTGAGAACATGTTTTTTGAGAAGAAAGTTGGCAACGGTTTCAAAAGAGACCCCAAAGCCGTGAAACTGCTTGAAGAACTCAAACTTCTGCAAGCGCCGGGACCTCTTCCCGGACGTCTTGAGGAAATCAACCGCCTTACCAAACGTTTCGGACTTGGAGACGAGTCCCTTACGGACTGGAAATTTGAGGACTCCACAATGGACGACCCCAAAACGGCGATTGACAAACGTTTGGAGCCGCTCAGCGCCGAAGAGGTGCAAGCGTCCGCGCCGGACGATGTCAACGTTGACTTTGAGTTGAAACCCACGGTCAAAAGAGAGGTGCTTGACAAGTACCGCGAGGAGAAAGGCATCGGCGCCGCCGACTGACTTTTTCTTTAACAACAAAGTTTATGGAGGAATAAACAATGGCTGAAGTAACACTTAACATTCCTGACCCTATCTACAAAACTATTGAGAAAAGGGCGAAGGACACAAACAATCCTAACGGTCCGCAGGGCGTGATTATTGCCAATCTCGCTTTGATTTTCGGCGCCGCTCAGTACACACCTGAGAAGTGGCTGAAAAACCAGACCAGCAAAGACGACATGTCTCAGCCCTGGTAACGGATTGGGACTGAAAAGCGTGCGGGCCGGTTCCGTGCGTTTAGTCACAAAACTTAAAAAGAGGGAAGTTTTTGCTTCCCTCTTTTTTTTGCCCTTTGGTGTTTTTGTGACTAACCTTAACTCCGGTTATGGAACTAAACAGAGATTTTATCAGCAAAGGGTTTGAGCGACGCTCTCATATCATAACTCAGGATGAGATAGCAAAATATGCGGCTGTTATTGGCGGCGCGGGAAATACCGCCTACGCTAGCGGCGTTGCTCCGCCTTCTTTTCCGGTTATTTACGAACTTCCGTTTCTTGAAACAATCTGGAGTGATCCCGAACTGAACGGCGGCAAAGAGCAAGCGAAAAAGAATGTGCTGATGCTTGTTCACGGCGACCAGAAAATGACGTTTGTTAAACCGCTTATGGCGGGAATGGAAGTTGCGTTTTCCGCCGAAGTTTCGGACATTCAGGACAAGGGGTCGGGCGAGGTTCTCGCTCTCCGCACACAGAGCATGGTGGACGGCGAAATTGTCTGCGAATCAAACTGGGGGCTTTTTGTGCGCGGAATTGGGAGCGGTAAAAAACCTGAGAGAAGCGCTAAAAAACCGTCCGCGCCGAAACCGGCGGGTTCAGCCGCTCCGCAAACCGTTTTTACAAGCGGGATTGATGTTCCGGCGGACATAACCCCGCGCTATGCGGACGCTTCAAATGACCACAACCCGATTCACCTGAACGAAGATGTCGCGAAAGAGGCGGGGCTCAAAGGCGTTGTCGTCCACGGACTTTGCACAATGTCTATGGCGATGCAGAAAATCATAGACGGATACCTCGGCGGCGCGCCCGAAAACTTAAAAAGTTTAGCCGTGCGTTTTTCCGCTCCCGTTTACCCGGGCGACACGCTCAATCTTGAATGTTTTGAAGCCGGACAGAACGCGATAAAGTTTGAAGCTTCAGTTGGCGGAATGAAGGTAATCAAAGGCGGCTTTGCCGAGATTATGTGATACAAATTTTTTAAGAGAGTTACTGTATGGAGAAAATCTTATCATTTGTTCAACGACTAAAATCAGAGAAGAGGGTATTTCTGATTGTAGTTTTTTTGTTAATTCTTGGTGTCATACTGGCATATAGCGATTTTTTTACAAGAGATTTGAATAAAAATGAATTGAGATTAATTAATGGAAGGGGATCTTGTTTTCAACTCCTTCAAGAGGGGGAATACACTATTCATAATGGAAACAAAAATCTAACGTTAAAAGAACTTACAATAAGTATTGAAGATAAATCTTCTGGTAAAGTAGCCTATTATAAGGTTGCTACTGATATCAATCCTTTGTCTTCAGAAAAGATTTCGTTTGCAGCAGTTTGTCCTAGTTCGGGAGACCATTCTTGGTATATTCAAAGTGCCAGAGGTTATTAGTAAATTTACTTATTTCTGTACTTTTCTATACCACCGCTCCTTTATAATTCTCAATATACATTTCCGCTTTTTTGCGGATTTCCCTGACTCTTTCGGAACGCAAGTCCCGTCTGTTTTCAGCATCCTTCCACAATCTTTTTTCATAAGGCGTTTCCGCCGTAATCTGCGGAACGGCGCACGGTTTTCCGTTTTTATCCACGTGGACGAAAGACAAAAATGCCGTGCAGGTGTGGTTACTCATCCCCGTTCGCGGGTTTTCGGAACTGATTTTTACCGCCGTTTCAAGCGAAGTTTTTCCCGTATGCGTAATTCCGGCTTTGAGTGTTATGTATTCGCCCTGCCGTATTGGCGAGAAAAAGAAAAGGTTGTCCAGCGAGCCGGTTACGAGTGTTCCCTTCGCGTGCCTCATTCCTATAAGAGCCGAGGTTTCATCGGTGTATTTCAGTAGTTTTCCGGCTGACATCAGATTGGCAAAAAATATGTCTTCGGGCATCACGGCGCGAGAGGTTTCAAGCGTAACGCGTGTAACTTCGGTTTCATCGGCAACATTGGAAAGGTTCTGCTTTCTCACCTTCAATTCTCCGAGCCGCGTATCTTTGCGCGCGGCGGCTTTTTCAAAAACCGTTTTTTCACTCAAATCCGCCGGAACAACCTCATTGCCAACCGCTCTGGGATTTCCTTCCTTGTCAATTGCCACAAAAGCAAGCCGTGACAGAGTTATGAATTTTTTCTCGCCCGCTTCGGGATCTTCCGAATAAACCCGCACAGCCACCTCAAGTGATGACTTGCCCACAAACTCAATCCAGCTGTCCAGAACAACAATGTGCCCGACCTTGACGGGATTCATAAAATCTATGTTGTCCGCCGCGCCGAGAACCGTCAGCCCTTTGGCAAACCGCGCCGAAGTTATATTTGCAACGGACATAATCCAGTCCATCAGCCGTCCTCCGTGAAGGGTTTTCTGCGAGTTCGCGTGCTCCTGCGAAACGTAGTATATGACGGTGTTCAGAGTGTCTTTTATGGCAGGCATGGGTTTTCCCTTTGTCTTTTCAGCAATGTATCATAACTTGTGCTTCCGCGTTCCGGCGGAGGAGGAATTCAATGAGCGCCGCCTTTGTTGCCGTTTCAGCCATATCGCTTTTTCTTCTCGGATACCGTTTTTACTCGCGATTTCTTGCGCGGAGAGTCTTTGCCATTTCGGACTCCGAACTCACGCCTGCGCATGAACTCAATGATGGCGTTGACTATGTGCCCGCGCCCAAAGTGGTGCTTTTCGGGCATCATTTTGCCTCAATCGCCGGCGCGGCTCCGATTATCGGTCCGGCAATCGCGGTGTTCTGGGGTTGGGTTCCTGCGGTTCTGTGGGTGGTTTTCGGAACGGTTTTTATGGGCGCCGTTCATGATTTCAGCGCCCTTGTGATTTCAGCGAGAAACAGGGGTAGAACCGTGGGTGACATAGCCGGAGATTTGGTTACGCCGCGTGTGCGGACACTTTTTCTTGTTATCGTCTATTTCCTGATTTTCTTCGTTATGGCGGTTTTCGCCTATGCAATAGCGGTTCTGTTTGTGGGGTTTCCGTCAAGTGTTCTGCCCGTGAATTTCCAAATTCTGGTTGCGCTTGCGCTCGGTTTTCTTTTTTACCGCAGAAAAGCAAACATCACGGTTCCCACAATTGTTGCTCTGTTTCTTCTCGCGGGCGCAATATGGGCGGGAATGAACTACAACATCACAGTGCCGCCGCTTCTGGGTTCGGAGGTTGCGACATGGGTTGTAATTCTTCTTGTATATTCGTTTGTCGCTTCGGTTCTGCCCGTTTGGACTTTGCTTCAGCCCAGAGACTACATCAACAGTTATATGCTTATTTTCGGGCTCGGATTGATGATTATCGGACTTTTTGTCTCCAATCCCGAAATTTCCGCGCCCGCTTTCAATTTGAAGTCCGCCACGGACGGCGTGCCGCTGATTCCGTTTCTTTTTGTAACAATTGCCTGTGGCGCGATAAGTGGTTTTCACGGACTTGTCTCAAGCGGGACAACCTCAAAACAGATTGATAAAATGACCCATTGCCGCCCGATTGGCTACGGTTGTATGCTTGGCGAGGGAACGCTTGCCATCATCGCGGTTCTCGCCGTAACCGCGGGAATAGGGCAGACCGAATGGTTTGAAAAATACGCGACCTGGGGCGGCGCAAAAAGCGGAGGGATTTCAAACTTTGTTCTCGGCGCGTCCGCTTTTCTCGGCGGAATACGCATGCCGCATGAACTCGCGGCAACAATCGTCAGCGTTATGGTCATCAGTTTCGCTTCCACTTCTCTTGACACAAGCACGCGAATTCAGCGCCTCATAATCGGCGAACTTGCCACGGAATACAAAGTTAGTTTTCTCAAAAACAGGTATGTCGCCACCGTTTTCGCCGTTGTTCCCGCGCTTATGCTGGCTTTACTTGCGCAAGCGCCGGGCAAGGGACCGGGTTCGGGCGGCTTTATTCTGTGGCCCCTTTTCGGAGCGACAAACCAGTTGATTGCGGGCTTCACGCTTCTTGTTGCGACAATCTACCTCTGGAAAACAAAAAGACCTTTTATTTACACGCTTGTTCCGATGGCACTTGTCATCATCACTTCAATCGCGTCCGTCATTCTCAACATCTTCAACCTCAGCGGCAATTTTCTGTTGCAGTTTCTTTCCTTCTGCATACTGGCACTTGCCGTGTGGCTGATTTTTGAAGCGGTGGCGTATTTGAGGGCGATGCGAAAAACTTGAGGCCGCGTTCAAATCTCTTTTCTGTCCGCAATCGCGTTGCGCAGGGTGGTCTGGTCAAGATGCTCAATGTCGCTTCCCGCCGGAATGCCCTGAGAGATACGGTAGATTTTTATCCCGAACTTGTCCGCACGTTTTTTCAGAATTTCCGCTATGAAGTTGCTCGTTGCCACGCTTTCAATACGTGAACTTGTTGCCAGAATTACCTCTTTTATTCTGCTGTCGCTCTGCAACCGTTTTATGAATTCGCGCAGTTTCAGGTCTTCGGGACCTATGCCGTCAATCGGCGATATAAACCCGTGCAAAACATGGTAAACGCCCTTGTAGCCGCCGCTTTGTTCTATGGCAATGAGGTCAAGCGGTTGCTCAATTACGCACACGGTTGAAAAATCCCTTCCCGCGGAGTCGCAGATTGAGCATTTTCCGCCCGATGAAAAATGAAAACAGGTTTCGCAAACGCAAATTTCATCGCGCGCGAGCCGGACGGCTTGCGAAAGCCGCAACGCTTTGTCTTTTGATGTTTTGAAAATGATATGAAAAGCGAGCCGGATGGCGTTTTTTTCGCCTATTCCCGGCAGGGAGGCGAGTTCGCTCACAAGCCGCCTCATTGCGGCGGGCAGTCCGGAGCCATCCATTTTTACAAAAGTCCGGGCGGCAGTCCCAGTCCGCTGGTAACTTCGGAAATTTTTTCCTTCATCATTTTTTTGCCCCGCAAAAGAGCTTCATTCACCGCCGCGCCGAGCAAATCCTCAAGCATCTCCGTGTCTTTATCCCCTGCGATTTCGGGGTCTATCCGTATTGACATTATCTCCCCTTTGGCTTTTGCCGTTACGGTTACCATTCCGCCGCCCGAAGACGCTTCCACAATCTCTTCGCCGGCCTCATTTTGAACCTTTTCCATGTCCTCTTTCAGTTTTTCAGCCTGTTTCATCAGGTCTTTCAATCCGCCGCCCAGTTTCATTTTGCTCTCCTTTCGTCAAGATTTTTTATTTTTCCGTCAAACATATCAAGCGCCTGTTTCACAAGCGGTTGTTCTTGGATTTTCTCAATGCCGTTTGTTTTTTGCGCCGGAGCGGGCTGAACAAACGCGATTTTAGATTCACGTTTGAAAAAATCGCGCGCGGCTTGCAAAAGGTTTTCGCGTTCGCTGTTTTCACCCGTGAGTTTTTGCTCCAGAATACTATGCTTTGGAACGTTGATTATCGCGAGGGAATTTTCAACCTTGATTTCACAGCCGGAAACCAGATTTGCCATAAACCCTGTGTTGTCGCCGGTTTTCAGAAACTTCGCGAAGGTTTTGGCGCTTTTCTTTTCTTCGTCAAACGCGTCCGTGTCCGCGCTTCCATTTATCCGCACCTGCGGTTCCGCCTCCGGTTGTTCTTCCCTTGCCTCAACCTTTTTAGCCTCCGATTCGCGGTGCTGGTTGTAAGAGGCGCGGGGTTTCGCTTCGCTTGTTTGTCCGCTCGGGGGTTTGCCGTCCGTGAGTTTCTCAAGCCGCCGCATAATGTCGTCAAGCGGAACGGCTTTTTCCACCGAGCACAGTTTCATAGCCATCGCTTCAACCGCGAGCTCAGGATAGAAAGACCGGCTTACCCGGTCGCACTCATCAAGCGCGATGTCAAAAAGTGTTTCAAGGTCTTGCACGGAACGGTCTTGCGCTGAGGAGATAAGCATCTGCGCTCTTTGCTCCTCCATCTCCGGAACTGATTTGGCTCCGCTCACTTTAAGCACAACGGCGGCTCTGAGCAGCGAGGCGAGTTCCTGCGCGAATTTTGCGGGACCGATGCCTTTGTCAAGAGCGTTTCCAAGCGTTTCAAACCCCTTGGCGGGGTCGCGCTTCATTATCGCGCCAAACATTTCATTCATCAGACTCGTGTCCACAAAACCCAGCAGGGCAAGTGCTTCGGCGTGGTCTATGTCTGTTCCGAAAGTTGCTATTATGCGGTCAAGAAGGCTCAAGCCGTCTCTCAAGCTTCCGTCCGCTTCAAGGGCGATTGACGACACCGTTTCGGACGCGATGTTGATGTTTTCGCTCCGCGCCGCGGATTCAAGCGTAGACGCTATTTCTGAGACCGCCACTTTTTTGAAATCGTAACGTTGGCAACGTGAAAGGATTGTCGCCGGTATTTTGTGCGGTTCGGTTGTGGCGAGAATAAAAAGCACATGCGCGGGCGGCTCTTCAAGCGTTTTTAGCAACGCGTTGAATGCGGCTTGCGAAAGCATGTGTGTTTCGTCAATTATATATATGCGCGTTTTGCCCGAAGCGGGAACATAGCGCGACTGTTCAATAATTTCCCGCACATCGTTCACGCTTGTGTGGGATGCGGCATCCATTTCCTGAACTTCCACCGCACGCCCCTCGGAGATAAGCGAGCATGATTCGCAAGGATCTTGAGAGCAGGGGCGTTCTTCAGTTGAGGGTTTGTCGCAATTGACCGCTTTTGCCACGATTCTTGCAGTAGAGGTTTTCCCCACCCCACGGGGTCCCGTGAACAGCAGGGCATGAGCGAGTTTGCCTGATCTGGCGGCGTTGCAAAGCGCTTTGACTATGTAGTTCTGTCCCACAATCTCATCAAAGTTTCGGGGTCTCAGTTTTCTTGCAAGAACTACGTATGACGACATTTTCTGAATCTGTAAACCCGGCTCGCCGGATATCCGCAACGCCTGAGGATTTCCGCTGCCGTTGCTTCCTTCCGGACCTGGCGGAGTTCACGGATTCCACACCGCACGGACCGGCTCACCGGGGTTTTATTCTCCGAAAGTGATTGTATCGGTTAGGGGAAAAGTGGGCAAGGGCGGAGCACTTGCGCCCGGGAGTGTTTGCGTGGAAACAGTTCCGGTTTTTTCGTTTTTTTTGGCGGAGAGGAAGGGATTCGAACCCTTGAAGGAGCGTAAACCCCTTACACGCTTTCCAGGCGTGCACCTTCGGCCGCTCGGTCACCTCTCCATTTTTTCACTAATCTTATTCGGCATGTACGCATTTGCATATTTCTTTTCTTATGTAGGCGATAACGTTCCACGCGCCGTCTTCTCCGAGCACTCCGCCCCATGCGGGCATTGTCGGTGCTTTACCGACCACGGTGCCGCCTTCGGTAATCACTTTGAACAGGTATTCATCGGTCAGCGTTGAAAGATATTTCGCATCGCTCAAATCCCTCGGCTTGGGCTCCAGCGCGGCGGCGGCAACTCCGTCTCCTTTGCCCGTGGGACCATGGCACGATGCGCAGATTGTCGCAAAAGACTCTCCGCCCGCCGTGCTGTCGCCTTTTTGAGCATGAGCGTCCGCCACGCACAGAAAGGCGAAAACGGTTACGGCAAGCAAGATATGGGTTTTTCGTTTCATTGATAAAATTCCTTATAACAGGATAATTAACGCTCCTACGGGGCGGGTGGCGAAATGGCAGACGCGGCGGCCTCAAAAGCCGTTGGGCTAACACCCGTGAGGGTTCAAATCCCTCCCCGCCCATTCTCAATATCTGGGAATTGAGGGGTCAAATTTTTCCGCCCATTCGTCTATTCCGCCTTTGAGGCTTTTCACTCTTGAAAACCCGTTTTGAAGCAGAATGTCGGTGGCTTTGAGACTTCTTCCACCGTGATGACAGTGAATAACTATCTCGCTTTCCGTGTTCAACTCGCCCAGTCTTTTCTCTATCTCGCCCAGCGGAATGAGGGACGACCCTTCTATCCGGCAAATTTCATATTCGTGAGGCTCTCTCACGTCCACAAGCGTGGGGCTGTTTTCGCTGTTCCATACCTTTCTGAAATCTTCGGCGCTTATTTCATTCTCGCCCACGGAGTTTTGCCCGAGCGATTCGTTGCCGACCGGAATTCCGCAAAACTGTTCGTAATCAATCAACTCCGTGATGGTCGGCGAGTCACCGCAAATGGGGCATGACTTGTCTTTACGCAGTTTTAATTCCTTGGGTTGCATTTCAAGAACGTCAATAAAAAGTAGCCGTCCAACAAGCGCGTCACCCGCGCCGAGAATGAGTTTGACGGTTTCAGCGGCCTGTATCGTGCCGACAATTCCGGGCAGAATTCCAAGAACTCCCCCCTCCGCGCAACTGGGAACAAGCCCCGGCGGCGGCGGTTCTGGATACAGACACCTGTAGCAAGGTCCGCGCTTGGAGTCAAAAACGCTCACCTGACCCTCAAAACGGAAAATACTCCCGTAAACATTGGGTTTGCCGAGCAGAACACAAGTGTCGTTCACAAGGTAGCGGGTTGGGAAATTATCCGTTCCGTCCACCACAATGTCGTAGTTTTTGACAATTTCCATCGCGTTTTCAGATGAAAAACGCTCGTTATGGATTGTAACTTTCACATCTGAATTCAAATCGGCGATTCTTTTTTTCGCGCTTTCAGCTTTGAGGTCTCCGAGCGTGCTTTCGCCGTGAATTATCTGTCGTTGCAGATTGCTGAAATCAACTACATCAAAGTCAACAATGCCTATGTTGCCGACTCCGGCGGCTGCGAGATACAGGGCGAGCGGCGAGCCGAGCCCTCCCGCGCCGATGCACAAAACCTTTGCGTCAAGCAGTTTTTGCTGACCCTCAACGCCCACTTCGGGCAGTATAAGATGCCGGCTGTAACGGCTTGCCTGTTCCTTTGTAAGACCCATTTTCAACCTCTTTTGAGCCCTTCAATATCTCACGGAGCGCGGATTTTGTCAACGCTAGTGCGGGTTTGCAAGCACGCGCGATAACGGGAACTCTATCGGTGTTTTATGGCTTCCCGTCTTTACATAGTCGCCACTCCGGTCGGAAATCTTGAAGACACCACTCTCAGGGCTCTGCGGATTCTGAAAGAGGCGGCCGCGGTCGCGTGCGAGGACACGAGAGTAACCCGCAAACTGTTTTCCCGTTACGAAATTAAAAACCGTCTTATATCGTGCCATGAGCATAATGAGGAGAAGCAAACCGAAACCATCATTGGTATTCTCAAAGACGGCGGCGATGTTGCACTTGTTACGGACGCGGGAACGCCTTTGGTTTCAGACCCCGGGTACAGGGTTGCGGCGCGGGTTGCCGAAGAGGGTTTTGATGTTGTGCCGATTCCGGGCGCGTCCGCTCTGCTTTGCGCTCTCTGCGCGTCCGCGATTCCGTTTTCCGGTTTTGTGTTTCTGGGTTTTTTTCCCCGGCAGAAGGGGAAGGCGGCGAAGGTTTTGTCGGAATTTGTTTTGTCTCCGCATCCGGTTGTGATTTACGAATCGCCGAAAAGGACCGCAAAAACCCTCGCTTTGCTCCGCGAGACGCTTGGAGACCGCGCCGCCGCTGTCTGCCGCGAAATGACAAAACTTCACGAAGAGGTTTCGCGTGCTTCGCTTTCGTCTCTCGCGGAAGATTTTAAAAAGAGAGAAAATGTGAAAGGCGAAATTGTCATTGTTGTCGCGGGAGCGGAGGAGGGCGCGTCCGATGAACCTGATGAAAAAGAGTTGGAAAAACGCCTGCTTGAATTGAAAAAACAGGGCGCGACTTTCACTGATGCGCTTAAAACCATGTCGTCAGAATCCGGAATGGGAAAAAACGCACTTTACGATTTCGCGCTTAAAGTTTGGGGCAACTAACCGGAAGGACACCGCGCTTCAAACCGTCCAAGCGATTCAAGCGCGCGCGCCGCTCTCAGAACTTTCGCTTCCTCAAAATGTTTGCCGATAATCTGCGCCCCGATGGGCAGTCCTGATTTTGTGAGTCCGCACGGAACGGAAATTGCCGGAACGCCCGCTATGTTTGCTGGTATGGTCAGCGCGTCCGACAGATACATTCTTATCGGGTCGTCTGTTTTTTCGCCGATTTTGAAAGCCGCTTCAGGCGCGGTGGGCGTCATAATTACATCGGCTTTTTCAAACGCGGAGTTAAACTCCTTGGTTATAAGGGTGCGAACTTTCTGCGCTTTCAAATAGTAGGCGTCGTAATAGCCGGATGAAAGCGCGTGCGCGCCAAGCATTATGCGCCGTTTTACTTCCTCTCCGAACCCCTCACTGCGGCTTTTCACTATCATCTCTCCGAGCGTTTTGGCATTTTCAGCGCGCCGCCCGTAACGCACGCCATCATATCGTGCGAGGTTTGAACTGGCTTCACACGGGGCGATTATGTAGTAAACCGAAACGGCGTATTCGGTGTTGGGCATGGAGATTTCCACTGTTTCCGCTCCGAGAGATTCCATCTCTTTTATTGTCGCGCGGACGCTTTGCTCAACCTCGCCGTCCATTCCTCCGACGTTAAAGTATTCAGCCGGAATGCCTATTTTCATTCCCTTTACGCCGCTTTCAATGTCCGTGCCGCATTCCGCCGCCGGGGCGTCAATTGAAGTGGAGTCTTTCTCATCAAAGCCCGCTATCGCGCCCAGCAAAATCGCGGCATCTTCAACTGACCGCGCCAAAGGTCCCGCCTGATCAAGCGAAGACGCGAACGCGACCATTCCAAACCTGCTGACCCTGCCGTAAGTCGGTTTCATTCCGACCACTCCGCAAAAAGCCGCCGGCTGCCGGATTGAGCCGCCAGTGTCGGTTCCCACCGCTCCGCTACACAGCCCCGCCGCGACCGCCGCAGCGCATCCACCGCTTGAGCCGCCCGGAACCCTGCTTGTGTCCCACGGGTTTTTCACAACTCCGAAATGCGAAGTTTCATTTGACGACCCCATCGCGAACTCGTCCATGTTGTTCTTGCCGATAATCACCGCGCCCGCTTCAATCAGTTTTCGCGCCACGCCGGAATCGTAGGAGGGAGAGAAGTTTTCAAGGATTTTTGAGCCGCAAGTAACGCCCATTCCCGCGACCGCAAAAAGGTCTTTCAGCGCGACTGGAACTCCGTGAAGCGGGCTTTTCGCGCCGCCGGAGTTTATCTCTTTTTCCGCTTTCTCCGCGCGGGCGAGAGCGGACTCTGAGTCAAATTTAATGAATGAATTTATGTCGCCGTCAAGACGCGAAATTCTGTCAATCGCCTTCTGAGTAAGCTCAACCGGTGAGGTTTCGCCGGATTTTATAAGCCGCGCCGCGTCCGCTATGCCCGGTAGTCCGCTGTTTTCTTCCGCGCTCATTTCAGTCCTCTATCACCTTTGGAACGGAGAAAAATCCGTCTGCCGCTTCGGGCGCGCCTTCAAGCGCTTTTTTGCCCGAATCTCCCGTGTTCGCGATGTCTTCTCTCATTCGGGCTTTTATATCAAGCGCGTGAGATGTCGGCGGGACGTTTGCGGTGTCAAGTTCATTCAGGTTTTCCATATAAACCAGAATCTTCGCGAGGTATGAGCCGAACTGCTCAATCTCCTTTTCATCAAACTCCAGACCCGCGAGTTTAGCCGCGTTTTCCACCTGTTTTTTTGAGATTTTCTCCGTCATTTTCCGTTCCCCGCGAGAGCTTCGGCAAAATCAACTATTTCGCGCTCCAGTTTGACTCCTTCAAAACGGTTGATTTCGCGAACGCATGTCGGGCTTGTGCAGTTTATTTCGGTCAGCATTCCGCCCACGATGTCTATTCCCGCGAAATAGATGCCCGTTTCGGTCAGATGGTCTTTCAGCGCGCCGCAGATTTCACGGTCTTTGTCGTTCAGTTCGGTTTTTTCAGGGCTTCCGCCGGAATGAAAATTGCATATAAACCCGTCTTTGGGCGGCATTCTCAGAACCGCACCAACGGGCTCGCCGCCGAGCATAATAATTCTTTTGTCTCCGCTCACAACATCGCTTATGAACTCCTGCGCCATAACAAAAACCCGCCCGCCCGAAGTCAGGCGGTCAATCTCACACGCCGCGTTTTTGCTTCCCTTTTCCAGCATAGCAATTCCCTCTCCGCCGAACCCGTCAAGCGGTTTGACCACAATCTTTGTTTTCTCCGAAAGAAAACCGGTGATTTCCTCCGTGTTTTTTGACACAAGCGTGTCAGCCATAAACTTTGAAAATCCGAGCGCGCTCAATTTTTCATTCGATTTTCTTATCCCTTCGGGGCGGTTTATTACAGTCGCGCCCGCGCTTTCGGCGAGGCTCAAAATATGGGTCAAATATATGTAGTCCATATTGAACGGCGGGTCTTTGCGCATCCACACAACGTCCATGCCGGAGAGCGAGGTGGGTTTTGTTTCGCCGGTTTCATAAAAACCCTCCATGTCCCGCGCGTTTTCATCGGGTTCGGTGAGTTGTATTTCAGTCGCTTTGCACATTGCTTTGCCGCCGCTTGCGGAAAGAGTTTCGGGCGCCACATAAAAAACCTTGTGCCCTCGCGACTGGGCTTCAAGCATCAGCACAAGCGTTGTGTCTCGAGCGGGATTTAATGACTCAACCGGATCCATTATGAAAGCCATTCGCATGGTCATTATTTTTTGCCGGATTTCATTACGGAGATGAATTTTTCAAACAGGTAGGACGAGTCGTGCGGACCCGGTGAGGATTCGGGGTGATACTGGACGGCGAAGACCGATTTTTCGCGGTTTTCCAGTCCCTCAACCGTGCCGTCATTCAGATTGACGTGAGTTATTTCCGTTCCGTTGCCGAGTGAGTCGGGGTCAACGGCGAAGCCGTGATTTTGCGAAGTGATTTCCACTTTGCCGCTGCTGAGTTCTTTTACGGGCTGGTTTCCGCCACGGTGTCCGAACTTCATTTTGAAGGTTTTTCCGCCCAGCGCGAGGCTGATAATTTGGTGTCCGAGGCAGATCCCAAAAACCGGAATTTTTCCGAGCAACCCGTTTATGTTTTTCGCCGCGTATTCAACCGCTTCGGGGTCGCCGGGACCGTTTGAGAGAAAAACCCCGTCCGGCTCAAAAGTCATAACCTCTGCGGGCGATGTTTGCGCCGGAACAACCGTTACCCGGCATCCCATATCGGTGAGGTTGCGCAAAATCGCGCTTTTTATTCCGAAATCATAAGCCACAACCGCGGGCTTCCAGTCCGCCACCGGAGCTTTTCCTGCGGCGGAAATTCTCCATCCGCCGTTTCCCCCGGTCCATTCATACGGCTTTTCGCAACTAACTTCGGTTACAAGGTCGCGTCCGACAATTCCGGGCGATTTTTTAACTTTTTCAACCAGAGTTTCAGGGTCGCCGCCGTTGCTTGAAATCACGCATTTCTGCGCGCCGCCCGTTCTGATTTTTCTCGTTATCTCTCTCGTGTCCACGCCGTGTATGCCGACTATGCCGTGTTTTTCCATATATTCGCCAAGCGGCATTACCGAACGCCAGTTGCTAGGGGTTTCCCAGTATTCCCTCACAACAAGCCCTTTGGCGAACGGTTTTTCCGACTCGCTGTCTTCGGTGTTCACGCCGTAGTTGCCGATTTCGGGGTAGGTCATTGTGATTATCTGCCCGTTGTATGATGGGTCTGTCAGGATTTCCTGATAGCCTGTCATTGAGGTGTTGAAAACCGCCTCGCCGAAACTCTCGCCGCTCGCGCCGAAATGCCCGCCTTCAAAAATGGTTCCGTCTTCAAACACAAGGAAACATTTTCCGCTCATTGCGAACTGCCTTCGGAAAGGATTTTTTTCAGAATTTCATTCACCATTTGAGGGTTTGCTTTTCCTTTTGTAATTTTCATCACTCCGCCCACGAAAAATCCCGTCAGTTTTTCGTCTCCTTCGCGCAGTCGCCTGGTTTCGGACGGGTGCGCTTCCACAAATTCACGCACAATTTTTTCTATCTCCCCGCTGTCGGACAACTGAGAAACTCCCGCCGCCTCAACAACTTCCGGTGCGGTTTTTCCGGTTTCCACCATTTGAGGAAAAACGGTTTCCTTCGCGATTTTGCCGTTGATTTTACCGTTTTTTATCATTTCTATCATCTCGCCGAGGTTTTCCGCGCTCACCGCGAAATCACTTTCTTCGCCTCCTTCGCCGCGCCCGACAACATTGGTGAGAATCCAGTTTGCCGTTTCTTTTGCCGCGCCGCTGTGCTTTGCCGCGCTCTCAAAATAGTCCGCGAGGGCGCGTTCGGATGTAAGCCGCCGTGCGTCATCGGTTTTTATTCCGTAATCATTTTCAAATCTGCGCGTTTTTTCAACGTGCAGTTCGGGGATGGATTTTTTCAAATCGTCCGCCCATTTTTTCTCAACAACAAGCGGGGGCAGGTCGGGGTCGGGGAAATAGCGGTAGTCCTCCGCTTCCTCTTTTGAGCGCATCGGAAAGGTTTTTCCGCTCGCATCGTCAAACAGGCGCGTCTCCTGAATGAGTTCTTCGCCGTTTTGCAAGGCCGCGATTTGCCTTTTTATTTCATATTCAAGCGCTTTTTTGATGAATTTGAACGAGTTGAGATTTTTAATCTCCACTTTTGTGCCGAGTTTTCCGCATCCGGCGGGGCGCACGGAAACATTGGCGTCGCACCGTAAATTTCCCTTTTCCATATTGCCGTCGCACGCGCCGATGTAGCGCAGGATTTGCCTCAGCGTCCGCACGTATTCCGCCGCTTCTTCCGGTTCGCGCATATCCGGCTCGCTTACAATCTCAATCAGCGCGACCCCGGCGCGGTTCAAATCCACCAGACTCACGGATTCGGAATGCACAAGTTTTCCGGCGTCTTCTTCCATGTGTATGCGGGTTATGCGGATTTTTTTCGCCTCTCCGCCTGATTCAATTTCAATCCATCCGCCCGTGGCGAGCGGCTCTTCATACTGTGAGATTTGATACCCTTTCGGCAAATCGGGGTAGAAGTAGTTTTTGCGCTCAAAGCGCGAAACGCGGGCGATTTCGCAGTTTGTTGCCGCCGCCGCTTTTACGGCGAGTTCAACGGCTTTTTTGTTCAAAACCGGCAGAACGCCCGGCATTCCAAGGCACACGGGAGAAACATTGGTGTTCGGCTCCGCGTCCGAACCAACGGGAGCGTCTGAAAAGATTTTTGATTTCGTAAGAAGTTGAGCGTGAACTTCAAGTCCGATTACGGTTTCGTAATCAGCCATAGTGCGTTTTCTCCAATCAAAACTCGGTAAAGGGTGAAGGATAGGGCGGGATTGTCAAGTTGGCTAATGAGTGTCGCCTTTTTTAAGGTCTTTTACGACATCTTCAAACGGAATGTCGGGTTCTTTCTCAATTTCTTCAATTCCTTCAAGGTCTTCAGCATCTTCGGCAAGAGAGACAGTTGTTCGTTTTGCTTCTGTTGTTTTGTCCATAACAAGACCCAACATAACAGTTCTCTGGCACGGGTGAAGGATAGGGCGGGGGTGTCTTTTGTCCCTGTGTTTTGAAAGGTATGGCACATAACTCATGAAGTATACTAGAGAGGTATTGCTGAAAATCCAGCAAATGATTCTAGTATTATGACTAAAATGGAAAATCTACAAGTAGAGACTGCGAATGCAGTTGAACCGGAAATGTTCTGTTTAGGTTTAAAAGCATTGGGTGAATGTTTGTACAATCCTTTAGACCCACCAATTTACTTCTCATTAGGTGCTTTGATTTCTTCAGGTGCGTTGTTTTTTGTATTAATACAGATTGTTGGACCCATTCACCGTTTTAGATTTGCAGTCAACATTTCTGCTTCACAGAAGATTCTGGGCGTGTTCCTTATAGTTGTTGCAATTCTGGGTGTTTTTCTTGCGACAATTGTACCTTTGCTTTCAGGAGCAGGTGCATATCCCGTTTTGGGTTATCCAGTATTTTGGGAAACTTTGTCAGCATTTCTCTTTGTTTTTCTTATTTGTTATACGGTAAGAATCGTTTTCAAGCCCGTTAAATTTACGAGTGGAAATGCAGTAAAGTACTTAAATGCCACTATTTCATTTTTAGCAAAAGCAGACGGTAAAGCATTGGAAAAACTTGCGGAAGAAATCTATCCAAGTATTAAAAATGTTGTAAATGAAGCAACAAACTATGATTACTTCAAGGCGCTCCAAGCAAAAGAAGATGGTAAAACTTATGAAGTGTCAAAGGCGACTAAGGCTGCAATTACGGTTCTAGATGTTTGGTCAGACAAGATGTTTTGTAAATCTATTGTCTGTCAGTTTCCCCAGTCTGCAGTAGAAATTCTTGGTTGTCTATCCAAAAAACTACACCATAGAGCAGGTTATTCTCTTTGTTCTGAAATAATTCAACAATCTTTTGAGAATCAAAATTCAATCTTGAACAGGGAAGACAGTTATTCAGGGCTAGGTTTTTTTAAACAATTTAAAATTCAATGCTTTGGGGACTGGGAGTTCGTAAACAGTTCTTATCGTCCTCTTGACCAGTTGAGTTTTTACGATAGTGACTTGAAGGAATGGCAAATTCGACAATACTGTGAATGTTTTGAAATCGCCTTTAAATCCTATGTTGAGAGTAAAGGCTGGTCTTATTTTCCGTATTCATTGAAGCAAGCATCGGATAACATTTTCAGGATGGCAATGACGCAAATAACAAAAATCGAACATATTCCAAAAGATGAACTCTATGGCTCACAAAATCAAAAAATCCTAACTGTTATTTGCGAAGGGGTTGGAAAGTCAATAAATCACGTAGTTGAGGGACCCGATTATCCTGTTGATGCATATGATGAAGATTCCTATGATTTCTTGAAAGATTATTCTGTTTTTGGTACTGTTGCGCATGGTTTATATGAACTGTGCGAGGCTTTCTCATTTTCAAAAGGGCATAATCATTTTATCAGGTCGCAATTTTTACGTGTATGGCATGTTGTATTTGGTGTGCAGTCATCTCAAATGTCGAAAAATCAGAATGAGATTGGAAAAAGGTTGTTGTTTCATATCAACAAAAATGTGGATGAAAATTTAGATCGTAAGGCAAAGTGGGGCTCTCCCATAACAAAACTTTTGCTCTCTCTAGATGGTCTCAGTAACCCCCCAGAGAGTGATAAGCGTGTGTATGCCGAGTTTTACAGGAGTTTTCTTGAAATACTTAGAGAGAAGTTTCCCATTCTTTACAGAGAGGACCCAAAGTTCGCCATGAGTCTGTTGCCAGAATCTATTGAGTACGATGGGCATGCTAACAAGCTGGTTCAGAAAAAATTTCGCGGGCGTTCTATCGAATTAATCCTGAATAACAACTAAAACTGTTTTGTCTTCCTGTTTTTCTGTTCATTCCAAACTTCCATTCAGTTTTGACAATCTTACCTTCTTTGCTTCCTATCCATCCTCGGTAACCGTTTGATTGGACCCGCATATCGGGTCTCTGTGAATACAAGACCCTTTATGCAGAGAGGGCTTCCCCGTAGTCTGGGAAATAAGCAGGCTTTATCTGGTATTTACGCTTGGTTGTCTTGAACTGATGCTCTTGGGGATATTTCTTTTACCATTTTCTGCAGTAGTTGGCTTCTATTCATTGCTTTTTGGAGTGCCTCAGTGGGTTTTGGGTATCTGTAGTTGAAGGTAATTTGTTATCACTTCAAAACCACACCCGTTTTCTCACTCCACAGGAGAAGATCAATCTCATCAATATCAAAGCCATTGCGTTTTGCGTAGTGTTGCAGTTTCTTTTCAATTTCAAGGTAGCGGTTGCCGTTAGTGGGCGGTTTCGGGTCGCTGACCACCTTTAATTCAAAAAGGCAGTTCATTATGTGCTTGTCCAGAATGGCGTAGCCGGAAAAGCCGATGTTTCGCAGGAAGTGGCTCGCCTCTTTGAAACCGATGCCTTTTATGTCTTTTTTTGTCGCGAAAAAGTCGCGTCTTTTGTCCGCGTTTTTGAATGAAAGAATCAAACGCTTCATCTTCAAGCCGTGATTTTCGGCAAGGTAGTTTCGCGTGTGCAGAAGATAACGCGCCCGTTCATTCGGGAACCTGTGCGCTCCGTTTTTTATGAGCAGTTTTGAAAACTGTTTCTCTGTTTTCGCCGTAAAAAGCGCGGGGCGGACGGCGTTGATGGATTTAATTCCCATCTTCGCGCTTGCCCCTGCGGTGAATATGCAGAACGCGAGTTCCTCAAACAGTTCGGCGTCATCGGCGTTTTTGATTACTTTTTGAAAACCTGAGAGTTTCGTGCGAATTTCCCGCCGTTTTTCGCGGAGCGATTTTTTCAAGTTTTGTGTCGTTAGCACGGCGGTTGTTAGTTACTGCAAGAGGTCATAAAAAAACCGGCGACCTATAAAGCCGCCGGTTTTTTAACTTGAAAGCGTTATGACTTTCTGGGTCTTCCACGTCCGCGTTTCTTCGGTCTTCCCGGTCCGCGTTTTTTCGCTCCCGGCTTGGGTCCCGGTTTGGCTTTTACGCCTGAACCTTTGGGTCTTCCGCGCCTTCCGGTTGAGGCGGCGGATGTTCCGCCTATCTTCTCAACTATCATCGCGATTCCCATTCCGCCACCGATGCACAGAGCGGCAAGCCCGCGCTTGACGGAAGGTCTTCTTCTCATCTCGTGAAGCAGTTTTACAAGAATGACCGTTCCGGACGCGCCGATGGGATGACCCAGCGCAATCGCGCCGCCATTCACGTTTATTTTCTCTTCGGGGATTGGCAGGTCGCTCAAAACCGCGAGCGACTGAGCCGCGAACGCCTCGTTCAATTCAAAAAGGTCAATGTCGTTGAGCGACAAGTTTGCTTTGTGAAGCGCCTTGGTGATTGCCGGCACGGGACCGATTCCCATTATTGAGGGGTCAACCGCTCCGACCGCGTATGACACGATTGAAGCAAACGGCTGTAATCCCAACTCTTTTGCTTTGCTTTCGGAAGAAACAAGCACCGCCGCCGCGCCGTCGTTAATTCCCGAAGCGTTGCCGGCCGTAACCGTTCCGCCCATTTTGAAAACGGGACGCATTCCCGCGAGTGACTGCGGAGTAACATCGCCGCGCGGATGCTCATCAACGTTGAAATCAAGAGGGTCTTTCCTGCGCTGCGGAACCGAAACCGTAACAATTTCATCGTTGAATTTTCCGGCTTCCTGCGCCGCTTTTGTTTTCATCTGGCTTTTGTAGGCGAATTCGTCCTGCACCTCTTTTGACAGATTGTAGGCTTCGGCGAGATTTTCCGCCGTAACACCCATGTGATAGTCATTGAAAATGTCCCACAGTCCATCGTGAACCATTCCGTCCACAATTTCGTCCTTGGGCATCGCCATTCTGTATCCGTATCTGGCTTTTGTCAGATAGAAGGGCGTTTGGCTCATGTTTTCTATTCCGCCCGCGAGCACGGCGTTTGAATCGCCCGCTTTAATTGCCTGAGCCGCAAACGCGATGCTTTGAAGTCCTGACCCGCAAACTCTGTTGAGCGTTATGCCGGGCGTTTCCGTTCCGAGCCCCGACTTGACGGCGACCTGTCTTGAAGGGTTCTGCCCCAGACCCGCGCCAAGCACGTTTCCCAGTATGCAGTCGTCAACCTCTTTGGGGTCAATTCCGGTTCTGCTCAAAATTTCATTGACAACCCTGACGCCGAGATCAACGGCGGGGATGTCCTGCAAGATTCCCCCGAAGCCTCCGATAGCGGTTCTGACGGGGTTGGAAATTACAACTTTTTCCATTGAATAATCCTCCTGTGAAGTGCAATTTATTTATTAAATTGCGCTTCCAAATCTACATAAATTAATTAAATAACGCAAAACCCGATTAAAAAGAGACGAGTTTGCTGTTAGTTTAGGGACGAATTTTCCGTTATGAATTCAAAAGCGAAAAGTGCAAAGCCCGGACGCGGGCGGCGTAAAACTGTTGCCGTTTTTTTCGGCGGACGCTCCGCCGAGCATGAAATATCAATTGTTTCCGCGCGTTCGGTTCTCAAAAATATTGATCGTTCGCGCTTTTCGCCGCTTCCGGTTTTTATTGACAGGAAGGGGTTATGGAGAAAAACAAGCCCTGAGAATCCGCAAGAGCACGGAGGGGTTTCTTTCGTTCCCGCTCCGGGCGGCGCGCTTTACGGGATAAAAGACCGGAAGATTTCCGTCCGTCATAAAGTGGATGCGGCTTTTCCCGTTCTTCACGGAACGGACGGCGAGGATGGCGCGGCGCAGGGTCTTTTTGAGATTTGGGGCATTCCATATGTCGGTGCGCGGGTTCTGGGCGCCGCTCTGTCGGCGGACAAACTCACGGCAAAACGGCTTTTGAAGAGCGCGGGACTTCCGGTTACGCGGTTTTGCGGGCTTGATAAAAAAGACTGGAAGAAAAACCGCAAAAACGCGGTTTCCTCCGCTCTGCGCGAGGTTGGAGTTCCGTGTTTTGTGAAACCCGTCAATCTTGGTTCAAGCATAGGGATAGAGAGAATTGACAGCCCGAAAGCCGCCGGGGACGCGGTCGCGCGGAGTTTCGAATTTTGCGACACGGTTATTTTCGAAAACGCGGTTGAGAACGCCCGTGAAATTGAAGTGAGTGTTATGGGGACGGACAGCCCGCGGGCATCTGTTGCGGGTGAGGTTGTTCCCGTCGGGGATTTTTACGATTACAAGGCGAAATACGGCGACGCGGGAAGCAAGTTGATTATCCCCGCCTCTTTGCCCGTGCGTCTTGAAAAAAAGATCCGCTCCGCCGCTTTAAAAACGTTTTCGGTTCTGCGTTGCTCGGCGATGGCGAGGATTGACTTTCTTCTGAACCCCGACACCGGCGAGTTTTTTGTGAGTGAACTGAACGCCATTCCGGGCTTTACACAGATAAGCATGTATCCGAAACTGTGGGAGGCGAGCGGAGTTCCTTATCGCGATTTGATAAGCCGCCTGATCGACCTTGCGTTCGAGTCGGCGGAGCGCAAAAAATCGCTCAAAACAGATTGTTCGGAAAAGTAAAAACTATTTTCCCATAATAGTTTCCGCCCCTCTTTTTTGCTCCCTGAAAATTACAAGGAAAACAACGCCCGCGAGAACACAGGCTCCGCCAATCAGTTTTGCCGTAGGCGGCACGCTGTCAAAAAACACGAGGGACAAAAGCACAACAAACAGCGATTCAAGAGGCATAACCGCCGTGCTTCGCGAAAGGTCGAGAAGTTTGAGTGAATAGAACTGACAGCCCTTTGCGATATACGCGCCGAATGTTCCGCCCGCCGCCATTAGTAGAATCTCGCGTGTTCCGGGGATTTCAATTGTTCCGGACGCGATGAGATATGTGAGCAGAATAAGCGAAACGCCGAAGGTTCTGAGCGTTGCCACGGTGAACATGTTCAGGCGCGTGCCGGCGGCGAATTTTCTGACCCAGAAGGTAACCATTGAATAGCACAAAGCCGCGAGCAGAACAATCGCCACTCCGAACAGGAGGTAACTGTCTTTATGATAGGCGACCACGGTTCCGCCCGCTACCGTTAGCGCTATTCCGATCGCTTCGCCCCGGTTTATTTTCTCGCGCAAAAAAAAGATTCCCAGAACAAGGGAGAAAAGCGTTTGTGATTTCATAAGGAAAGACGTCAGCGCGGGACCGATTATCCAAAGCGATTTGACCCACAGCACGGCTCCGACTGAAGTGAAAGCCGAAATCAACAACAGAATTTTCGCGTATTTGCGAAAATTCATTATTTCTTTTCTCTGTGACGGAATCAGCGCGGACACGAAAAACGCCGTTACAAATGCTCCGGCGAACCAGAAAAAAGTTGTTGATACGGGGTCAAGGTTCAGTCCTCCCGTGTTCAGATATTTTCCCGTTGCGTATGAAAGCGCGGTGAAGAAAGCCGTGCCAACCATAAGCAAATACCCTTTAAGCGGAAACCTGCTTTCGTATTCAGCCGGATTTCTTGTTAGATTTGTCAAGTTTTCAGGGTTCAATACTGCGCGCCGCGAGCGCAAGTTTTGTGTAACCGGACGCCTTTATTACCGACATTATGTCAACAATGGTTCCGTGCGCGACATTTTCTTCGGCTTTGATAACGGCGATGGCGGATTTGTCGGGCGATTTTTCAAGCATTTCGCGCAAAGATTTGCGGGAGACCTGTTTGTTGTCCAGATAAATCCTTCCGTCCGCATAAACCGAGACGGAAATTTTTTCCGTTTTGATTTCCCCAACCGGCGAGCCCACTTCGGGAATCTTGATGTTTATTCCCTTGATTGCGGGTGTGAAATTGAGGGAAAGCGCGAAAAATATCAGCAGGTTGAAAACCACGTCCACAACGGGCGTAAGGTCAAGGGTGTTTGCAAGACGGCTTTTCCGCGAAAATATCGCACCGGCTTTCTTCACTGTGCCGGGTCTCCGGGCGATTTTTCAAGCGGTCTCAATATGTCTTTGAGCGACTGTTCAAGATGAAGGATTACCGATTCGTATTTTCCCAGCAGATATTTGTGGGCGATGAAAACCGGTATTGCCACGCCGAGCCCGAGCGCGGTCGTGTAAAGCGCTTCGGATATGCCGCCCGCGAGCGCCGCGGGATTAACGTCCGTGTTGAGTGAAATAACTCCGAATATTTTTATCATTCCCGAAATTGTCCCAAGCAGACCCAGCAAAGTGCTGACACTGCTGATTGCTCCGAGCATTTCAATGTGCGAATAGAGGTCGAGCGATTCGTTTTCCATAGACCGCTTCGCGAACTCTTCGGGGTCGTTGTTATCCGCCGCCGCTTCAATCGCTACAAGCGTTACCCGCGCCGCAGGCGAGTTTTTTGATTCGCAAAGCGCGCGAGCGCCGTTGAACTCTTTTTTTTCAAGCAGGTGCAGAATTTGCCCCGTTTCGCGCGGAACAACTTTTGATTCCCGCAAAAAATAAAACTTTTCAATAAAAAGCGTTGTTCCAACTATTGAACACAGCGCTATGGGGTAGAAAAAAAACCCCGTTTTGCTCATTATTTCAAAAATCGTTTCCATTTTTATTCTCTTCCGTCCGTGCCGAAATCGGCAACTGTTTCACCTTTGAGCATGTTTTCAAAACTCTCTCTCTCTCTTATTACGCGAAATTCGCCGCCTTTTACGAGAACTTCCGCCGCGCGCGCGCGTGTGTTGTAATTTGATGACATCGTAAAGCAGTAGGCGCCCGCGCTCATGACCGCAAGCAGCTCGCCCGCGTCCACAAGCGGAAAATCCCTGTCGGTGGCGAAAAAATCGCCCGATTCGCACACGGGTCCCACGATGTCCGTTTTTTCCGTTTTATTTCCGGCGGTCATTTTTGCGGGAACAATTTCATGGTGAGAGCCGTAAAATGCCGGGCGCACAAGGTCGTTCATTGCCGCGTCAACCACAATGAATTTTTTCTCGCTTCCGCGCTTCACATACATCGCGCGAGTCAGAAGCAGTCCCGCGTTCGCCGCAAGCGACCTTCCGGGCTCAATGACGAGTTCCAGTTTTGAGCCGGCCATCAGTTTCTCAACCGCGCCCGCGAATTTCTCAAATGGGGGAGGGGAGTCGCCCGCGTCGTAGCGGACTCCCAGCCCTCCGCCCATGTCAACCCGGCCGATTTTTATTTTCTTTTTCTCAAGTTTGCCGACCAGAGCGAGCAGTTTTTCAAGAGAGTCCGTGAATGAGGAAATTTCAAAAATCTGAGACCCGATGTGAGCGTCAATTCCCCTTATTTCAATTCCCTTCATTGACGCCGCGCGCTCGTAAGTTTTTTCCGCTTCGTCCGCATTCATTCCGAATTTGCTTTTTTTGAACCCCGTTGAGATATACGGATGTGTTTTAGGGTCTATGTTGGGATTAACGCGCAGTGAAATGGGCGCTTTTGCACCGAGCCCGGTCGCGATTTCGTTGATGACTTCAAGTTCCTGCGGAGACTCAACGTTGAAAAAAAGTATTCCTTTTTCAATCGCGAGTTTTATTTCGTCCGCGCTTTTCCCCACGCCTGAGAAAACGGTTTTTTTTATATCTCCGCCCGCTTTTTCGACCCTTTTGAGTTCCCCGCCCGAAACCACGTCAAAACCGGCTCCGAGTTTCGCGAAAAGAGAAAGAACAGACAGGTTTGAATTCGCTTTGACCGAATAGCAGATTAGCGGCGAAATCTTTGAAAACGCGTTTTCATAGGCGCGGTACGCGCTTTCAAAAGCGCCCGCGCTGTACACATAGCACGGCGTACCGACCGCATCCGCAATTTCGGTGAGGCGCACCTGTTCAAAAAACAACTCGCCGTCGCGGTATGAAGTTTTTGTTGTGGGCAAAAAGGGTTTGCTCATGGGGATTTTCCGGCGTGTGAGAAGTTCGTATTCTATATTAAGAACGGTGAAGGGGAAAGCCCCGCGCTTTTTCCGCCACCCGCTTCACAATCGGCTTTCCGTAATTCATAATAAGCCCTTGTATGCCTAAATCTTCCGCGCAAAATTCGCTTTTTATGAAAACCTGCCGCCTTGAAAAAACCGGGCGGACACCCATCTGGATTATGAGACAGGCGGGCAGATACCTGAAGGAATACAGAAAAATCAGGGCGAAGGTTCCGTTTCTTGAACTCTGCAAAAACCCCGAACTCGCGGCTGAAGTTACGCTTCTGCCGATTGAAAAATTCGATTTTGACGCGGCGATAATTTTCGCCGACATACTGCTGATTCTGGAGCCGCTGGGAATCAGGGTTGAATTTACAAAGGGCGACGGTCCGAAAATCAAAAACACAGTCCGCTCCGCCCCTTCGGTTGACGCGATGAGGGAGTTTGACCCTGAAAAAATGGACTATGTGAGCAAGGCGGTTGCGATGGCAAGGAGGTCTCTTAGTCCCGAAGTCGCGCTTTTGGGATTTGCCGGAGCGCCTTTCACGGTGGCTTCATATTTAATTGAAGGTGGTGGGTCCTCAACATATTTGAACACAAAAAACCTTATGCGCTCGGACGAGGGTTTGTGGAACGCGCTCATGGAAAAACTTTCCACCGCGACCGCTTCATATCTGAACGCCCAGATAAACGCCGGCGCGGACGCGGTTCAGATTTTTGACAGTTGGGCGGGCTGTCTCTCGCCCGATGATTACCGCCGCTTTGTTATGCCGCACACAAAAGCCGTTTTTGACGCTTTGCCGAGGCGTGTTCCGGCAATCCATTTTGGAGTCGGCGCGGGCGCACTGCTTTCCGACATGAAATCCGCAATGAAATCCGGGGGCGTCAGCGTAGTGGGAATTGACTGGACGGTTGATCTCTCCGAGGCGTGGAAAACCCTCGGATACAAAACCGCCATTCAGGGCAATCTTGATCCTTCCATTCTGCTTGGCGACCGCAAGAGCATGGAAAACAGCGCGGTTTCAATCCTCAAAAAAGCCGCCGGGCGTCCCGGGCATATCTTCAATCTGGGGCACGGTGTTATGCCCTCCACCCGGCCTGATAATGTTGCCGCGCTTGTTGAGAAAGTCAGGGAGTTTTCAGCGCGATGAACGGTTTTGATTCCATTGTTCTTATCGGCTACGGCGCACCGGACAAAGCCGAAGACGTGCCGGAATTTTTGCGGATGGTCTCAAAGGGGTTTTCCATTCCCGAAACGCGAATAAAAGAGGTTGAAAGCCATTACGCAGAAGTCGGCGGCGGTTCGCCTCTTAACGCGCTCACACAGCGGCAGGGAGAGGCTATGCGGAAATTTCTCAAAGAACAGGGAGTGGATTTGCCGGTTTATATGGCGATGAGAAACTGGCATCCGTTCACCGATGACACGATCGCGGAAATGTCACGGCGCGGACACGGGAAATGCGCCGCGCTCATAATGGCTCTTCACCAGTGCGACACAAGTTGGGAGCGTTATCAGAGGGAGGTTGAAGAGGCGAAAGCGAATGCGGGAACGGATATTGAGTTTCTCTATTGCCCGCCGCTTTTTGACAATCCGCTTTTTATAGAAAACTGCGCGGACAGGGTTTCAGAACAGATAGCCGGACTTCCGGGCGGGCGTTTGTCGGATTCGGCGAAACTGATTTTCACCGCCCACAGCATACCGCTTGAAATGCCCGGCTCGGACACTTACGAAAAGCAGTTCCGCAAAACCTGCGAACTCACCGCGCGGAAACTCGGCGCGGACGATTTTCTGGTCGCGTGGCAGAGCAGAAGCGGCAGTCCCGCTCAAAAGTGGTTTGAGCCCGATATTTGCGATGTCATTGAGGGGTTTGACAAAGAGGTGAGCCACATTGTGGTTCAGCCCATCGGGTTTGTGTGCGACCATGTTGAGGTTCTTTACGACATTGGTGTTGAAGCCGCGCACGCGGCGCGAAAAGCCGGAATAGAAATGCTAGTCGCGAAAACCGTGAATGATGACGCGAAGTTTGCCCGCGCCATGGGCGAAGCGGTTCTGGCTCTTATCGGGAAGTGACCTCTTCAAAAAAAATTGTTGTTGTCGGTGGCGGAATAGCGGGGCTGAGTGCCGCGCTTGAGATTTCAGACTTCGGGAGGCGAACGGCGCCGCCGGTTGAAATTCTGGAAGCGTCCGACTCTTTCGGCGGAACAATCTCAACCGTCCGGCGGGGAGATTTCATGCTTGAACGCGGTCCCGATTCATTTTTTGCGGACGGGAACACGCTTGAATTCTGCTCAAAAATCGGAATTGCCGCGCGACTTACCGGAACTTCCGAGCGCGGGCGCAGGGTTTTTATTATGCGCGGCGGGCGGGCTCTTGCTTTGCCGGACGGGTTTTTTATGATGGCTCCGCGCAGAATTGTTCCTTTTTTAGCAAGTCCTTTTTTTTCGCTCTCGTGCAAAATCAGAACGCTCGGTGAATTTTTTGTTCCCGTGCGTCCGGTTTCGGGTTCAGAGGAGAGCGTCGCGGATTTTATCCGCAGACGGTTCGGCGATGAGATTTACGATAAAGCCGCCGCACCCCTTATTGGCGGAATCTATTGCGCGGAGCCGGAAACTTTGAGTGCGGAATCGGTTTTGCCCGAATTTGTCAAAATGGAAAGAGAAAGCGGTGGAGTGCTTCGCGCTCTTGTGCGAGATGGCGGAGACAAAGGCGGCGGCGGGGCGAGGTTCGGCGGTTTTGTCGCGCCTGAGGGTGGAATGTCTGAAATGGTTGCCGCCGCGCTCCGAACCCTTCCGGGCGGTTGCGCCCGCACGGGTTTCAGAGTGTCAAAACTTGTCCGGACGCCGGGCGGATGGGAGATTTTTTCAAGTTCGGGTGAAAAAATTTTAGCGGACGGGGTTGTTATGGCGGCTCCGTGCGGCGGAGCGGCGGATATGCTTGAACAGGCCGATTCCGAACTTGCGCGGCTTTTGCGTTCGGTTTCGTTTTCTTCATGCGCGGTTGTGAACCTTGCTTATGAAAACGGCGCCATTGCCTCCGCGCCGGACGGTTTTGGCGTTCTTTTCCCCGAAGCGGACGCGGGCGGGGTTTTCGCGTGCTCATTTTTGAGCCGGAAGTTTCCGGCCAGAGCGCCGGACGGTTTCAGCGTTATGCGGTTTTTTATCGAAGGAAGCGAAACCTGCGCTCTCGCAGACAGTGATGTTACGGCGCGGGCGCGCGCGGCGGCGGAGAAGTTTTTCAGCGCGCGTGGAGAGCCACTGGCCGTTACCGTGGGAAAATACGGCGGACAGATGCCCGTTTACCGCATTGGTCATCGCGATCTTGTGAGCCGGATAATGAGCGCTGCGGAAAGGGTGGGGCGGATAACGTTTGCGGGCGCGGCATACGAAGGAGTTGGAATTCCACGTTGCATAGCCAGCGGGGTGAAAGCGGGTGCGAAGGCCGTGAGATTGTCCGCGCAGGTTTGAGAAAATTGCTCCGCTGCGTGTAAAATAAGCAAAATTTAATTTCAAGGAGCACGGATTTATGAAACTTAAAGGTAAAGTGGCTTTAATAACGGGCGGAAGTCTCGGGCTTGGAAAGGCGACCGCGATTCTTTTCGCGCAGGAAGGCGCGACTGTTGTCATTACGGGAAGAACCGAAAAAACTCTCAAAGAGACAGTTGCGGAGGCGGAGAAAAAGGGCGTGAAAATTGAGTTTGTGGTGAGCGATGTTGCCAAGGAAGAGGATTGTCAAAGCGCGGTTGAAGAGACCGTGAAAAAGCACGGCGCGATAGATATTCTTTTTAACAACGCGGGTGTTCTTTCGGCGGCTCCAACCCATGAAACCGCAATTGAGGAATGGGACAGAATTTTCTCCATCAATGTGCGCGGGCTTTTTATGATGTCAAAATTTGCGGTTCCGCACATGTTAAAAAAAGGCGGCGGATGCATAGTAAACAACTCTTCAATTCTCGGGCTTAAAGCACTTCCCGGAATTGCCGCCTACACCGCCTCAAAGGGTGCCGTTACACAGTTTACAAGGGCAATGGCGCTTGATTATGCAGACAAGGGAATCAAGGTGAACGCCATATGTCCCGGCACCATAGTAACTCCGATGGTAACCAACATGATGGACGGCATGGAAGATGCGCGCGCGGCGGAGGAACTTTTTACTTCATTCCATCCGATAGGGCGTCTTGGCAATTCCGATGAAGTTGCAAGAGCGGTGCTTTTCCTGTGCCAAGACGGCGTTGATTTTATGACCGGCACCATGCTTTCGGTGGACGGTGGCTGGATAGCCAGATAGTTTGCCTCTCCACTTTTGTTGCCGACGTAGCTCAGTGGTAGAGCAGCTCACTCGTAATGAGCAGGTCAGGAGTTCGACTCTCCTCGTCGGCTTTTCGGAAAAATGAGCGATTTAAGCGTCCTGAGACGAGACATAAAACGCGCTTTTTCAAAGGCGCGGGTTTTTGCCGTGAACAAAAAAGTCGCGTCCGCTTCGGATGTTGTCGAAAAACTTTTGAGCGCGGGTGTAAAAACCGTTTTTTTTGACAGAGCGGACGAGGTTGAGCCGCAAGACGCGGTGTTTATGGCTTTTGAGCCCGAAGACGTTTGCGTTGCGCGGGAAGCTGCGTTCTTTGCCGCTCCCGCTTCGGCTCCGCTTGAGGTGAAAATGGGTTGCGCCTATGTTTCAGGTTTTGACGGCGAAAGCGCGGTGCTTGAAATGGCGGATTTGATAATAGCGGCAAAAAGGTCATAATTTTTGCGAGATGGCACAGAAAAAGACAAAAGAAACCCCCGAAACAGTTTCCCGCGTCCGTAAAACGGCGGGCGGAGGCATGAAAAAAGAGGTGGAGCGGATTCAGGACAGTTTTTACGACGCGCTCAACAACGCTGACATTGCCCTGATGGAAAAGGTCTGGGTTCCGGGGAGCAAGGCGAAATGCATACATCCCGGCTGGCCCGCGATAGAGGGCTGGGACGCGATAAAGGCGAGTTGGATCAGTATTTTTGAATCTGGCGAACTCGCGAGCGTGGAAACCTCCGACATTATGATTGATGTTGGCGAAAAGGCGGCGTGGGTGAACTGTATTGAAAGACTCAACCATTTTGTTGACGGCAGAATAGTGGTAACGCTCGCGCAGGCGACCAACATTTTTGAAAACACGGAAAAGGGCTGGAGAATGACTCTTCACCATGCCTCTCCGGTTCCCATAAGCACACTTTCCGAAGGAGAATTACAGTAAATGACGGTTGAGGAATTGCGCGCCGCTCTGGGCTGGTGCGCGGTCATCAACTACGCGCTTCTGCTTTACTGGTTTCTTCTTTTCGTTTTCGCGCGCGAGTTTGTTTATAAAGTCCACACAAAGTGGTTCAGACTTTCGCCGGAAAAGTTTCACTCCTCTCAGTACAAAATGATGGGTTTTATGAAAATCTGTCTGTTCGTGTTCAATATCGCGCCGTATCTGGCGTTGCGGATTGTGTTTGAGTAATCAAACGCTGTTCACAAAAACCGCCTGTTTTTTGAACCTCCCGTCTATTGCAAGATCAACAAGCGCTTTGGCAAGTTCGGTAACACGTACTTTGCTTCCCGCAAGTTTGAACGGCGTTATGTTCGCGTCGCGTTCGTAGTCGCCGGGCACAATCCACGGAGGGCGCACGATTGTCCAATCAAGCGGGCCGCGCGTCAGAATTTCATATTCTCCGCGCTTGTCGTCAAGCAGACGTCGGAGATGAGTGCTTGTTTTTGTGAACAGATGCGCCACGCCGCTGAAAAATTTTCCCCTGACGCTGAACTTGTCGGTTGGCACGGACAAACTCGCGCCCGAAACCGCGACATAGCGCGAAATTTTTTCTTCCGGCATCAAGAGGGAAAGATGAAGCGCGGCTTGCGAGTGGACTTTGTATCCGGTGCGTAAATCGCTCGGGCCCAGAGCGCTTATGACCGCGTCTGAGTTTTTTATCAACTCCGCAATCGCACGCGGGTCGGTGGCGTCTCCCGTTATGATTTCAAGTCCGCCGTTTCGCGCTTCGGCAAGCGCGGGCATTCTATTCGGGTCTCTCACAAGAATGCGGGCATTGTGTCCGCAACGCAGGCAGTAGCGGGTAGCCATTATTCCCGTGTGTCCGCTTGCTCCGAGAATGGCGAAAGTCATTCGGCTTTACCTTCGCCAATTTCTTCAAGCAGGATTCCGATTTTGTTCACAAGCGTTTGGGTTCCCTCACCCGTAACGGCGGAAATTGTTACCGCTTCAATTCCTTTTTCCGCTAAAATTCTGGTGATTTGCTCCGCTCTTTCGCACGCTTCAGGAATGTCTGTTTTATTGAGCGCGACTATCTGCGGTTTTGCCGCGAGTTCCTCATTGTAAAGGCGCAGTTCGGAGTTGATTTTTTCATAATCTTCAAGCGGTTCCCTTTTTTCCACCGGCGACATATCAATCATGTGAACAAGAATTTTCGTCCGTTCAACGTGTTTGAGAAACCGGATTCCGAGCCCCGTGCCTTTGTGTGCGCCCTCAATAATTCCGGGGATGTCCGCCATTGTGAAGGTTTTGTGATCGCCCCATCTGACCACGCCCAGGCTTGGAACAAGCGTTGTGAAAGGGTAGTCCGCTATCTTGGGTCTCGCGGCGGAAACCTTTGATATCAGGGTTGATTTGCCCGCGTTTGGAAAACCCGTTATTCCGACATCGGCGAGCAGTTTCAGTTCAAGAAAAATCTCGAAGTTTTCCCCCGGTTGTCCGTCGTCCGCTCTGCGCGGCGCCTGATTTGTTGAAGTAGTGAACCTTAAGTTTCCTCTGCCGCCCCTGCCGCCCCGCGCGGCGATAACGCTTTCTCCGTCATGGCGCAAGTCCGCGAGAATTTCCCGCGTTTCCGAATTGCGGACAACCGTTCCCACGGGCACGGATATGACGAGACTGTCTCCGCTCGCGCCGTGTTTGCCCGACCCCTCGCCGTGAGCTCCGCGCTTCGCGCGGTAGTGCCGCTGGTATCGGCAGTCAAGCAGTGAAGAAACCTGCCCGCTTGCCGAAACCGTCACATCTCCGCCATCTCCGCCGTCTCCGCCGCTGGGACCGCCCCTCGGCACATGCTTTTCCCTCCGGAAACTCATGCACCCGTTCCCGCCCGCGCCGGACTGGATATATATTTTTGCTTCGTCTATGAACTTGACCATCGGGGGGAATTATACTTGAATCGCGTTCGCGGGATTTGAATGTGGAAACGCGTTTCGCTTAATCGCGTTTTCCGACTTTTTCGGGCTTGATGCCGGTTTTTTCAATCACGGCTTGCGTAATGCCGTTCCAGTAGAGCCACCAGTGTGAGTTTTCCTTGTGGTTGCCGAGTTGCTGCTGGGCGTAAAGCAGGGCGTGTTCGGGTTTGTTCTGGTAAAGCAGAAGTTTCTCGGCCGCTTTCCTCACCTCTTTCTCGTCAACGGGAATTTTATCCAGCTGAGTTTGCAGAATCTCTTTTATAGCCGCGATTTCACCCGACACAACCTCCATTCCGTCCGCGATGCGTTTGCATTGCTTCTTTACATCGCCTTCAAGGGTGGCGTTCTGTTTTTTCATCAAGTCGGCAAAATCGCGCAGTTTGTCCGCCGTGTCGCGCGCTTTGTCTGTTTCTATGATGATTTTTGTTATCGCTTTTGCGCTAAGAGCCACCGTCTTTTTCTCCACGCCCGATGGGTCTGAAAATTGTCAATCCGGGCTTGCCTTTAATATATGCCGTAATTTCCTCGTCCGCCACTTTTCCAAGTTCTTTTCTTGACGAAGCGTGTCTCAGGTATGTCGTGTTTCCCTTTTTAATGATTATTCCCGTGTGGGTAACGCCAAGCCCTCCGGCTGTCGCGTAAATTCCCGCATAGTCTCCGGTTTGCAGGCGGTCTATTACATCCGGGGACAGGTTTTCGGGTTTTATAAACCATATGCGGACGGTTCTTTCAGGGATTTTATCAAGGAAGTTTGTTCCGTCCGGTTTTTTGTTAAGCGTCTTTTTGGTGCTTTCCGCCGAGACTTTGCCGACAAGCCGGGTCATGTTTTCAACAAAAACATGTTTGCCCGCGAGCCAATCCAGAAAAAATGCCTGCGAGACTCATATGATACGGCGCCGTCCTTATAGCGCACTTTTTTGAGGTTGTCCGTAAATTCGTTAAAACCGCCGCCGCTTTCGCCGGAATTTTCATTCTCCCATTATCCCATAAAGAAAAACAAAAACGAGGAAACCGCTATAAACGGGGCGAAGGGGAAAATTTGAGACACGGCCCGCCCGTACAGTTTCAGATACGCGACTCCGCCTATTGCGCCGGTTATGGAAGCCACGAGAATCACGGACGGAACGTCCGCCGCGCCTACAAACGTTCCCACGCCCGCCATGAGTTTCACATCACCCATTCCAAGCCCTTCCTTTTTTTTCAATGCTTTGTAAATAAGCGCCGCGACCAGCAGAATGCCTCCTCCGAGCGCGCCTCCGACCGCCGCATCCGCGAAAAGTCCGAGCGGGACGGAGAACAGGATTCCCGCCGCCGCAAAGGGAAGGGTAATGAAATCCGGCACGGTCATGGTGGAGAGGTCAAAGGCGCTCGCCGCGATAAGCGCGTAGAGAAAAATAAAATACCGCAACGCCTCAAAAGAGAGTCCGAAAACATAAACCGCCGCGACCGCGCTTGCCGCGCACAATGTTTCAACGGCGGGATAAAACAGCGAAAACCGGGCTCCGCACCGCAGGCAAGCGCCACGACAGATGAAAAACCCCGCGACCGGAATATTGGCGTAAAACTTGACGGGTTTTAAACAGGTTTCGCATGCCGAAGGCGGGCTTATAACGGACAACCCTTTTGGCACGCGCCGGACGCACAAGCAGAGAAAACTTCCAAGCGCGCCGCCGATGAAAAACAGCGCCACCCAAAGCAAAAAAGAATAGGGCGGGGGGATTTTAACCGCCTCGCCGCGCGGGAGCCGCGCTCTTTTCACTGACTTCCTTCAAACTTTTCAGGAAGTGTGAATTGGTTATACGGAAGGTTTTTCCGTCGCGTTTTTTAATCTGTTCATTTAGCGCGAAGATAGAAGATTTGTCGCACACAAGTTTTACATCCGCCCCGGACATTCCCTTCATTTTTGCCGCGAGTGTTTTGAAGTTCACATTTTTTGCGAGCGGTTTGCCGCCGATGTGAATTTTCAGAATTTCCTCAATGCTTTCGCGGTCTGGAAGCGGTATGTTGAGAATGAGGTCAAACCTGCCCGAGCGCATAAGCGCGGGGTCAACTATGTCTCTGCGGTTTGTCGCCGCGAGCACCTGCACATCCGAAAGCTCTTCTATGCCGTCCATCTCGGCAAGCATCTGGCTCACTACCTGCTCGGAAACCCTGTTTCCTTCGGATTCTCTTCTGACCGGAGCCAGCGCGTCAATTTCGTCAAAAAAGATTATTGACGGAGCAACCTGACGGGCTTTTGAGAAAACATTGCGTATCGCACGCTCGGATTCGCCGACATATTTTGAAAGCATCTCCGCGCCTTTAATCGAGATGAAATTGACTCCGCATTCGTTCGCGAGCGCTCTTGCAATAAGAGTTTTTCCCGTTCCAGGAGCGCCGCACAGCATTATGCCTCTGGGCGGGGTTACCTCGGCGGTTTTATAGAGTTCCCTGTGGCGCAACGGCATAATCACGGATTCAAAAAGTGTGTTTTTTATCTCTTTTAGTCCGCCTATGCTTTCAAGTCCGGTTTCAGGAATATCCACCGAGATTTCCCGTATGGCGGACGGCTCAACCTCTTTGAGCGCGTCTGTGAAGTTTTCCATTGAGACAGAAATTTCGCCGTTTTTCTTTTTGTTTTTTTTCGCGGTTTTTGTTTCGTATCCGTTGCCGTCAAACTCTTCAAGAAACCCGCCAAGCGCTTTGAGCCCCGCCTCTTTGCACAGCATTTCAATGTCCGCGCCGGTGAAGCCGTTGGTCAATTCCGCGATGCGTTGAAAATCAACATCCTTTGAAAGCGGCATCGCTTCGCAGTGGATTTTCAGGATTTCAATTCTTGACAGACTGTCGGGAACATCAAGCAGTATTTCCCTGTCAAACCTGCCGGCGCGCCGCAGCGCGGGGTCAATCAAGTCCGGAAGGTTAGTGGCTCCGATAACTATGACATTGCCTTTTTTCTCCAGCCCGTCCATCATGGTAAGCAACTGGGCGACCACTCTTTTTTCCACCTCTCCGGCAACTTTGTCCCTGTGCGGAGCGATGGCGTCCAACTCATCAAGAAAAACAATGGACGGCTGTTTTTTCTGCGCGGTTTCAAATATCTCCCTTATTCGCGCTTCGCTTTCACCGTAGTGTTTGCTGATGATTTCGGGCCCGTTCACAATCTGAAAATTCATTCCTGTTTCGTGAATTGCCGATTTCGCGAGCATCGTTTTCCCGCTTCCCGGCGGACCGATGAGCAGAATTCCCCTCGGCGGCTCTATTCCAAGGCGGGCGAAAACTTCGGGAAACCGGACGGGTATTTCAACAATTTCGCGGATTTTGTTTATCTGTTTTTTCAGCCCTCCGATCCGTGCGTATCTGGTTTTGTCGCGGTTCTCCTCCATGTTAGCGGGAAGTTTCGCGATTGTGATTTCGGTTGTTTCATCTATAACAATTGGATTGGGCGAGGAGGGCACGGCGCTGATGACATAGATTTCCCCGGCTGTTTTGGACGAGTTCCCGGCTTTGCCGTTTGACGACATTCCAACCCTGTCACCCTTTGTCAGCGCGAGACCAAGGAGGCTTGAAAGAATCGCATCCATGCCTTTTTTTCTTTCGTAGAGAACGGTTTTGTCCGAAACCGCCACCGTAACGCGTTTCGCGGTTTCAAAGGACGATTTTCTTACTATCACAAAATCGTTGATTTCCGACCGGGCGTTGCGGCGGGTGAATGAATCAATCTCAATTATGTTTTCGTTTGTTCCGTCTTCGGTTTCAAGGGGCACGGCTCTGGCAACCGTCTTTCTTTTTCCGCCGATTTCAATGGTGTCAAACGGCTCAAGTCCCAGCTCATGCATGTTGTTGCGGCTGAGTTTGGCAACTCCTTTGCCCATGTCGCTACAGTCTATTTCTGATATTTTCAGCGAGATCATCTTTGTGAAAAATAAATAATACATCAGAAAAACAATGATTTTGTAATAGCGGAAAACGCGGGGAGTTGATTTTTCCGGTTTCTCAATTCACAATTCCGGTCTTGATAGTCAAATCCTTATCTCTGCGCGACATCAGGTGTTACGCATCTGAAACCCTGAGCTTTCATCCCCGTTTCAATCTTGTCTACGGAGAAAACGGGCAGGGCAAAACCAATCTTCTTGAAGCGGTTTACATGCTGTGCAGGTTCAAGCCGCTAAGGGGTGTTTCATCTTCGGAGATTGTGCGCTTCGGCGGGCGGTCGTCCGCTTTGCTCAAAGGTGTTATTGAAAAAGATTCCCCCGCGCTTGTAACCGATGTCAGCGTTTCGTTTTCGGATAAGGGCGGAAAGAAGGTTGAGGTGAACGGCAAGAGGCCAGCCAATCTGGCGAAGAAGGCGCTTGATTTTGAAGTGGTTCATTTCACGCCGTCCGAAGTGGAACTGGCAAAGGGAAGTCCTTCATTGCGGCGGCGTTATTTTGACTCAATTATCTGCGGGCTGGTCCCGTCTCATTTTCAGGACATTCTGGACTTTCAGCGCGTTTTACGGCAACGCAATTCGTTTCTCGCTTCCGGACGCGCGACCTCATCGGGCATCGCGCTCTGGGACGGGCAGATGGCGGAAATAGGCGCCAGAATAGTTGAAAAGCGTCTGCGTCTTGTAAAAAGGATAAACCGCGAAATAGACACGCTGTATCGCGGCATTGGAGGGGCGGATATGGGCGCGAAAGCCCAATACGAGACGTCTTTTGAGATTTCAGGCGGAAAACGGGGCGAACTATCCAATTCCATCAAAAAAGCGCTTGAAAACGGCTTTTCGCGCGATACAAAGGCAAGGCATACATCAACCGGTCCCCACAGAGACCGCATATCCCTACAAATAGGCGGTAAAGACTGCGCTTTGTTTGCTTCTCAAGGAGAGGCGCGAAGCGTGGTTCTGGCGCTCAAAATGGCCGAAATCCGTCTTTATCAGGAGATTAAGAAGGAAAATCCCATATTCCTGCTTGATGACATATCAAGCGAACTTGACGGAAAACGGCGGAAATTCCTGTTTGATATGCTTCTTGACTATCCCGGACAGGTTTTTGTTACCTCAACTTCGGCTTCCGATATTCTCTATCGCGGAAAACATAAAAAATTCCGGATTCAAGCCGGAAAAGTGGCGGAGTAGGGTTGAGCATCCATTTTCGGTATTTCTTCAAGTTTTCAGACATTTTCAGCTGCACAAAGAGATAAGTTAACATAATATACCTTATCGGACATTGTAGGTTATCGCGCAAACTCCGAACTCAAATAATCAATGATATGAATGGGATATACTGTATATATCGTATGAACTTAAAGTTAAAAAATCTCGCCCTTTGGGGATGAATATTCAATTATTTGCGTTCCGGCGCGTCTTGCAGTTATCCTGAAATTCAATTGACCGGGAGGGAATTGTGCCATGCCAACCATTTTTTCACAAATAATCAACCGCGAAATCCCGGCGGAGATTGTTTATGAGGACGATCTGTGCCTCGCTTTCAAAGATGTAAGCCCTCAGGCGCCGGTTCACATACTTTTGATACCTAAAAAGGAAATAGCGTCTCTCAATGACCTTAAATCCGGAGATGAGGGTCTTATGGGGCATTTGATGCTTAAAGTGCCGGAAATCGCCTCAAAAGAGGGCATTTCCGAAGACGGATACCGAATTGTCGCCAACACGGGAGAAAACAGCGGACAGTCGGTCTTTCATATCCATATTCACATACTTGGCGGCAGAAAACTGGAATGGCCGCCCGGCTGATATTTTTTCCTTATTTAACCTCAACCGCGTCCGCGCAACGGTCACACAGTGTTCCGCCATCCGCTCTTTGAGACGCGGTTTTTTCCCTTTTCCAGCAGCGGTCGCATTTGGACTCGTCCGTGAGGTTTTTTACTGAGAGCGTTCCGCCGTTTTCAAAACGGCTTGCTCCGAGCAGGTCCGCGATTTCACCGCAGTCAAAATTGCCGATGTCCGTTCCGGATTCCATACCGGCATCCAGAGGGTTTGACGGATTGTCTTCTTTTTTCGCTTTTTCAAGCATGAGCAGACATTGGTCTTTCAAAGGAATGATTGAGGTTTCCCATTCATCCAACACGGAGTTTTCTTTTTCAGACAATTCCGTTCTTCGCGGAAAATCGGTTAAGTGAACGCTTGCCTCTTTTACGTCTCCTGACAGACAGTGATACGCTTCCTCCGCCGTATGGACAAGGATTGGCGCGCAAAGCCGTATCAGAGCGTCCGCGATTTCAAATATGACCGTTTGTGTTTTTCTCCTTCTTTCAGAGTCCGCTTTGTCGCAGTAAAGACGGTCTCTCACCGCGCCTATGTAGTGCTTGCTCAGGAACAGGTCGCAGAAAGCGAGTATCGCGCCGCTCGCCGCTTTGTATTCAAACGCGGAATAAAAACTCACCGTTTCGTTGACGGTTTTTTTGAGAATTATCCGCGCCACATTATCAACCAAGTATTCATCATTTTGGTTGAGCGCGATCGAATCAGTTTCGGGATTGAAATCGTCCAGATTGCTCAAAAGAAAGCGGATTGTGTTTCGTATCGTTCTGTATTCGTCAGCCGCGCCTTCTATAATCCTTATGTCCGCCTTAACATCATTTGAGTAGTTGAGAGAACTCACCCACCATCTGCAGACATCCGCGCCGTATTGTTTCAAAACCTGCTCAACATCAAGAGCGTTGCCGGCGGACTTGCTCATTTTCCGCCCCTGCGCGTCAACAATAAAACCGTGCGTCAAGATATGCTCAAAAGGCGGTTTTCCGTTCACACCGAGCGAGTTTAGAAACGATGACTGAAACCAGCCCCTGTGCTGGTCGGAGCCCTCAAGATACATATCCGCCCCCGCTTTCTTTCCACCCTTGCGCTGTTCGCCCTTTTCAATAACCGAATGCCACGACGAGCCGGACTCGAACCACACATCAAAAATATCCGCCCCCTTTTTCAGTTCGGACGGATTCCAGTTCTCCTT
The DNA here is from genome assembly GCA_014075295.1 of Candidatus Mycalebacterium zealandia. Lineage (NCBI taxonomy): Bacteria > Pseudomonadati > Thermodesulfobacteriota > Candidatus Dadabacteria > Candidatus Nemesobacterales > Candidatus Mycalebacteriaceae > Candidatus Mycalebacterium > Candidatus Mycalebacterium zealandia. The sequence goes on from CP046180.1 coordinate 688,030, forward strand.
TGCCCACGCGGGCGCGTCCGCGTCTTCAGAGGGGTCGTAGTTGCCGATTAAATCTTCGGAGTCCGATTCAAACCAGGCATTGCTTCCTTTTTCGCGGATTTTCTCCGCAACCGCAAGCACGGTTTTTTCCGTCATTAATATGTCTCCCGCGGCATTTGTAAAAGCCGGAATAGGAAGCCCCCACGCGCGCTGGCGCGATATGCACCAGTCGGGTCTTGACTCAACCATTCCGCCGAGCCGTTTGCTTCCCCATTCGGGGTGAAACCTGATTTCATCAGCGATGCTCGCGAGCGCGAGTTCTCGCAAGGTTTTTCCACCGTTGCCGACCGGTTCATCCATTCTTATAAACCACTGCGCGGTCGCGCGGAAAATTGTCGGGGTTTTCCCGCGCCAGTCGTGCGGGTAGCTGTGAACAATTTCTTTTGAATGAAAAAGAAGTTCCGCCTCGCGCAGTTTTTCAATCACAATTCCGTTTCCTTTCCAAACATTTTTTCCGTGCAGCCAGCCGGGCACGGACTCATCAAATGTTCCATCTTCCCGAACCGGACAGTAAATCTCAATTCCTTCCTTCAACGCCGCGGAGTAGTCTTCGGCTCCGTGTCCGGGCGCGGTGTGAACAAGCCCCGTTCCCTCATCCGTTCCCACATGAGGCGCGCAAATCACCCTGCCCTGATATTCAACAAACGGATGGTTATATGCGGTTTGAGCGTCCGCCAAGTCTTCGCCTGAACACGAACCGAGTTTTCGGGCGTCCGCGCCGGTTTGCTCAAAAATGCTCTCCGCGAGGTTTTCTGAAACAACGCAAAAACGTCTGTCTCCCTTCTCCGTTTTATTTATGGCGTAAAGCCCGTATTTGGCGTCCCGCGCCGCCGCTATGGCGCGGTTTGCCGGAAGCGTCCATGGGGTTGTTGTCCATATCATCAGGAAAACGTTGCTTTTCGCGGGCGCGTTCAAACTTTGAGGAAGAGCGCTTGTGTTCGCAACCGGAAAAAGAACGTAAACGCTGGGGTCTGTTTTTTCATGGTATTCAAGCTCCGCTTCGGCGAGCGCGGTTTTATTTTCAATTGACCAGTGAACGGGTTTGAGGTCGTGCCGCACGATATTTTTCGCGACAAGTTTTGAGAAAACTTCAAGCACGCCCGCCTCGTATTCAGGTGTCATCGTCAAATAAGGGTTTTCATAATCCGCCACTGTTCCCAGCCGTTTCATTTCTTTTGTCTGTTTACGGACGAACTTGTCGGCGTAATTGCGGCATTTTTTTCTTATCTGAATCGGATCCGCCTCCGCCGTGAGGTCTTCGGATTCTTTGAGCACCTTATGCTCAATCGGAAGCCCGTGGCAGTCCCAGCCGGGTGTCAGGAAAGAATCAAACCCCTCCATTGTTTTTGAGCGCACCACTATGTCTTTGAGGATTTTATTGAGCAGATGCCCGATGTGGATTGAGCCGTTGGCGTATGGAGGACCGTCGTGAAGGACGAACTTTTCCCGCTCTTTGGATTTCTCTTTTATCGCTGAAAAAAGGCCGGTTTTGTCCCACTCTTTTTGAATTTCCGGCTCCTTTTGCAGAAGCCCGGCTTTCATTGGAAAGTCCTTTGCTTGGGGCAGGTTCAGTGAGTTTTTATATTCCTTTTTCGTTTTTTCGGACATAACGGGGTTTTGTCGCCGGTGTTTTTCAGTCTTTGGGGCGGATGATTTCCCAATAGACGTATTTTTCAAGTTTGTCGTGCATTCTTTTGGCGAAATCCGCCCATTTGTCCCACTCTTTTTTATAAGGTTTTGTCTCGTCCACTTTGTTTTTGATTTTCATTCCGGTTTCGGAAGTTTCAATTATGTATTCCTCCGACTCCTCAAAAACTTCCTGCAATTTTTCCGCGTATTCGTGCAGTATGCGCACCTTTTCGGGATTCATATCCCTGATTTCCATTATGAAGTAGCCGTTTTCCTGATCGGACGGCATATCCATCATAGTGCCCTGCTTGAAAACTGTTGTATTGATGTCTTCAGCTTTCATTGATATGAGGAGTTCCATCGCGCTTTATTCTATCCTGATTGATGGGTTTATGCGGTCATATCACCGCAATTAACCTTCAAAAACGAGCTTGAACGGTTCTTCCATCGCTTCGGCAATCCAGCGGACAAACCTCGCCGCTTCGGCGCCGTCTATCATTCTGTGGTCGTATGAAAGCGACAGCGGCAAAATCATTCGTGGTTTGAATTGCCCCGATTTCTCATCGTAAACAGGGCTTATTTTTGAGCGTGAAAGCCCTAAAATCGCCACTTCGGGGAAATTCACAATTGGCGTAAAACTGTCGCCTCCAATGCCGCCGAGGTTGCTTACGCTGAAACTTCCCCCTTGCAGTTCATCGGGTTTTATATTTTTTTCTCTCGCTCTTTTCGCGAGGTCTGCGAGTTCAATGGATATTTCAATTATATTTTTCTCATCCGCGTTTTTAATAACCGGCAACACAAGCCCCCTTTCGGTGTCAACCGCGATGCCAATGTTTATGTAGTTTTTGAAAACCAACTCTCCGCGTTTGGAATCAAAACTGCCGTTGAATTTCGGAAACGTTCCCAGCGCGGAAGCCACAACCTTAACCATAATCGCCGTTACGGTGAGTTTGCCTCCGGCTTTTTCCGCTTTTGTGCTGAAATCTTTGCGCAGCTCTTCAAGGTCGGTAATGTCCGCGCTGTCGTTATGGGTAACATGAGGAACGGTTTCCCATGAGCGCTTGAGACGTTGCGCGGAGATTTTTCCGATTGTTGAGGCGGGGGTTCTGTCAGTTTCTCCCCACGGGCTGAAATCCGGAAGGTCTGACGAGCCGTCCATAGTCGCGTGGATTAAATCTTTTGCCTGCGCTCTCACATCCTCGGCGGACACCCTGCCCCGCGTCCCCGTGCCTTTGATATTTGAAATATCAATGCCGAGTTCTCGCGCAAGCGATTTCGCCGAAGGCGATGAAGGCGGAGATTGCGATTTTGATTTTGGCTCGCTTGTTTTTTTCGGCGCAGGTTCGGGCATTTCGAGTTCGGGGTCTTTTTCAGTCGCCGGTGCGGGTTCTGCCTCCGCCGGTTTTTCTTTCGGCGCGGGTTTTGTTGCCGCGTCCGCAGATTTTCCGCTTTCGCTGATAACGGCGATAAGTCCGCCGACTTTTATTTTGTCGCCCACGGCGACCGCCATCTTTTCAACCGTTCCCGCGAACGGACACGGAAGTTCAAAAGCGGCTTTTTCCGTTTCAAGTTCAACAATTGGCTCGTCTTTGCCAACCGTCCCGCCCTCTTCAAAAAACACGGTGATTACAGTCGCCTCTTCAACACTCTCGCCAATTTCGGGCAAACGGAATTCAGCCATTTCTGTTTTTCTCCGTTGCCAATTCTTTTCTTTTTCGTGTTTTCATTTCCTTGTGCTCCGGAAGATGCTTTGCGTGCCGGTCAATCACCTCCAAGGATAGTAGGGCAAAGTGCTTCTTAAGCGGCCAGCCGTTTTTGCAGTTCTTTAATCAACCCGTTGTTCTTCATTTGACGCCCGCCCACATAAACATCGGGTCTTTTTTGCGCGGATTTATTTTAAGTTCCTTGACCGCCTTTTCAAGTGTTTTGTCGTTTATTCCGCCTTCCTCCCTGAGCCCCCAAAGCGCGGCGTAGGCGATGTTGTTCGCGTCAACCTCAAAGAATTCCCTGAGTTTCTCCCGCGTGTCGCTTCTGCCGAAGCCGTCCGTTCCGAGTTCAACCGTCCGCCCGGGAAGTTTGCGCGAAATGGAGGACGGCAACGATTTCAAATAGTCCGAAGCCGCCACAAAAACACCGGTTTCTTTTTTCATGCAGTTCTCAATATGCGATGTTTTCTTTTTTCCAAAAGGATGAATTCTGTTCCACCTTTCGGTTTCCTGAGCGTCTCTGTACAACTCCTTGTAACTTGTTACGCTCCACACATCCGTGGAAACGCCGTAATTTTTCTCCAGAATTCCCGCCGCTTTTACCGCTTCGTTCATTATTGCCCCGCTACCGAGCAAATGCGCTTTCCGTGCGTTTTTTCCGTGCGTTTTTGATTTCGTGAACCTGTACATGCCCTTCATTATGCCTTCGGCAACGGCGGTTCCCTTTGGCATCGCGGGCTGTTCGTATTGCTCATTCATAACCGTGATGTAGTAAAAAACATCTTCTCCGTCGCAATACATTCTTTTCATTCCCTCGCGGATAATCACGGCGAGTTCATACGCGAAAGCCGGGTCATACGCCTGCATTGTGGGAAAAGCGTAGGAAAAATGGTGACTGTTGCCGTCCTGATGCTGTAACCCCTCTCCGGCAAGTGTTGTGCGTCCCGAAGTGCCGCCGATAAGAAAACCTTTGCACCTCATATCGCCCGCGGCCCAGGCGAGGTCGCCAATTCTCTGCAACCCGAACATTGAATAAAAAATGAAAAACGGAATGGAGTTGATTCCGTGTGTTATGTGCGCGCTTCCCGCCGCGATGAATGACGACATTGCACCCGCTTCCGTTATTCCCTCTTCCAAAATCTGCCCGTCTTTCGCCTCCCGGTAGTAAAGAAGCGTGTCCGAGTCCACAGGATCGTATTTCTGTCCCTCGCTTGCGTATATGCCGACCTGACGGAAAAGCGGTTCCATTCCGAAAGTGCGCGCTTCGTCCGGCACAATAGGCACAATTAGCCGCCCGATGTTTTTATCTTTGAGGAGAGTGGAAAGCATTTTCACAAAAGCCGTTGTTGTGGCGGCTTTGCGCTCGCCCGAACCGCTTTTATATTCGGAAAATATATTTTCGGGGATTTTTTTCAACGGAGTCGCCCTGTTGATTCTTGAAGGCGTGTAGCCGCCGAGTTTTTTTCTTCTTTCAAGCAGATAGCGGATTTCTTCGCTGTTTTCGGGCGGTTTGTAGAAAGGCACATCCGTGAGCTGTTCGTCCGATATGGGAATGCGCAAGCGGTTTCTGAAATTTTTCAATTCCTCTTCGTTCAGTTTTTTCTGCTGGTGTGTGATGTTGCGCCCCTCTCCGCTTTCTCCAAGCCCGTAGCCCTTTACGGTTTTCGCGAGAATTACCGACGGTTTGCCCTTTGTTTTAGCCGCTTTTTCATACGCGGCGTAAACCTTTGCGGGGTCGTGCCCGCCGCGCGCGAGTTTTTCCAGTTGCTCATCGGTATAATTTTTTACGATGTTCAGAAGCAAAGGATGTGCGCCGAAAAATTTTTCGCGTATGTAATCGCCGCTTTCCACAACATATTTCTGATATTCGCCGTCCACGGTTTCGCCCATGCGCTCAACAAGCAGTTCCCGTGTGTCTTTTTCAAGAAGCGGGTCCCAGTCCGTTCCCCATATCACTTTGAAAACCTCCCAGCCCGCACCGCGAAAAACGGCTTCCAGTTCCTGAATTATTTTCCCGTTTCCTCTCACGGGCCCGTCAAGCCGCTGGAGGTTGCAGTTGATTACGAATATCAAGTTGTCCAGATTTTCGCGGGACGCGAGCGTTATCGCGCCGAGTGTTTCCGGTTCGTCCGCTTCGCCGTCTCCAAGAAAAACCCACACATTGGAGTCTGATTTATCTATCAGCCCCCTGTTTTCCAGATACCTGTTGAAACGCGCCTGATAGATCCCCATAATCGGGGAAAGCCCCATGGAAACGGTCGGAAATTCCCAGAAGTCCGGCATAAGCCACGGGTGCGGATACGATGACAGCCCTCTGCCGCTTCCGGCTTCGCGCCGGAAATTTTTCATCTGTTCAAGCGAAATTCTGCCCTCAAGAAAAGCGCGCGCGTATATTCCGGGCGAAGAATGACCTTGAAAATAAATCATGTCCCCGTGGTCTCCCGCTTTGAGAAAATGGTTGAACGCAACTTCAAGCAGAGTCGCCGCCGAAGCGTATGTTGAGATATGCCCGCCGATCCCTTCTTCAAGGCGGTTCGCTCTCACGACCATCGCCATCGCGTTCCAGCGGATGATGTTTTTAATTCGCCGCTCAATTTCACGGTCTCCCGGAAACTGCGGCTGGCGGTCCGGCGGAATGGTGTTTATGTAAGGCGTGTTCGCCGCGTAGGGAATGTTCACGCCGTTGCGCGCGGCATAGGTTTGAAGACGCCCCAGCAGGCGGGACGCTCTGTCTTTCCCCTCGCTCCGCACCACTTCGTTGAAAGAATCCGTCCACTCGCGGTCTTCAATCTGTTCTTCGGCTTTTTTGTCGGGCATCCATACTATTATGAAGCGTGGAGCGTAAAGTGTGAAGCGCGAATACCGGGCGGGGTTGGTCAATTTGTTTCCTTAATGTAGAATAGCCCGCTGATATGAGTTCCACTAAATACGATCTTGTCATTATCGGTTCGGGTCCCGGTGGTTATGTTTCGGCAATCAGAGCCGCGCAGTTGGGAATGAAAACCGCCGTTATTGAGCGCGATAACCCCGGCGGCGTTTGTCTGAACTGGGGTTGTATTCCGTCAAAAGCCATAATTAAATGCGCCGAGGTTTACAACTATTTCCAAAACGCCGGAGACTACGGAATTTCCCACAAAGGGCTTTCATTTGACTACTCAAAAGTCATAGACAAAAGCAGAGGCGCGTCATCGGCTCTAAACAAAGGCGTGGAGTTCCTTTTGAAGAAAAACAAGATTGATTTGATAAAGGGCTCGGCAAAACTGCTTCGTCCGGGTGCGGTCGGAATTGTCGGCGATGAGGACAGCGAAATCCGGAGCCAGAAAATCATGCTCGCGACGGGTTCGGTTCCGCGCACAATTCCGGGAATGGAAATAGACGGCAAAATCGTTATGACAAGCGACGAAGCGATAATGAACCGCAGTGTTCCGAAGAACATCGTCATTATCGGCGGCGGATACATCGGCGTTGAGTTTGCTTATGTCTATAACTCTTTCGGCAGCAAGGTTACGATTGTTGAAATGGCTCCGAACATCATTCCGGGAGCCGATGAGGATGTTTCAAAGGAACTTGAAAAGAATTTCAAAAAAAGCGGAATGGAGGTTTTGACTTCCACCGCGTATAAGTCAATTAAAAAGACGAAATCGGGTGCGAAAGTAACGGTTGAGGACACCGCTTCAAAAGAGGAAAAAGTTTTGAGCGCGGAAATCGTGCTTGTCGCCATCGGCAGAAAAGCGGTCGCCAATTCAGCGCCGACAAGTTTCAGTTTTTACGGTTCGGGAGACCCGCTCGGTCTTGATGAACTCGGAATAGAACTTGATGAGCAGGGATTTATAAAAACCGATGAAAACTACGCAACAACCTGTTCGGGCGTTTACGCGATTGGCGATGTTAACGGGCCTCCCCTTCTCGCTCACAAGGCGTCTGATGAGGGAGTTGTTGCCGTTGAGCGCATGAACGGGCTGGACACGCGCGTTCATTACAACAACATTCCGGGCTGTGTTTACTGCCAGCCGGAAGTGGCAACAGTCGGGCTTACCGAGAAACAGGCAAAAGATGACGGCTACAACCTTTCCATTGGAACTTTCCCCTTCAAAGCGGTCGGCAAAGCGGTCGCGGTTGGCGAAACTGAGGGGTTTGTGAAAATTATTTCAAACAAGGACAACGGCGAAATTCTCGGCGCGCACATAATCGGGCACGGGGCAACCGAACTCATTGCCGAACTCGGCACGGCGAAAACGCTTGAATCCACGCCTTATGAAATCGCGACAACCTCGCACGCGCACCCCACCCTTTCCGAAGCCGTTATGGAAGCCGCTCTTTCGGCAATGGGCAGACAGAGAAACTTTTAACGGTTTTGCAAAAACTAAAGCTTCAGAAACCCGGCATTGTTGACTACCCCGGCGCGGTTGAAATCCAGAAGCAAATTCTTGAAAAACGCATAGCCGACAAAACCGGCGACACTTTAATTCTTCTCCAGCATCCGCCGACAATCACAACGGGCAGGCGCGGAAATCTTTCAAACCTTATGGCAAGCCCGGAATTTCTTGAAAAAAAAGGCGTTTATGTTGATGCGAGCGCGGGCAGAGGCGGAGACATAACTTTTCACGGTCCGGGGCAGATTGTGGGCTATCCGATTATCGGTATCAAGGGGCGCAAAGGCGGCGTTCCGGGTTATGTGCGCTCGCTTGAAGAGGTGATTATCCGCGCTCTCGGTGATTTTGACATTTCCGCCCGCCGTGTTGAAAAACTCACGGGCGTGTGGGTCAAGCGCAGTAAAATTGCCTCAATCGGCGTTGGCGTGCGCAGGTGGGTAACATGGCACGGCTTCGCGCTTAATGTGAATACAGACCTTTCGTGGTTTGACACAATTGTTCCCTGCGGAATTCCGCAAGTGAAAATGACCTCAATAAAAGATTGGACGAAAACCCCCGATGATATTGACACGGAATTGGTCTGCGATTCGCTTGTGAAGCATTTCGCGGATGTGTTTGGTTATGAGGGGTTTTGACAAACAAGACGGTGAAGGAAAAGGCGTTTCTATGCTATAATCAGGGGCGATGGAAGAAACACTGCAAGAACTGAAGAACTGGAAAGCGGAAAACGCAAACAAATACGGCATTTTAGAAATGGGCGTTTTTGGTTCTGTTGCGAGAGGCGAAGCAACACCTGAAAGCGATGTTGATGTTGTAATTAAACTCAAACAGCCGAACCTTTATGTGATGATTCGCATAGAGAGAGAACTTGGGGAATATCTGAAGAAGCCGGTGGATGTCGTCAGCAGAAATGTGGACAATCTTTACCTGAAAAGACGAATAGAGAGGGATATGGTCGTTGTCTGACAAAGAGTTATTGAAAGAAATGCTGATACAGGTTTCCGGCTCTGCGGAAAAAATCATAGGCTGGTTTCAAGACATAAAAAGTGCTGAGGATTTTTCGTCCCCTGAAGGGCAAAAAACTTTGGACGCAATCTGTATGAACCTTATTGCTATGGGTGAGTCAATCAAAAAAATTGACGAAAAAATGGATGGCAGCACCCTTTCCGACCACGGAGAAGTGCCTTGGACGGACATGATAAGAACAAGGGATTTCTTCGCCCATCACTATTTCAGAATAGAAAAAGAAGAAGTTTTTGACATCTGTGAGAATGATATTCCGAAACTACGCGAAACCTTGAAGAAGATGCTGAAAGATCTTGGGTGATTCGCTTGTGAAGCATTTCGCGGATGTGTTTGGTTATGAGGGGTGAAAACCGAACTAAAATAATTCTCTGATTTTGTCAAAGAAACCTTTGGGCTTAGTGGGATTACCGTATCGCAATTCATTCAGTCTCCAATACGCTTCGGTATTCTTTAACGCTTCATTTTCTTTAGCATAATCAAATGCTGTTTTTCCTTCATCGTTCACAAGTCGCGGACTTGCCCCGTTTTCAAGTAATGCATTAATAATTTCCGAATTGGTATTTCCGTATGCTGCTGCCATCAGAGCCGTAGTCCCGTCTTCACCTCTGGCGTGAACATCCGCTCCGTCTCTGACAAGAGTGGTAATAATTTCCGGATTGGTGTTGAACATTGCCGCAAACATCAGAGCCGTAGTCCCGCCTTCACCTCTTGCGTTAACATCCGCTCCATTTCTGACGAGAGAGGTAATGATTTTCGGATTGGTGGTGGAACGGGCCGCAAACATCAGAGCCGTAGTCCCGCCTTCAATTCTTGCGTTAACATCCGCTCCATTTCTGACGAGAGAGGTAATGATTTTCGGATTGGTATTGTTCTCTGCTGCTGCCATCAGAGCCGTATAGCCATCTTTAATTCTTGCGTTAACATCCGCTCCTTTTTTAACAAGAGTGGTAATGATTTCCGGGTTGGTGTTGTTATATGCCGCACACATCAGAGCCGTAACGCCGTTTTCATCTCTTGCGTGAACATCCGCTCCATTTCTGACGAGAGAGATAATGATTTTCGGATTTGTGCTGAACTGTGCCGCAAACATCAGAGCCGTCCAGCCGTGTTCATTTCTTGCATTAACATCCGCTCCGTTTCTGATTTCTCTCTCAACATCTTCAACTGTTGCAGTTGCCATAAACTTCTGATTAAGCAAATTATTTGCGTGCGACAACGCCGGAAATATCAGGCAGAGAACCAAAGCGAGAAATGTAATTTTTCTTTTCATATAGAACCTACTTCTTCGTCCAATAAACAAGAGCGGCGCCGACAACAATGAGGAAAATTCCCGCGAGGCGCATTGATGTAACTCTTTCGCCGAGAATTGCCCAGGCGTAAAGCGCGGAGAAAAGCGGAGCGGTTGCCGCGAGCGGAATAACATAAGACGCTTCTCCGTCTCTCAGCGCGGAGAAGAAAAGGAAAAGCCCGACAATGCCTCCCAGAAGCCCGGCGGTGATAATAAGCAACAGCGTTTTTCCGCTGATTTGAAAAATCTCCGCTCCTTTGCCGGTCGCGATTGTAAAAACCGTTATCACGGCGGATATGAACAGCAGCCGTATCGTCATAACAACGGTTGTGGATGTGTCTCTGAGGCTCAATTTCTCAAAAATCGGGCTGAGCCCCCATACCGCCGCGACCGCAAGCGCCATCACTGTTATTCTCATTGGCGTTTCCATGACTTGTTTCAGGGTGTTAGGTTATATGCTTTCAGTCAAAGGGAAAAACGCAGGCATTGAAAATCGCCGCCTTCACAAAAGACCTTATGTTTTCATCGCGCATCCGCGAAGCCTCCGGAAGTTCGGAAGTTTTGTTCGCGCGTTCGCTTGAAGATTTGCGCTCTGCGGCGGCGGACGGTCTTTCACTTGTGATTCTGGATCTTGCGAACGGGGAATCCGAAGCCGCTTTCAAACTTGTAAAAACCGCCCTGCCCGGCGCGGTGTGCATTGGCTACTATCCGCACGTTGACAAAGACACGGCGGACAAATTCAAACAACTCGGATGCGACAAAGTTCTGCCGCGCTCGCGCTTTGTGCGGGAATTGCCGGAATTGATTAAGTCTGCGTAATCCTTATGACGACATCCGTTGCTCGTTTGCTTTGAGAACCTCTTTTGCGGTTCTTGAGAGTTCGGTGTCCGGCTCTTTTGTTATTACCGCTTCAAAATCCGCTTTCGCTTCGGCGAACTTTCCGAGTTTTTGATATTCGGTCGCCCGCGCGAAAAGAGCTTTTGTGAATTCGGGATTTATCTCAAACGCTTTGCTGAAATCTTCCGCCGCCTTTTTGTTGTTGCCCATGCTGTCATAGACGTGTCCTCTGCTGTAAAGGCTTTCAAAGTCATTCGGGTTGATTTCAACCGCTTTGTCGTAATCTTTCAGCGCGTTTTCATAATCCCTAAGCAAGTTGTGGTATGTGGTGGCGCGGTTGTAAAACGCTTCGCCGTTTTTCGGATCAATTTCAATCGCCTTGTCGTAATCGGCTATGGCAAGTTTGTATTTTCCAAGCCGCCCGTAAGCCGTTCCCCTGCTTACATAAGTTCCCGCGAAATCCGGCATCATCTCTACAACTTTGTTGAAATCGTCTATCGCGGGGCTGTGGTCTCCGATGTCAACAAGCAGAGAACCGCGATTGTAAAACGCCTGCGCGTAGTCCGGCTTAATTTCAACCGCCTTTGAGTAAGAGTCAATCGCGTCTCGCAGTTTGCCCTGCATTGACAGCGCGACCCCGAGGTTGTAGCGCGCGTCCGGATGGTCGGGCTTTCCTTCAATCGCTTTGTTGTAATTCTCAACCGCTCCGTTCCAGTCTTCGGAACCGGCGCACGAATTTCCTTTTTTGAACGTACTTTCAAAATCTTCAGACATTTTCATTTCTCCTTTTTGTGAATTTTTACGCCAAGTTGGGCGTGAGCCATTTTTTTGCCTCTTTCAATGATACCCTCTTTCTCTTCGCATAGTTTTTCAACTGGTCTTCCCGTATTTTCCCGACATTGAAATATTTTGCCTGCGGGTGCGCGAAATAAAATCCCGAAACCGAACTTGCCGGATTCATCGCGAGGGTTTCCGTGAGCGAAACTCCGGTGTGTTTTTCCACATCCAGAAGTTTCCAGATTGTGAGTTTTCCCGTATGGTCAGGGCATGAAGGATATCCCGGCGCGGGCCTTACGCCTTTGTATTTTTCCTTTATCAGTTCTTCTTTGGAAAACTTCTCGCTTTTGCCGTAACCCCATATTTCACGGGCTTTTTTGTGCATCATCTCGGCGAGGGATTCGGCTATTCTGTCGGCGAGCGCTTTTACGATTATGGAAGTGTAGTCATCTCCGGCGCGTCTGAATGTTTCCGCGTATTTATCAGTTTTGTCTCCGGCTGTTACGACAAATGCCCCGATGTAGTCCCGTTTGCCGGACTCTTCGGGAAGAATAAAATCGGAGTTGCAGTAATAGATTTCCTCTTTCGCGTTTTTTCTCAAGGTTTGCTGGCGCAGGAAATGCGCGGTCGCGATTGCCTGCCCGCCTTTGCTGTTCGGCGAATATATTTTTACATCGTCCCCGTTGCCGTTGGCGGGCCAGAAGCCGATTACCGCGCGCGGATTGAACGCGCCGGTTTTTATAATTTCGTCCAGTACCGCACGCGCGTCATTGTAAAGTTCGGTCGCCTGTTTGCCCCATTTCGGGTGTTTGAGAATTGAGGGGAAAGAGCCCTTCAGTTCCCACGTCCAGAAAAACGGAGACCAATCAATAAATTCGGCGGCGTCCGCCGTGCTGATGTTCTTAAACGGTATAACGCCCGTTTTTTCGGGCTTGGTAACGGAATGTTTCTTCCAATCGGCTTTGAATTTTTTGCTCCGCGCCGTTTCAATGTCCGTGTATTCAAGCGCGCCCGATCCGGCTAAATGCCGTTGCCGCTGTTTTTCCTGTTCGCTTTCAAGGGTTTTCGCGTATTGTGCGGATTTTTTCGGGTTCAAAATCTGTTCGCAGACGCCGACAACAAGCGAGGCGTCTTTAACGTGCTCAACCATTCCACTATACGCGGGGGAAATTTTTACCGCCGTGTGCGTTTTGCTTGTGGTCGCGCCGCCGACAAGAAGCGGAATGTTCAAGCCCCGCCGCTCCATCTCCGCCGCGTTGTATATCATCTCGTCAAGGGACGGCGTTATTAGCCCGCTCATTCCTATCGCGTCCGCGTTTTCCTTTTTCGCGGTGTTGAGAATTTTCTCGCACGAAACCATCACGCCAAGGTCTATAACCTCATAGTTGTTGCACGAAAGCACCACGGAAACTATGTTTTTTCCGATGTCGTGAACATCGCCTTTTACCGTGGCGATAACGAATTTTCTGTCCGCCAGTTTTCCACCTTTTTCCTTTTCCATGAGCGGTGTAAGAAAAGAGACCGCTTTTTTCATCACACGGGCGCTTTTGACCACCTGAGGCAGAAACATCTTCCCTTCCCCGAAAAGTTTTCCGACAATCTTCATTCCGCCCATCAGCGGACCCTCTATAACTTTCAGCGGTTTTTTATATTTTTTGAGCGCTTCTTCCGTGTCCGCTTCAACGAAGTCAACAATTCCGTGCACAAGCGAATGTTTTATCCGCTCCTCAATCTTCTCTTTTCTCCACAGATTTGAGTCTTTTTCATCGGCGGATTTTTTGCCGCTCTGGAACTCTTTGGCGATTTCAAGCAAATCTTCCGCGGCGTGCGGATTTTTGTTCAGAACCGCATTTTCAACTTTTTCAAGCAGATTTTTCTCAATGTCTTCGTACACCGCGAGCATTCCGGCGTTAACTATCGCCATGTCCAAGCCGTTTTTGACCGCGTGGTGAAGAAAAACACTGTGCATTGCTTCGCGCACCCTTTTGTTTCCCCTGAATGAGAATGAAAGGTTGCTTATGCCTCCGCTTATAAGCGCGCCGGGGCAATGTTTTTTGATTTCTTTTATGGATTCTATGAACTCAAGCGCGTAGGCGTTGTGTTCTTCAATTCCTGTCGCGATGGCGAGCACGTTGGGGTCAAAGATTATGTCTTCGGGAGCAATTCCGGCTTTTTCCACAAGCAGTTTGTATGCCCTGCGGCATATCCTCACTTTGTCCTTGCATGTTGCCGCCTGCCCTTTTTCGTCAAACGCCATAACCACGGCGGCGGCTCCGTAGCGTTTGATTGTCCGCGCCTGCTCAAGAAAAACTTTTTCGCCCTCTTTCAAACTTATGGAGTTAACAATGCATTTGCCCTGAACGCATTTGAGACCCGCTTCAATCACTCCCCACCGTGAGCTGTCCACCATTATCGGAACGCGCGCTATTGAGGGTTCGGACGAAACGAGATTGAGAAAACGCGTCATGCATTTTTCGCCGTCCAGCATCGCTTCGTCAAAATTGACATCTATAAGGTTTGCTCCGTTTTCAACCTGTTGGCGCGCGACCTGCAAAGCGTCTTCAAACTTGTCTTCCTTAATCAGGCGCGAAAACACCGGAGAGCCCGTAATGTTTGTTCTTTCGCCGACAATTATCAGATTGCCATCGCTGTTTCGCGCTCCTTTTGACGATTTTATAGTTAGCGGCTCAAGACCGCTCAGGCGGGTTGCCGGTTGAATCTTTGCGGGTTTTCTCGGCGGGATTTTCTTCAGGCTTTTCACAATTTCCGCGATGTGTTCGGGGGTTGTTCCGCAACATCCGCCCACGATATTTACAAGAGATGAGCGGGCGAATTCAGTGAGCAGCTCCGAAGTGTCTTCGGGTTTTTCGTTATATCCGGTTTCGCTCATGGGGTCCGGCAGTCCGGCGTTGGGGTAGCAACTGACAAAACAGTCCGCGGTTCGCGCGAGGTCTTCCATATAGGGCCTCATTTCTGATGCTCCGAGCGCGCAGTTAATTCCCACACTGATGGGATTTGAGTGTTTGACCGAGTTCCAGAACGCCTCAACCGTCTGTCCGGAAAGCGTTCTGCCCGACATGTCCGTTATGGTCATTGACAGCATAACGGGCATTGTGAGCCCTCTTCTCTCAAACATTTCCTCTATTGCGTAAATGGCGGCTTTCAGGTTGAGAGTGTCAAAACTTGTTTCGGCTATCAGAATGTCCGCGCCGCCTTCGACGAGCCCCTCGGCTTGCTCAATGTAGGCGGCTTTGAGGTCGTCAAAAGTCGCGGCTCTGTAAGAGGGATCTTCAACTTTCGGAGACATTGACGCCGTTTTATTTGTGGGGCCAAGCGCTCCGGCAACAAAACGCCTTGTTCGCCCTCCGGCTTCCTTCACCGCCCGCACCGCGATTTCCGCCGCTTTTTTGTTGATTTCAAAAACGTGGTCTTGCAACCCGTAATCCGCCTGCGATATTGATGTCGCGTTGAATGTGTTTGTCTCAATGATGTCGCATCCCGCTTTGAGATACGCCTTGTGTATGTTCAGAATTGCGTCCGGTTTTGTCAGAACCAGAATATCGTTGTTTCCTTTCAGCGTTTCGGCGGAAGCGTTTTTAAAGATTTTTCCTCTGAAATCTTTTTCCTCAAGACCAAGGCGCTGAATCATTGTTCCCATGGCGCCATCAAGGAACACGATTCTTTTTTCAAGGAGTTTTTTCAGGGCGTTTTCAGTTTCACGCCCGGACGATTTTGATTTTTTCATTCCTTGTTTTACCAGTTATTTCTGAGCTCTCTGAGCTCAGAAAAAATTTTGGCTTCATCTCGCGCCTGCGGGAACACTTCGCGCATTTTCTCCGCCACGCCTTCATTTCCGCATCTCATAAACGGATTGTAAAGTTTTTCTTCACCTATTGTTGAAACGGGGTTGCCGTTTGTCCTTACTTCACCCAGTTTTCTTTTGGCGTCTGTGTTGTCCGGTTCAATGCTGAGCGCGAACTCAAGATTTGTTTCCGCGTAGTTGTGCCCGCAGAAAACACGGATTTTGTCGTCCAGTTGCCCAAGCCGCCGGACGGAATTGAAAAGGTCATTCACATTGCCTCCGAAACGGGTGTTTCCGCAACCCGAAAGAAACAGAGTGTCCGCCACGAAAGCATTTCCGTCAATAAGAAGCGTTATGTGGTCGGTGCAGTGTCCGGGTGTGTGCATAACCGAGAATGACAGATTGCCGAACTTGATGCCGTCTCCCTCGCCCACGGTTTGCCGTGCTCCGGTTTTTTCCGCGCCAAGTGCGTGTGAAACAATCGGCGCGCCCGTTGCCTTTGCCGCGGATTCATTTCCGGCTATGTGGTCGGGATGGGAGTGCGTGTTAATGATGACTTCCGCGGACATTGCTTCGCTTGCGATGTGGTCAAGGATTTCCCCGGGCGACAGGGGGTCAATAACGGCGCACTTTCCCGTTTCCGAACAGCAGACGGTGTAACTGTAGTTAGAGTCGCTTTTTGGAACAGAGAACCTTGTTATGAAAAACTGTCCGCAGTTAAAAATCTCCATAAGTCCCATAAAATCTACACAATGCCCGGATTCAATCAAAAAACCATTTCGCTTCCGTCCGGGCGGCGCGGGCTTTGACAACCCGCCGTGTCGCTGTCATATTAATATCCCGATTTTGCTTCATGGCAGTCCGTTGCGGCGCGGATTGATTGTGAAAAAGGGGCTTTTAAGCAATGTCTTTTGTTCAGCAACTTTCCTGCAAAGAGTGCGGGCGTTCATACCCGAAAAAAGCTCTGCATGTTTGCGAGGACTGTTTCGGTCCCCTGGAGGTCAATTACGATTATTCCGCCGTGAAAAATGCTCTTTCGCGCGAAAAAATTGCGTCTCGCGCTCCGAACATATGGAGATACGCCGAGCTTCTTCCCATTGATGAAAAACCGCAAGCCGGCTTTGATGTGGGTTTTACTCCGCTTCTCAAAGCGGAAAAACTGGGACGCGCTCTCGGGCACAAAAACCTTTATGTGAAAAACGACGCGGTTTCGTTTCCCACGCTTTCCTTCAAAGACAGGGTTGTTTCGGTCGCGCTTTCAAAGGCGCTTGAGTTTGGATACAAAACTGTTTCTTGCGCGTCAACGGGCAATCTCGCCAACGCGGTCGCTTCAATAGCCGCCGAGCGCGGACTTGAAGCCGTAATTTTTATTCCGCACGATCTTGAAAAATCCAAGGTGATAAACACCGTTGTTTACGGCGCGAAACTTATAGGCATTAAAGGCACTTATGACGATGTGAACCGCCTTTGCAGTGAAATCGCGGGCAAGCGCGATTGGGCTTTTGTGAATGTGAACATGAGGCCCTACTACTCCGAAGGGTCAAAAAGCCTGGGTTTTGAAGTGGCGGAGCAGATGGGCTGGAAGCTCCCGCGCCATATTGTTGTTCCCATGGCGAGCGGTTCTCTTTTGACGAAAATCCATAAAGCGTTCGGCGAACTGCGGGAGGTCGGGCTTATTGACGATTCCGAACCCGCTCCGGTTATGCACGGAGCGCAAGCGGCAGGTTGCTCGCCGATTTCCACCGCCGTCAAAGACGGAAGGGATTTTTTCAAGCCCGTTATACCGGACACAATCGCAAAATCGCTTTCAATAGGAAATCCCGCGGACGGTTACTACGCGATAAAGATCATAAATGAGAGCGGCGGATGGAGCGAAGACGCTTCCGATGACGAAATACGCGAGGGAATCGCCCTTCTTGCCGAGACCGAGGGCATATACACCGAAACCGCAGGCGGTGTTACGGTGGCGAGCGCGAAAAAACTGATAGCGCAGGGTCGCATACCTGACGGCGAGCCAACCGTGCTGTGCATAACGGGCAACGGGCTTAAAACTCAGGACGCGATTGAAAACAGCGTTTCAACCCCTTATCTTATGGAACCGAATATTGAGGATTTTGAAAAGATGTTCGCGGAAAACAACAGCAAATAAGGAGCCGAAAATGCCGCTTGTCAGAATACCCACCCCTCTCAGAAATCTTTCCGGAGACAGAGACGAACTCAACGTTGCCGCCGCAAATATTGGCGATATGATTGAAAAACTTGAAGCGGAATGCCCCGGAATGAAAGACCGGCTCTGTGACGAGAGCGGAGAAATCAGAAGGTTTATAAATATCTACGTCAACAACGAAGACATCAGGTTTCTTGACGGAAAAGAAACCGCCCTTTCAGAAAACGACAATGTTTCAATAATCCCCGCAATTGCGGGCGGATGAGGATTTATAAGGCGGTTTACCCGTACAAGCGTGTAACCAAGTCTTTTTTTGGAAGAGCAGGCATTACGATTTTTTTGCAAGCATTTCTTTTATATCTGCAGGCAATTTGATACTTGTTTTGCTTTCAAAATCCGCAACGCTTCCATATTCATTGTTGAACAAATTAACTATATCAAGACCTTTATCTTTGGCGGTTGTAAAATCTTCTTTGGCTTTACCAAACTCTTGCAAGTGTAAAAAACTTATTGCACGGTTGTAATATACAAGATAGTAATCTGGCTTAAGTTTTATCGCTTTGTTGTAGTCAGCAATGGCTTTGTCATATTCGCCTTTCTCTGCATAACAACCCCCACGATTGTAATAAGCTTCCGCATAATCCGGCTTAAGGTTTATCGCTTCGTTGCAGTCAGCAATGGCTTTGTCGTATTCGCCTTTCTTTGCATAACAACCCCCACGATTGTAATAAGCTTCCACATAATCTGGCTTAAGATTTATCACTTTGTTGCAGTCAGCAATGGCTTTGTCATATTCGCCTTTCTCTGCATAACAACCCCCACGATTGTTATAAGTGGCCGCATAATCTGGTTTAAGGTTTATCGCTTCGTTGTAGTCAGCAATGGCTTTGTCATATTCGCCTTTCTTTGCATAACAACCTCCACGATTGTAATAAGCGTCCGCATCATTTGGTTTAAGGTTTATCGCTTCGTTGTAGTCAGCAATGGCTTTGTCATATTCGCCTTTCTTTGCATAACAACCTCCGCGATTGTAATAAGCGTCCGCATAATCTGGTTTAAGTTCTATTGTTTTGCTAAATTGATTTATAGCATCTGTGGAGTTTTTTACCGCATAGTATGCGACTCCACAGTGAAAGTGAGCTCTTGCTTTCTCCACATCATTGTTTGCGGAGTCAATCTTTTCTTTCCAGTAATTTACACTACGTTCAATATCAAATGTTTTATTCAAAGAATTTGCCACGGCATAACCGGAAAAATCAGAAAACAACGATTCTTCATCAATGCCATATGTGTATTGTAATTCTTCAATGATTTGGGTTTTACTATCTTTATCAACCAAAAACCTGTCCATTCTATTTGGTTGAATAGAAACGACACCGAAGACAAAGATAGAACTTTGAGCCACAGTGCGATTTCCACGAGCAGAAGGTTCCCATAGCCATGGATTAGAATCACCATGATTGTTATAGAAATCCTCTATTTCCTCTTCAAGGTTTTGATTGTTTATTTCTTTTGTCTGTGAACTGGAAAGAATATGAACAGCCCCGTCTTTTTCTTTGTTTTCATTACAGGCAAACCAGAGAGCAATCAAAGGGTTCCGGGTAAAATCTATAAGTCCTGTGGCAGCCCCTTGGTGTTGCAATTTTGCTAACAGTTCTAAGTTTTTCGGATTTTCTTCATCAGCCAATCCACGCATTTTGAGCCTATCGATAAGAGATTGCAAATAGCCTATAACCAGAGGCGTTGCCAAGTCTGGTTCAATGGATTTATGGTTCAGGCGACGAAAAGCAGAGCAATTAACCTGCCATTCTGCATTAGATTGCCCTCTATAAAACAAATTGTTGTCTTTTTTAAGTTCGTACAGCCGCTCATGAAATTCTGCAACTGTTTTTATAATGATTTTGCTCATTTTGATATTTCCCTACGATTTTTGGAAGTGAAATGGAAAACGAAACCGAAAAATGCCAGAATCACTAAAACTCTTTCTCCAATTCATCAATAAGTTTTTTCTGTTTCCCGGACAGTTTTTTTGGAATTTCCACTTTTACGTTTACGAACAAATCACCCGTGCCTCTGCCGTTCATATTGGCAATTCCTTTTCCTTTGAGCCGCATAACCGTTCCCGACTGAGTTCCGCCCGGTACTTTGAAGTTAATCTTGTCGCCGCTCAAAGACGGGATTGAGATTTCATCGCCCTTGATTGCCTGGATGAAGTTTATTTGTACCTCGCGTATCAAATCCGCGCCTTCTCTTCTGAAAGTTTCATGTTCGGCGACAATGCAACGTATGTAGAGGTCGCCGTTTTCTCCTTTGCCGTTGTCGGCGGCTTGCCCCTCGCCTCTGATTCTCAAGCGGGTTCCGCTGTCAACTCCGGGTGGAATTGAAACGTTGACCTTGCTTTTTTCCGTTACAACTCCGTTGCCCCGGCATTTTTTGCACGGTTCCGTTATCAACTCGCCCCTGCCCTGACAGCCACGGCAAGTTTGGCGCATCTGAAAAGGTCCTTGTCTGTAAGTCTGGTTTCCGCTTCCGCCGCATTGGTCGCAGGTGACGGTTTTGTCTCCGCCTTTGCCGCCACAATCGGTGCATTTCACGGTTCGGGGTATCACAACCTCTTTTTTGCACCCAAATACCGCGTCTTCAAACGATATGCCAAGGTCAAGTATGAGGTCCTGTCCTTTCGCCGGTCCACGCCGCCCCGCGCCGCCTGAAAAAACATCGTCAAAAAGGTCGCCGAAAAGTCCGCCTAAATCTTCAAAACCCCCGGCTCCGCCGCCAAACCCGCGACCAAAATCAAAACCTTGCCCTCCAGCGCCAGCGTGTCCGAAATTGTCATACTGAGAGCGTTTGTTTTCGTCTGAAAGCACTTGATACGCTTCGTTTATTTCCTTGAATTTTTCTTCCGCTTTCTTTTTGTCTTTGTTTCTGTCGGGATGATATTTCTGAGCAAGCTTTCTATACGCTTTTTTGATTTCGTCATCGTTTGCGCCGCGCGAAACACCGAGCGTTTCGTAGTAGTCTGTTTTAGCCATTTTACTTTTCCGGTTTTTCGTTTTCGCCGGACTGTTCTTTATTTTCCGGTTCGGAGCTTTCGGGCTCTGCGCTTCCCGATGAAACCGCGACAAAGATCGGACGAATCAATGTTTCGCCCGCAGTATATCCCTTCGCGATTTCCTCCGCCACGCAACCATTTTCCACTTCTTCGGACGGCCTGCTTTCTATTGCCTGATGCACTGACGGGTTGAATTTTTCGCCAACTCCGGCGGACAGTTGAGTTATGCCGAAGTTGCCGAGTTGAGACACGGATTGCTCGTAAGTCAGGCGGACGCCCTGAATAAGTCCATCACTGTCCGCGTCTGATTGGGAGCTGTGTTTGAGCGCCAGTTCAAGGCTGTCCAGAATGCCGAAAATTGACGCCGCCAAATCACGTATTCCCGAAAGACGCACGGTTTCTTTTTCTTTTTCGGCGCGTTTTTTGTAATTGTCAAACTCCGCCGCCAGACGCAGGAACCTGTCGTTGAGTTCGTTGTATTTCTCTTCAAAGTTTTCCGCCTTTTCCGCGTTGATTTCTTTCTTTTTCGTCTGTTTCGCGTCAGCGGGCGCGGCGGACGGTTTTTGTTCCGGTGTTTCTTCGGTTTTTTCTTTTTTCTTTGAACTCACTTTTATTTTCCTTCCGCAAAATCCGGCTCTTCCATATAATTTTTTGAGTTTTTTATGTAGTTGTCAGCCGATGTTCTTATGCTTTCCCTCTCCTCGTTCGTCAGGTCTCTTGCCACTTTCGCCGGAACTCCGACCGCGAGTTTTCCCGAAGGTAAAACAAAACCCGGAGGCACAACCGCACCCGCGCCCACTATTGATTCCTCGTTGATTTCCGCTCCGTCAAGCACGACTGCTCCCATTCCTATCAAAACCCTGTTTTTGATTACGCATCCGTGAACAATCGCATTGTGCCCAATGGTAACATGGTCTCCTATTTCAAGCGGATGCATGCCGCCGGTTACATGAAGCATTGAGTTGTCCTGCACGTTTGTCCCCTCACCGATTTTTATGTGGTGGACATCGCCTCTTGCCACCGTGTTGAACCATATGCTTGAACGCGCGCCGATGGCAACATCTCCGACTATTACCGCTTGCTTTGCTATAAACGCGCTCGGATGTATGGACGGAGTTTTTCCTTTCAGGGATTTAATCAATTTATTTGTCTGTTATTTCCGCGTCTATAACTTCCCCGTCATCGCCGCCCTTTTTCTTGTCGGGTTGTTCTCCGCCGGGCTGTTTCGCGTCCGCCGCGCCGTCGGTTGCGCTCTGCTGCTGTTTATACATAATCTCGGCGAGTTTGTGAGACGCTTTTGTTATCGCTTCGGACGCTTTTTCAATCTCGTCCGCATTACCGGATTTTATCGCGGTTCTTCCCGATTCAAGCGCCTGCTCAAGATCTTTGCTCTCTTCGTCCGACAGTTTGTCCTTATGTTCTTTAAAGGTCGTTTCGGTTGAGTAAATCAACTGATCAAGCTGATTTTTCGCCTGAACGGTTTTGTGTTTTTGCTCGTCTTCATCGCTCTTTTCCTCCGCCTCTTTTATCATCGCGTCTATCTCTTCCTGAGACAGTCCGCTTGACGCCTCAACCTTGATTTTCTGCTCTTTGTCGGTTGCCTTGTCTTTTGCCGTAACATGCAGAATGCCGTCCGCGTCTATGTCAAAAGACACCTCGATCTGAGGAAGCCCTCTGGGCGCGGCGGGGATTTTGTCCAGAATGAACTTTGCAAGAGTTCTGTTGTCCGTGGACATTTTCCGCTCTCCCTGAAGAACATGGATTTCCACCTGCGTCTGATTGTCTTCGGCGGTTGTGAATATCTGGCTTTTCTGGGTCGGGATTGTCGTGTTCGCTTCAATTATCGGGGTCATTATTCCGCCAAGTGTTTCAATTCCGAGCGAAAGCGGCGTAACATCCAGAAGCAGAATGTCTTTTACGTCTCCGCCGAGCACCGCGCCCTGAATAGCCGCTCCCATTGCAACAACCTCATCGGGATTGATTCCCTTATGAGGTTCCTTGCCGAAAAATTCCGTAACGGTTTTCTGCACAAGCGGCATTCTTGTTGAACCGCCGACAAGCAGAACTTCCGATATGTCGGACGCTTTGAGTCCGGCGTCTTGAAGAGCTTTTTGGCACGGTTCCAATGTTCCCTTGACCATCGGTTCTATTAACTGCTCCAACTTCGATCTTGTGATTTTCATCACAAGATGCTTCGCGCCCGAAGAGTCCGCGGTTATAAACGGAAGGTTGATTTCCGTTTCCAGTTTGCTTGACAGTTCCACCTTGGCTTTTTCCGCCGCCTCTCTGAGACGCTGAATTGCCGTTTTGTCTCCCGCGAGTTCTATGCCGCTGTCTTTTTTGAACTCTTCAATAATGTAGGAGATTATGTGGCGGTCAAAGTCGTCTCCTCC
The DNA here is from genome assembly GCA_014075295.1 of Candidatus Mycalebacterium zealandia. NCBI lineage: Bacteria > Pseudomonadati > Thermodesulfobacteriota > Candidatus Dadabacteria > Candidatus Nemesobacterales > Candidatus Mycalebacteriaceae > Candidatus Mycalebacterium > Candidatus Mycalebacterium zealandia. The sequence goes on from CP046180.1 coordinate 711,119, forward strand.
GAGAGCCGTATTGCCGTTGGTTGATTTCGCTTCAATAACACCTTCGCTTATCTCAAGCACGGAAACATCGAAGGTTCCGCCTCCAAGGTCGTAAACCACAATTTTGCGGTCTTTCTGATTGTCAAAACCGTATGCGAGCGCCGCCGCGGTCGGCTCGTTGATAATTCTGTCAACCTTGAGCCCCGCTATTTTGCCCGCGTCTTTTGTCGCCTGCCGCTGGCTGTCATTGAAATACGCCGGAACGGTTATGACCGCTTCCGTTACTTCGGAACCGATGTAGCTTTCCGCCGCCTTTTTAAGTTTCATCAAAACATGGGACGCTATCTGCGGCGGAGAGTATTTTTCCCCTTCAATCTCAATCCACGCATCTTTGCCTTTGTCCGCCGAAACCACATTGTAGGGAAGTTTCTCCACAAGGTCCTGAACCTCATCCAACCGTCTTCCAATCAAGCGTTTGGACGAATAAACCGTGTTTGCGGGATTGACTACCGCCTGCCTTTTTGCCGAAGCACCGACAAGTGTTCCGTCATCTTTTGTGAAAGCCACGGTTGAAGGGGTTGTGCGCTCTCCCTCCTCGTTCACTATTACCTTTGCTTCTCCGCCTTCCACAACTGAGACGACGGAGTTTGTTGTTCCGAGGTCTATACCGATTATTTTTGACATTTTATTCCTCCATTTTTGCCATGCTGACGCTTGGCGACCGCTTGATTTTGGAAATGGCTTTGTTTTCTATCTGCCGTATCCTTTCAGCGGAGATTCTGAATTTTTTTCCGAGATCCTCAAGTTTGACGGGAGTTTCTGTTAGAAAACGCGATGTGATAATTTCCCTTTCGCGCTCATCAAGTCCGTCAAGCGCTTTGTTCAAAGCCGTTTTCCGCCAATTTTCATTTTGCGATTTCGCGAGAGCCGTTTCCTGAGACGGGGTTGTGTCCGCGACAAGTTCAAGATACGAGCCCGCGCCGGACATTCCGCCGATTTTGGAATCAAGCGAAAAATCCCTAGCCGAAGTTCTAGTTTCCATCTCCGTTATTTCCCGCGCGCTCACGCCTAGCATTTCGGACAGTTTTTCAGGTGTTGTTTTCTCTTCCGAAAGCGCGCGTCGCGCCGCAGAAATTTTCTGGAACAGTTTTCTTTCGTTGCGACTGCTTCCTATTCTTACACTGCTCCAGAACCGCATAATGTGCTCGTTTATGCGCGCCCTTATCCACCAGACCGCGTATGAAACAAGGCGGTAGCCGCGATGCGGATTGAATTTTTTGACCGCGGTCATCAGCCCGAGCGCCCCTTCCTGAATGAGGTCCATGAGGGAAACATCGTAACTTGTGTAATTTTTCGCTATGCGAACCACAAAGCGCAGGTTTGAATTCACAAGAACACGCGCCGCGTCAAGGTCGCCCGTTTCCCAATGCTTCACGGCAAGGGCGAATTCCTCCTCTCTGCTGAGCAACGGGTAACACTCAACCTCTTTCATGAACGCGCCGATATTTGAATTTAACGCAAGTATTTTCATTTCCACTTCCCTAGGCAAACAAAATAAGCACCGAAAGTCCCATGTCAAGCGGTAAAGACGCGCCCGAAAAAGAAACCTTTTAAGTTACGGGTAAAAATTTGTGTGTGAAATAAGGCGGTTACACCGCAAACCGTAAGTGTAATATCTCTTTGGTGTTTTTACATTTACGGTGAAAACCGCGTTTTTTCAGCCGGATATGGATTTTACCGCTTTTTCCGCGGCTTCCTTCATATCCGCGGCGGTTGTTATGTCAAGTCCGGATTCCGAGAGCATTTTTCTGCCGAGTTCAACGTTTGTGCCTTCAAGCCGCACAACGAGCGGAACATTGATTCCGACTTCTTTGGCGGCGGCGATAATGCCTTCCGCAATGACATCGCATTTCATTATGCCGCCGAATATGTTGACCAGAACCGATTTCACGTTCTTGTCGCTGAGTATCATTTTGAACGCTTTCGTTACCTGTTCAGTGGTAGCGCCGCCGCCGACGTCAAGGAAGTTGGCCGGCTCGCCGCCGTAGTATTTAATAATGTCCATTGTCGCCATCGCAAGCCCCGCCCCGTTGACAAGGCATCCTATGTTGCCTTCCATTTTGACGAAGCTGATTCCCACCTCTCTCGCTTCCACATCAAGCGGGTTTTCGTCGCTTACGTCCCGCATTTCTTCAAGCGCTTTGCGCCTGTACAGGGCGTTGTCATCAATATTCACTTTGCAGTCAAGCGCGCGCAACTCGCCCTCTCCGGTCAGTATCAGAGGGTTTATCTCCGCGATTGCGCAGTCATTTTCAGTGTAAAGCCTGTAAAGCGCTGATATAAAAGCGACCGCTTTGTTCACCGCTTTGCCCGTAAGGCCGATTCCAAAGGCGATACGCCTGCATTGAAACGGCTGTATGCCGATTGCCGGGTCAATAAATTCCTTGATAATCTTTTCAGGCGTCTTTTCCGCGACTTCCTCAATTTCCACCCCGCCCTCGGAACTTGCCATAACAACGTCCTTTTCGTTTGAGCGGTCTGACACAATCGCCAGATAAAACTCGTGCTTGATGTCCGCCGGCTCTTCAATGAGAACTTTGCGCACAACCTTTCCTTCGGGTCCGGTCTGGTGTGTTACAAGCGTCATCCCCAGCATTTCGGAACTGATTTTTTCCACCTCTTCGGGGGTTTCGGCAATTTTAATTCCGCCCGCTTTTCCTCTGCCCCCGGCAAGCACCTGTGCCTTGACAACAAACTTGTCAAACTTCAGGGATTTGGCGTGTTCCACCGCCTCTTTTGCCGTAGCCGCCACCTTTCCCGCCGGAACGGGTACACCGTATTTTCCCAGCAATTCCTTTGATTGATATTCGTGAAGGTTCATTTTTTTCTCCTCGGGAGTTTATTTAAGGGCTGATTTTATCCAATCCCTTTTCATTCTTGCAATGTTAATGATTGAAATTCCTTTTGGGCAGACGGCTTCGCACTCGGCGTGGTTTGAGCAGTTTCCGAACCCTTCGGCGTCCATCTGGTTGATCATCCTTCTAACTCTGCCCGCCGCTTCGGGTTTACCCTGAGGCAGAACTCCCAAATGCGATATTTTCGCCGATGTGAAAAGCGAAGCGGACGCGTTCGGGCAAGCCGCAACGCATGCTCCGCACCCTATGCATTCGGCTGAATCCATGGCGTCATCCGCTATGTTTTTAGGAACGGGAACGTCATTCGCGTTCGGCGCGCTTCCCGTGTTTACCGAGATGTATCCGCCCGCGCTTATGATTCTGTCAAACGCGCTTCTGTCAACAACAAGGTCTTTTTGAACCGGAAAAGCGTTTGCCCTGAACGGTTCAATAAATATGGTGTCTCCGTTGTTAAAATGACGCATATGTAACTGGCAAACCGTTGTTGTTGATTCGGGTCCGTGAGCTTCTCCGTTGATGGTAATTCCGCAAGTGCCGCAAATTCCCTCTCTGCAGTCGCTGTCAAAAGCGATGGGGTCTTTATTTTCCTTAATCAACCCCTCGTTCACGACATCAAGCATTTCAAGAAAAGACATATCGGGCGACACGCCCGCCGCTTCGTATTTTTCCATCGCACCTTTGGATTGTGCGTCTTTCTGCCGCCAGACCATCAGCGTGAGGTTCATTGTTTTGGAGTTTTCAGACATTGAAACGGTTTATTTGTAACTCCTCGTTGACGGTTTCACAAACTCAAAGCCCAAAGTTTCCTTCTGAATCTCGGGACTTCCGTCCGGATTGTTTTTCCACGCGGCAACATAGGCGTATTTTTCATCATCGCGCAACGCTTCGCCCTCTTCGGTCTGATATTCCTCCCTGAAATGTCCGCCGCACGACTCCTCTCTTTCAAGAGCGTCTTTCGCCATCAGTTCGCCGAGTTCAAGAAAATCCGCGACCCTGCCCGCCATTTCAAGGTTTTTGTTTATAGTGTCGGAGTTTTCGGGGATTTTGACGTTGCTCCAAAACTCCTCTTTGAGTTTAGGTATTTCAGCAAGCGCGTGGTTCAAGCTGTCTTTGCTTCTGGACATTCCTACATAGTCCCACATGATTTTTCCGAGCTCGCGGTGGAACTCCAACACTGTCTTGCTTCCTTTAATTGACAGCATTTTGTCCGTGCTTTTCCGGACGGATTCGGCGGCTTGCTTGAATTCATCCACGCTGGCGCTGATGTCCGGCAAATTCGCGCCGGCAAAGTATTCGCCTATTGTATAGGGAATGACAAAATATCCGTCCGCGAGCCCCTGCATAAGCGCGCTCGCGCCGAGCCGATTTGCTCCGTGGTCTGAAAAATTCGCCTCTCCGAGAACAAAAAGACCGGGAATTGTACTCATCAGTTTGTAATCAACCCACAACCCGCCCATGCAGTAATGAACAGCGGGATAGATTCTCATTGGAACTTCGTAGGGGTTTTCGTCCGTGATTTTGTGATAGATATCAAAAAGGTTGCCGTATTTTTCCTTGACCGCGTCCCGCCCGAGGCGTTCTATCGCGTATGCAAAATCCAGATAGACTGAGAGCCCGGTTTCTCCCACTCCCCGCCCCTCGTCGCATATCGCCTTGGCGGCTCTTGAAGCCACGTCTCTCGGCACCAGATTTCCATAGGCGGGGTATCTTCTCTCAAGGTAGTAGTCCCTCTCATTTTCAGGGATTTGGTCGGGGCTTCGTTTGTCGTCCTTGTTTTTCGGAACCCACACTCTTCCGTCATTGCGCAGACTTTCGCTCATGAGCGTCAATTTTGACTGATGGTCTCCCGACACGGGAATACATGTGGGATGAATTTGCGTAAAACATGGATTGGCGAACAGTGCGCCTTTTTTATGGCAGCGCCATGCCGCTGTCGCGTTTGAGTTTTTGCCGTTTGTGGAAAGATAGTAGATGTTGCCGTATCCGCCGGTCGCGAGAACAACCGCGTCCGCACTGTATGATTCTATTTCGCCGGTCGCGAGATTTCTGCACACCACTCCGCGCGCCGCGTCTCCGATGACGACAAGGTCAAGCATCTCTCTCATCGGGAAAATCTCAACACTTCCCTTGTCCACCTGTCTCATAAGCGCGCTATATGCGCCTATGAGCAACTGTTGCCCGGTTTGTCCGCGCGCGTAGAAAGTTCTGGACACCTGAGCGCCCCCGAAAGAGCGGTTTTCAAGCAGCCCCCCGTAGTCTCTGGCGAACGGAACGCCCTGCGCGACGCACTGGTCTATAATTCCCGCACTTATTTCCGCAAGCCGGTAAACGTTTGCCTCTCTTGCCCTGTAGTCCCCGCCTTTGATTGTGTCATAAAAAAGACGCCATACGCTGTCTCCGTCATTCTGGTAGTTTTTCGCGGCGTTGATTCCGCCCTGCGCGGCGATACTGTGAGCTCTTCTCGGAGAATCTTGTATGCAGATGTTTGTTATTTGATATCCCAACTCCGCCAAAGACGCGCTTGCGGAAGCTCCGGCGAGCCCGCTACCCACCACAATGACTTTGAACCCGCGTTTATTCGCCGGATTGACCAGAGGCACGGTGGATTTGTATTTAGTCCATTTATCTTTAAGTGCGCCTTCGGGAATTTTTGCGTTAAAAGACAATTTTGTTTTTTATCCTCCGTGCCCGGTGATGTGCACCCAAAGTGGTATCACAAGAAATCCCGCCGCCAGAACAACCGCCATCAAGTATCCCGCCGTGGTTACAAAAGATATATATTTTTTGTTCACCGCTCCCAGAGACTGAAACGCACTCCAGTATCCGTGGCGCAGGTGGAAGCCCAGAAAAATCATCGCCGCCATATATAGAACCACATTGAGGTGGCTTTCAAAAAAATTGTAAACAAGCGCGTGAAGATCTCTTGTCACTTCGCCGTTAATCGTAGTGTAGTACCCTTCGGCGATTCCGGGACCGAACCGGAAAGACAAAACATGCCACACGACAAACGCTCCGAGCAGTATGCCCGTGTAAATCATATTTCTTGAAACCGCGGGGCTTGTGGTGGTTGCTCTGCCTTTTGACGTCGCTTCGTATTTTCCGGTGCGGGCTTTTCTGTTGGAAATTGTGATGGCGATGGAACTGATTATGTGAGCGGCGAACAGCGCAAGCAACCCTATTTCAATAGCCATGAGAAGCCAGCCGAGGTCGTGAAGGTATTTGGCGTAGGTGTTGAAAAGATTTGAGTCATCGCTGAAAAGCGTCAAGTTGCCCAGAAGGTGGACTACAAGAAATGAGATAAGTCCAATGCCCGTGAGCGCGTTGAGAATTTTTTTCGCTACTGATGGCATTGATTATCCTTTTATTTTATCAATCTTATCACACAACTCTTTTACGCTTGCGACTGAAGTTTTCAACTGTTTGGCTTCGGTCTTCGTAAGGTCTACTTCAACTATCTCTTCCGCGCCGCCCGCGCCAAGTTTTACCGGAAGCCCGGCAAACATTCCTTTGACGCCGTATTCGCCCTCGGCGAGCACACAGCATGGAAGAACCTGTTTTTTGTCTTTGATTATGGCTTCCGCCATCAGAGCCGCGGCCGCTCCCGGCGCATAGAAAGCGCTTCCTGTTTTAAGCAGTCCCACAATTTCCGCGCCGCCCTTGCGGGTTCTATCTATCAGGGCGTTTATTCTTTTTTTCGGAAGAATGTCCGTAAGCGGGATTCCCGAAACCGTCGTGTAGCGCGCAAGCGGAACCATATCGTCTCCATGCCCACCAAGCACAAACGCGTCTATGTTTTCCACCGAAACATTCAGTTCTTCCGCTATGAAGGTTTTGAAGCGCGCCGAGTCCAGAACGCCAGCCATTCCCATCACCCTGTGTTTTTGGAAACCACTTGTTTTGTAAGCCGCATAAACCATAGCGTCAAGCGGGTTGGTTACAAGAATAAGAATTGCCTTCGGGGATTTTTTCACCGCCGCTTTGACTACCTGACGGATAATTTTTGTGTTTGTGGCAAGCAGGTCATCTCTGCTCATTCCCGGCTTTCTCGCGATGCCCGAAGTGATGATTATGATGTCCGAACCGGCCGTTTCATCATATTCATTGCTTCCGCAGACTTTTACGTTAACACCCAGGACCGCGCACATCTGCGACATGTCCAGTGCTTTGCCCTGCGGCATATCCTCAACTATGTCAACGATTACGACGTCGGCAATCTCGGCCTCAGCGACTCTCATAGCTGCGGTCGCGCCAACGTTACCTCCGCCTATGATGGAAACTTTCGGCCTGGCCATGTTTTGCTACCCTCTGGGGTTTAACCCATATTATCAACTATGGCGTTGCCAAATTCACTGCATTTTAGGAGAGTTGCTCCGTCCATAAGGCGCTCAAAGTCGTAGGTAACGGTTTTCTTCCTGATTGACTCCGCCATGCCTTTCTCAATAAGGTCGGCGGCTTCATTCCAGCCGAGATGGCGGAACATCATGACTCCGGAAAGAATTACCGAACTGGGGTTCACTTTGTCCTGCCCGGCGTATTTAGGAGCCGTTCCGTGGGTTGCCTCGAAGATTCCGTGCCCCGTTTCGTAGTTTATGTTTGCCCCCGGAGCGATTCCTATTCCCCCGACCTGTGCGGCAAGGGCGTCTGACAGATAGTCTCCGTTGAGGTTCATGGTTGCGATAACGTCAAACTCTTTGGCTCTGGTGAGAACCTGCTGAAGAGTTATGTCCGCAATGGTGTCTTTAACCAGCAGTTTTTTCTTGTATGCTCCGTTCCCGTGTGAACCGTAGATTGAATTGACAACATTCTCCACTTCACTGCACAAATCAGCTTTCTGTGTTTCTGTCATCATGTCGTATCCGGGGTCTATTTTTTTCGCGTTGTCTTCGATGCTGATTTCCGGGTCTCTGTCTTTATTGTCCAGTATCCAGCTTTCCCTTTCTGTTATGGTCTGGTCACGAAATTCTGAAACCGCCACCTCAAAGCCCCAGTCTTTGAAAGCGCCTTCGGTAAATTTCATTATATTGCCTTTGTGAACAAAGCAGACGCTTTTGCGTTCGTGTTCCAGAGCGTAGCGAATCGCGGCACGGACAAGGCGGGCTGTTCCTTCCTGTGAAACCGGTTTGATTCCAATTCCCGAAGTTTCAGGAAAGCGGATTTTCTCAACTCCCATTTCGTCCTGTATAAAATTGATGATTTTTTTTGCTTCCGGAGTTTGAGATTTCCATTCAATTCCCGCGTAGATGTCTTCGGAGTTTTCGCGAAAAATCACCATGTCAACATTTTGAGGACTTTTGACCGGACTCGGAACGCCTTCGTACCATCTCACCGGACGCAGACAGACATAAAGGTCAAGTATTTGCCTGAGCGCCACATTGAGGCTTCTTATGCCTCCGCCAATCGGGGTTGTGAGAGGCCCCTTGATTCCCACAAGGTATTTTCTAAAACCCTCAACGGTTTCGTCCGGAAGCCAGTTTCCGGTCTCATTAAACGCTTTTTCTCCGGCGAGTACTTCAAACCAGTCAATTTTTTTCTTTCCGGCGTACGCTTTTTCGACCGCCGAATCAAAAACATACTGGGAAGATTTCCAGATGTCGGGTCCTGTTCCGTCCCCTTCAATGAAGGGAATTACCGGATTGTCGGGAACTTGCAGTTTGCCCTGTTTGATGCTTATTGTCTTTCCTTGCGGCATATGTCTTTTCTCCCTAAATTACGAAAATGAAGTGTCCGAAAGCAGTCTTTCGGTTCGGGGAATAATAATTGTGCAAGAAGTTGTTGTCAACGGCGTCAAGGTGGTTTTAAGCCGGTGGGGTTTAAAAATCCACCTGTTTGAGTTCCCAATACGCCTTTGAATCTTTGAGGTGTTCGTTTCCCAGGAGACGGTCTATCGCTTTTTTCCCTTCCCTGTCCGTTTTGTGCGGGTTCGCGCCGTTTTTGATGAGAGCGACCACAACGTCGGGGTTTGTGCTGTTCCACGCGGCTTTTAACAGAGGCGTTTTTCCGTCAAGCCCCGTTATGTTTGGGTCCGCTCCGTTTTGCACAAGCGCGAGGATTACTTTTTCGTTTGCGTTGTTCCACGCCGCTTTCATAAGAGCGGTTTCGCCGTTGCTGTCAACCTCATTGGCGTTGGCTCCTTTTTCTATGAGAGTCTCAAGTATTTTTTCGTTTGTGTTGTTCCACGCCGCAAACATAAGAGCGGTTTCTCCGTTCGGGGTTCGGGCTCTTACATCAGCTCCGTTCTCTATCAGAGCAAGAATAACTTCATGGTTCGGATTTACTTCCGCCGCTACCATAAGAGGGGTTTTGCCTTCATTGTTTCTTGCATTGACCTCCGCCCCGTTTTGTATAAGAGTGATAAAACTTTCCGTATCCTGCCTTGCTATGGCGGCAATTATAAGAGGCGAATTTCCCCGATCGTCTCTTCCGTTAGCGTCCGCTCCTTTTCTGACTGCGGTTTCAATCTGTCTGTGGGTCGCGTCACGAACGAAAGTGATGTCCGTGAGGCTGTTTTTTGGAGTGTGCTGGGAAAGGAATACTACTATAAGTCCTATGACGCAGATTGCCGCAAGCGCGGCTATGAGCCACTTGCTTAAATTGTTTAGCCTTTGCCCGATTCTCCAGCGTACGGGAAAAGGCTCAAAATATTTTTCGGTCTTCTTTTTCTTCCACACTTAGGTGCACACTCAGTAGTAACGGCACTTCAACTCTCTTGGTGCGCCTTCAATATCCTCTGAATATAACAAACCGCCACAACAAAAACAAATAAACGGAAGTCAAATCATTTGCTTAATTACCGTCTGAAGGATTCCGCCGTTGTTGTAGTATTCTACTTCAACGGGGCTGTCCAGACGGCAAATCGCGGAAAAGTTTTTTTCTCCGCTCTCTCCACTTACTTTTACGGTAAATTCCTGTCCGGGTGTGATTTCACCTGAAAGCCCTTGTATGGAAAAGGTTTCAAAGCCCGTCAGGGAAAGAGTTTGAGCATTTTCATCTTTTTTGAATTGCAGGGGAAGAACACCCATTCCGACCAGATTGCTGCGGTGGATTCTCTCAAAACTTTCCGCTATTACACATTTCACTCCCAGAAGAGCCGTTCCCTTTGCCGCCCAATCACGCGAACTGCCGGTTCCGTATTCTTTTCCGGCGATGACTATGAGCGGAGTTTCCTCTTTCATATACTTGTTCGCCGCGTCGTAAATTGCCATCTGCTCCCCGGATGGAATATGCACCGTGTATCCGCCCTCGGTTCCGGGAATCATGAGGTTTTTTATTCTGATGTTTGCGAAAGTTCCCCTCATCATGACTTCATGATTTCCGCGCCGCGCTCCGAAACTATTGAAGTATTTTTTCTCAACGCCTTTTGAAATCAGATATTTGCCCGCCGGTCCGTCCGGTTGAATTACACCTGCCGGCGAAATGTGATCCGTTGTTACCGAATCTCCCAGAACCGCAAGAGCCCTCGCCTCTTCTATGCTTTGCGGACGCGCCTGTGTCGAGCCTTTAAGGGAAAAGTTTTCAAAGAAAGGCGGATTTTGTATGTATGTGGATTTTTCATCCCATTCGTAAATCGGTCTTTTTGGAGCGGTGAGGCTCGACCACATGTCGTCGCCTTCAAAAACGTGCGAATACTGCTGCTTAAACATTTCCGGACTGATGGCTTCGGAAAGGGTTTTGTTTATCTCATCCTGACCGGGCCATATGTCTTTGAGGTAGATTTCCGCGCCGTTTTCGTCTTTGCCAATCGGGGCGGACAGAATATCCGTATTCACGGTTCCGGCGAGAGCGAAAGCAACCACAAGCGGCGGGGATGCAAGATAGGAGAATTTTATAAGCGGGTGAATTCTGCCCTGAAAGTTTCTGTTGCCGCTCAAAACGGACGCGCAGGTCAGGTTTCCTTTCTTGACTCCTTCTTCAACTTCGTGCGGAAGCGGTCCGCTGTTGCCGATGCAGGTTGTGCATCCGTATCCGACAAGGTGAAACCCGAGCGCTTCAAGAGGTTCAAGTAATCCCGCCGAAGATAGGTAGTCCGTAACAACCCGTGAGCCGGGTGCGAGGCTTGTTTTTACATAAGGTTTTACCTGCAAACCCTTTTCAACCGCTTTTTTCGCAAGCAGACCCGCTGCCATCATAACGGACGGATTGGAAGTGTTTGTGCAACTTGTAATTGCCGCGATGAGAACCGAGCCATCTTCAATGTCGTGGCTTTCATTGTTGATTTCAATTCTTGTTTTGCCGGCACTTGAGCCGTCTGTTTTCTCGCTGATACTTTTCTCGTACGAGGCTTTTAAATTGCTAAGCGCCACTCTGTCCTGAGGTCTGTCGGGACCTGCAACCGAGGGCACGACAGTCTCAATGTCAAGTTCAAGAGTGTCGGTGTATTCGGGTTCTTCGCCGGTTTTCCTGAAAAGCGTTTGCGTGGTTGCGTATTTTTCAATCAACTCGGCGCGGTCTCCCCTGCCGGTTGAGTTTATATAGCGCAAGGTTTCAGCGTCCGTGGGGAAAAATCCCATGGTCGCGCCGTATTCGGGTGCCATGTTTGCTATTGTGGCTCTGTCCGCGAGGGACAGTTCCGACAGCCCGTCGCCGTAGAATTCAACAAATTTTCCGACAACCCCTTTTTGTCTGAGCATTTCCGTAACGGTGAGAACAACGTCGGTCGCCGTGATGCCTTCAGAAGGTTGTCCGGTGATTTTGAAACCTATGACTTCGGGCATGAGCATATAAAGCGGTTGCCCGAGCATGCACGCTTCAGCTTCTATTCCGCCGACTCCCCAACCGAGCACGCTCAAACCGTTAATCATCGTTGTATGAGAATCTGTCCCGACCAGAGTGTCCGGATAGGCGAGTGTTTTTCCTTCCATTTCGCCCGAAGCGACAACATCCGCAAGACATTCAAGATTAACCTGATGCACTATTCCAGTTCCCGGCGGAACGACCCGGAAATTGTCAAAAGAGTTCTGTGCCCATTTCAAAAACTGGTATCGTTCGCCGTTTCTTTCGTATTCAATCTCAACATTTTTGGAAAATGAGTCCTTTCCGGCGAAGAAATCAACCTGTATGGAGTGGTCTATTACCAAATCAACGGGCACGATTGGATTTATTCGCGAGTAGTCCGCGCCTTCAATTCCTCCGACCGCCGACCGCATTGACGCCAAATCCGCCACGCACGGAACGCCCGTAAAATCCTGCAGAATTACCCTCGCGGGCTTGTAGGGAATTTCACACGCCGGCTTTCCGCCATTCCATTCCGCTATGGCGCGCACATGATCTTCGGTAACGGTTTTGCCGTCATAGTTTCTGAGCGCGTTTTCCAGAAGAATTTTTATGGAGAATGGAAGTTTGCCGATTTTTTTTCCGAAATTTTCCTCCAGTCTTCGCAGGGAATAAACAAGGAATTTTTTACCACCAACTTCAATCTCTTCAAGCGTTTTGAATTTGTCCTGTATTTTTCTTACCTCTCAGAGAACCCGTCAGTCAAACTTTCCAAGCGCGATTACGGAGTTTGTGCCGCCAAAGCCGTATGAGTTTGAGAGTACGGTTTTCAGTTTTGCTTCCCGCGCCTCATTGGGCACGTAGTCAAGGTCGCACTCAGGGTCTTTGTTAAAAAGATTGATAGTCGGGGGAATTACTGAATTTTTAATTGCCAGAGCGCTCAAAGATGCTTCAACCGTTCCGCTCGCTCCAAGCATGTGCCCCGTCATTGATTTAGTGGAACTGATGGGAATACCATACGCTTTGTCGCCGAAAACGCTTTTTATTGCGGCGGTTTCATTGGAGTCATTAAGTTTTGTTGATGTGCCGTGAGCGTTGATGTAGTCAATGTCCTGAGGATTGAGACCCGAATTGCGAAGTGCCATTTCCATGCATCTTACGGGCCCGTCAAGGGACGGAGCCGTGATGTGGTGCGCGTCTCCGCTCATTCCGGAGCCAAGCACTTCGGCGTATATTTCCGCGCCGCGCGCCTTTGCAAATTCAAGCTCTTCCAGAATCACGGTCCCGGCTCCTTCAGAGAGCACGAAGCCGTCTCTTTCAGCATCAAAGGGTCTTGACGCCGTTGCAGGGTCGTCATTGCGGGTTGAAAGCGCTTTTATGACGTTAAAGCCCGCAACCGTAAGAGGAACAAGCGGCGCTTCGCTCCCACCTGCTATCATGGCTTCCGCGTCTCCGTTTTTAATCAGCATCACTGACAGGGAAAGCGAGTGCCCGCTTGCCGCACACGCCGTTGTGGTGCTGCAGTTGGGACCTCGTGCGTTGAATTTTATGGACCCGTATCCCGCCGCCATGTTTGTTACCACATTCGGAATAAAAAACGGTGAAACCCTGCCGGGACCTTTTTCGTCAAGAGTCCTTACCATTTTGCAGTAGGTTATTGTTCCGCCGATTCCCGAAGCGATAATGATTCCAACTTTCGGGGCGATTTCATCCGTGATTTCAAGCCCCGCGTCTTCAAGCGCGAGTTTTGTGCCAGCTATTGAGTACTGAATAAACGGATCGTCTCTGCGGGCTTCACGGTTGCTCATGAAATTTTCAGGGCTGAATTCTTTGAGTTCGCCCGCTATTTGTGTTTTCTGGTCTGAGGCATCAAAGCGCGTTATCGCTCCCACGCCGCTTTTTCCGGCGCATATGCCCTCCCAGGTTTCTTTGTGCCCAATGCCGAGCGGAGTTATAAGCCCTATGCCTGTGATGACGACCCTACGCGCCATCGCCCTGTTTTTCCTTTATGAAACCAACTGCGTCCTGAACGGTGATAATCTTCTCAACGTCTTCGTCCAGAATTTCAATTCCGAACTCGTCCTCTATCGTCATAACGAGTTCAACCAAGTCAAGGGAATCCGCTCCCAAGTCGTCAATGAATGATTGTTCCAGTTCAATCTCGTCAGCGGATTTGCCGAATTGCTGGGCTATCATACCCTTAATTTTCCCTACCATTTCAGTTTCTTTATCTTGAGACATTTAATGTCCTCCTTAGTTTATTTTTTGTCTTTATATCTTTTTTCAAGACTAAATGTAAAGACCACCGTTAATTTTTATAACTTCACCAGTGATGTAAGACGCCCTTTCGGACGCCAGAAAAGCCACCACGCCGGATATGTCTTCGGCTTTTCCGTATCTTCCCAGCGGGATGGATTCAAGGTATACGCGTTTCATTTCTTCGGGGATTGGAGCCGTTATGTCAGTCTCCACAAATCCGGGGCTGATAGCATTGACTGTTACGTTGCGCGAAGCAAACTCTTTTGCCGCCGATTTTGTAAACCCTATTATTCCCGCTTTCGCCGAAGAGTAATTTATCTGTCCGGGGTTTCCCATTTCGCCGACTACGGACGTTATGTTGATTATCCTTCCGTATCTGTCGTTAAGCATCCTTCTCACCACGGCTTTTGTGCAGTTAAAAACCCCTTTGAGATTTGTGCTTTGAACATCATCCCAGTCCTGTTCGCTCATTCTGACAAAAAGTTTGTCCTTTGTGATTCCCGCATTATTAACGAGTATTTGAATGCCGCTTTTTTTCACAATCGGCTCAAGGGATTTGTCGACCGCTTTGTAATTGGCGACATCAAAGCCCATTATTTCGCCGCTGCCTCCGTCTTTTTCTATAAGGTCAAGCGTTTTCTTTGCCGCATCGGTGTTTGAAACATAGTTCACTATCACATGGCAACCGCCGCGCGCAAGTTCTATTGCCGTCTGCCTTCCTATTCCCCTTGATGCGCCGGTGACGAGGGCGGTTTTGCCTCTAAATTCCGTTTCCGAAAACATTTTGCTAAATCTTATGCAACTGCTCCGTCATTTCAAGATTTGAAGTTTCCAAGTTTTTTACGGTTCTTTTTATAAGTCCGCAAAGAGCTTTGCCGGGACCTATCTCAATAAACTTGTTCGCATTCCGCTCTTTCATATATTCAACTGATTCAGACCACCTGACCGGATTTGTTATCTGCAGAAGCAAAATCTCTTTGACTCTTTCGGGGTCAGTGTTGGGGGCCGCTTCAAGGTTTGTTATGACTGGCACGTGCGCCTCTGAAATTTTGACGCTTTCAAGCGTCTGCACAAGTTTCTCCGCGGCGGGGCTCATAAGCGGGCAATGAAAAGGCGCGCTCACCTTCAGAGGTATTGCTCTTTTCGCGCCACGCTCAATAGATATCTTTGAAGCTTTTTCCACTTCGTCCGCGCGTCCCGATATGACGGTTTGTTCGGGAGAGTTGTAGTTTGCTGGCCACACATTTTTCGCGCCGCCACCGGAGCAGTTTTCGCACACCTGCTCAACCTCGTCTTTTTTCAAACCTATGATTGCCGCCATCGCTCCTTCGCCTGAGGGAACCGCCTCTTGCATAAACTCGCCTCTTTTTCTGACGATTTTCACCGTATCCGCGAATTCAATGGCTCCGGCGGCTACGAGCGCGGAGTATTCCCCAAGGCTGTGCCCCGCGACAAAGTCCGGACGTATATCCGTTTCCTTTTCAAGCACCGCGAGAGTTGCCGCGCTTACGGTCAAAATTGCCGGCTGAGCGTTTGCCGTGAGACTCAAAATTTCTTCGTCTGAATTGAAGCACAGAGCCGCCATGTCTTCATTTATGGCTTCGCTCGCACTTTCAAACACGAATCGGGCTTCGGGAAAGTTGTCGTAAAAATCCTTTCCCATTCCAACATACTGTGAGCCCTGTCCTGGGAAAACAAATGCCGTCATTGCTATCTATATCTTATGAAACGGACGAGTTTTACTGCTCTGTTTCTTCATCCTCTGATTTCATGAAAGTTCTGCCTTTGTAGTAGCCGCAGTGTGGACAAGCCCTGTGGGGAGGCATTTTCTCATTGCATTGAGGGCACATTGAACTCGCGGGAGTTTGTGCTTTGTAATGAGTCCTTCTTTTTCTTGATTTGGAAGTTGATGTTTTTCTTTTTGGAACCGCCATGACAGTTTTCTCCTTTTTTCGTCAAATACACTTTAAGACAGTCTAATCTCTTTAAGCGCTTTAAGGCGCGGGACAACTTCCCGCCTTTCACACTTGCAGGAATTTTCATTCAAGTCCGCTCCGCAGGATATGCAAAGTCCTTTGCAGTTTTTCGCGCAGACGGTTTTTTCGGGTATCGCCATGGCGACTTGCTCGCGCATGTCGTCTGAGATGTCTATTTTGCTCTCGTTCGGGGGCAACGGCACAAAAGAGCTTATCTCGTGGCTGACGCTGTTCTTCTCGGGCTTGAGGCAACGGGAACACGGTGAAAGCAGTTCAAAACTCAAAGTTCCCGAAATGAAAATCTCGCCACCCATTTTTTCAATGCCCGTTTTGAACAGAATCGGGGAAAGCAACCTGAAATCCTCTCTGTTTTCGGAGAGTTCCGATATATTCGTTAGCCATGCGGCGTTTCTTGAAACTTCAAAAAACAGCCGGTCGTTTTCTATTTCTCCTTTTTCAAAAAGCATGGATTTTCTCTCAAAGTGTCTTTCCGTCAGGTGTTCGTTTCATTCTTTGTTTTTTCAAGAAAAGGTTTCAGAATATCAATCGGCAGAGGCAGTATTATAGTTGAGTTTCTCTCGGACGGAAGGTCTGAGAGCGCCTGAAGAAAGCGCAGTTGGAGCGAAGCGGGATTTCTTGAAAGTATGTCGGACGCTTCGCTGATTTTTTGAGACGCTTGAAACTCGCCTTCGGCGCTTATGATGCGCGCCCTTCTCTCTCTTTCAGCTTCCGCCTGTTTCGCCATAGCTCTCTGCATTTCCTGCGGCAGGTCAACATGCTTCACTTCAACAAGCGTAACCTTGATTCCCCACTCGTCGGTCTGAGCATCAAGAACTTCCTGCAGTTTAGTGTTCAACTCTTCCCTTTCGGTCAGAAGTCCGTCCAGTTCAACCTGTCCCAACACGCTTCTGAGCGTTGTTTGCGCAAGTTGAGAGGTCGCGTAATAGTAGTTTTCCACTTTGATAATTGTGTTTATCGGATCAACAACCCTGAAATACAAAACGGCATTGACCTTGACTGAAACATTGTCTTTTGTAATTACATCCTGCGGCGGAACGTCCATTGCGATTACGCGCAAACTGACCCTCGTCATTTTATCAACGAACGGGATTATCCAGACAAAGCCCGGCCCTTTGACGCCGATAACGCGCCCAAGACGCAGAACCACGCCTCTTTCGTATTCTTTAAGAATCTTTGCTCCCGACAGCAGGAGCAGGACCCCTATTATGACCAGGGTTGTTATTGAAGGAGTTGGAATCATTTTTTAACTCTTAAGAATTTCCAGAATCAGAGCGTTTTACTTTAACTTTCAAGCCTTTTGTTTTTTTCTCAACAATAATCCGCTCTCCTTTTGAAAGCGGCGTGTTGCTTTCGGCTTTCCAGTATTCTCCGCCGATAAAAACTATACCTCCTCCGCCGTTCCAGTCAACAACCTTGCCTTCCATTCCGGCAACCTGTCCCTCTCCGCCGGCAACCGATGTTTTCTGTGAGCGCGCCACAGAGATAGCGACCGCTCCGAATATAAGAACAAAAGCCGTGCCAACAGTCGCGAGCGTTTTTTCATTCACGCCTCCCGTTTGCGCCGGATCAAAAAGCAATGTCCCTCCCGCAATAAGGGAGACCAGTCCCGCAAGCGCGAGAAGTCCGTAACTTGTCATGAAAACCTCGGCTATCATAAGCCCCGTTCCCACCATGATAAGTCCAAGCCCGGCGTAGTTGAACGGAAGCACCTGCAATGCGGCGAAAGCGAGCATAAGGGAGATGGCTCCGACAACGCCCGGAAAAATACTTCCGGGATTGTATATCTCCATCAAAATTCCTATTGAGCCCAGAGACAGAAGAAGATACGCGATGTCCGGAGAGCCGAGAATGTTTCCCATTTTCTGGCGCGCCGTCATTTTGTGCGTGAGGATTTTTGCTCCCGCCGTCGCAAGTTTCATGGTTTTTCCGCCCGCTTTAACTTCCATCCCGTCAATTTTGTTCAGCAACGTGTCCATGTCCGGCGCGGTGAGGTCGGAGATGTTGTTTTTCACCGCGTATTCCCAGGTGACGGACGAACTTTCCGTAACAGCCTTGACCGCCCATTTTCTGTTGCGTTTTCTCTGGCGCGCGATGCTGTCAATATATGACGAGGCGAAGTTTGTGATTTTCTCGCCGGTTTTCCCCTCTTCCGCCTTGCCCTGCATCGTAACCGGATGCGCCGCTCCCACGCTGGTTCCCGGAGCCATTGCGGCTATGTGAGCCGCGAGAAATATAAAAGTGCCTGCGGAGGTTGCAGTCGCGCCGGAAGGGGAAATGTAGGCAACGACCGGCACGGGCGAGTTGAGAATGTCCTGCACTATTTCTTTTGTTGAATTGAGCAAACCGCCGGGCGTGTCAATAATCACAATCACCGCTTCGGCTTTTTCCCTGCCTCCCCGTTCTATTGCGGTTTTGATGAAATCCGCCGAGAAGGGATTGACCGTCCCTTTAAGCGGCGCGACTATCACTTGCTCCGGGCGGGATTCAGTCTCCCCGCCCGCTCCAGCCGGAATAAAAGCCGCGCACGCCAGAAACGCGCATATTAATGCGGTTTGTGCCTTGCCACTCATTGTTTGAAAAACTATAATAACCGCTCAACTATGAACAACAACGACACCCCTTCGAACTCTCCTCCGCCGATGGAAGACGGCAGACTTTCAAGCGTAGCCGGCGTTCTGGAAAAAATCTCCGACCGTGTTCCATCAATGAGTCGGCTGTCCATCTCCGCAGTTGTGCTTGTCGCGCTTACGGCTTTGCTTCTTTATGTATTTATGGTTGATTCACGCGAAAAAGAGATGCTGAAGGCAAACGTCAGAATGGACGCTGCGGTTGCCGCTTATGAGAATGGTGAGGTCGATTCTTCTCTGGAAATTTTCAGGGAAGTCAGAGACAATTTTCCGAATTTTGAGATAGCGAAACTGGCTCTGTATTACGAGGGAGCCATACTGTTCGGAATGGAAAAAGATGAAAAGTCGCGCGAGCGTATGGACAGTTTTCTCGGGGGCTCGCCCGACCCCATTCTCAAAACCGAAGCTCTTTTTATGGCGGGCTTTTCCAGTTTCCGCCTTGAAGAATGGAAAAAAGCCATCGGTTATTTTGAAGAGTTGAGACCGCTCGGAACCCCGTCTCACGTGAGGCGCGTTCTGCCGCTTCTCGGAACCGCTTACACAAAAGCCGGAAACAGGGAAAGAGCCGAAGAGATTTACAGAATTTTTGTAACCGCTTTTCCCGTTCCCGAAAAGACGGACGGCGCGGAAGAAAAGCCGTAGTAAAAAGTTTTTAAGAGATTTGTATGCCGAAGGGGGGACTCGAACCCCCACGCCACAAGGGCACTACCCCCTCAAGATAGCGCGTCTGCCAATTCCGCCACTTCGGCTTTTGAGGAAACAGATTGTATCACAAACGGACTAAGCTCCAAATTTCGCGAGCCGCCCCGCGTGAGCAAGAGCGAGCGGCATAATCTCAACCGCCCTTATGATTCCCAGTTCTCCGGTGCGGCAGTCCATTTCATTAAAACCGCCCGCACCGCCGATACTGTGGCGTGATTTTATCAAGAGCGGAACCGGATGCCAGCTGTGAGCCGACATAGCTGCCGGTGTTGAGTGGTCTCCCGTTACAATCAAAACATCCGGGGCGAGTTTGAGTAGGCGCGGAACAAACTTGTCAAACTCGCTGATGGCGCGCGCTTTGTCCTTGAAATTGCCATCCTCTCCGTATCTGTCAGTGGATTTTATGTGCAGATAAATAAAGTCAAAACCAGAAAAAATCTTTTCCGCGCCACTGATTATTTGCTCCGTTTTTCCGCCGACCGGGTTTTTTATGTCCATTCCGGCGATTTGCGCTATGCCTCGATACATGGGATACGCCGCGACGCACGCGGCTTTGAGCCCGTAGGTTTGCTCAAAGGTTTCAAGATTTGGCGGGGAGGAAAATCCCCTGAGGAGAACACAGTTCGCGGTTTTTCTGTTTTTCAAAACCTCTTTCGCTTTTTCAGAGAACCGCTGTATGGTCCGCGTGGCGGCGATGGTTTTTTTATTTCGCGAATCAGTCTTCACCTCGAGCGGTGCCTCACCCCCTTCCTTTTGCGGGTCCGTGTCGTAGATTTGCTCCGCATCCGGAACCGGATGCGGGAAAGTGAACACAACCACAAATCTGTGTTCAAGACCCGGATAGATTTTTATTTTCACATCTCCGATTTTTTTAACCGAAGCCGATATTTGCGAAACAAGTTCGGCGCTGTGTTTTGTTGAAATTCTTCCCGCCCTTCTGTCCGTGAGGACGTTTTTTCTTTTTTGCGTTTCAACGGTGGCGAAATTTCCGCGCGCGACCAAATCATTTTTCCCGGTTTTTATGCCAAGCCCGGCGGCTTCAATTACGCCCCTGCCCACCATAAAAGAGAGCGGGTCGTAGCCGAAAAGCCCCAGATGCGCGGCTCCGCTACCCGGAGTGATGCCGGGCGCCACCGGAGTGTGAAAACCGCAAGACGCCGCGCGCGCGAGTTTGTCAAGGTTGGGTGTTTTCGCGCTTTGCAGTTCGGTTTTACCGTTCACGGGCAGTCCTCCGAGACCGTCAAGCACGCACATAATTATTTTGGATTCCGATTTTGAGGAAATCCCTTTTATAAGTGAACGCATGTCAGACACTTGTATTGCCTCCCGTGTTTTGAATTTCAAAAATGGCGCCGTCCCTCGCGGGTTCCACATTCGCGGGAAGAGTTTTTTTCAGTTCAAAATAATCCATCTTGCAACTCATATGAGTTAAAACCGCTTTTTGTGGAGAGATGATTTCTATATGTTCAAGTGTTTGCTCAAGATTGAAATGGGACGGATGAGGGTTGTATCTCAAAGCGCTGATTATAAGTAGTTCAAGTCCGGAGAGTTTTTTCATTGATTCGGGCGGAATCCCGTTGCAGTCCGTCAAATAGGCGAAGTTTCCAATTCTGTAGCCCAGAATGTTCCATGAGCCGTGATTTATTTCCACCGGAACAATCCGTGTGTGCTCTATGGAAAAATCTCCGTCAATTTCGTTCAAGCGCAGGTTCGGTTTCACTTCTCCCGGGCTTTCGCCGCCAAAAATGTAGCCGAAGTTTCTCTTCAAATTCGCGACGGTTTCAGGGTTCGCGTAACACTCTATTATTTTCCGCCCGAAATCCGTAAATGGTTTTAAATCGTCTATGCCGTTTGTGTGGTCGGCGTGTGAGTGCGTGTATAAAACCGCGCTGACCTCAGAGATATTTGCGCGCAACGCCTGCGTTCTAAGGTCCGGAGAGGTGTCTATTAGAAGATTCAAGCCCGCTGTTTCCACAAGTGCGGAGCTTCTCGTGCGGATGTTTTCCTCAGCCGCGCAGGAGCAAACATCGCAATCGCAACCCAGAACCGGAACGCCGGTTGAGGTTGCGCAGCCCAGAACCGTCACTTTTATCGGGTTGCTCAAAGTAATTTCCGCCGTCTTGCGAACAGCTTAACTCAACAATAGAATATACTGAGTCGCAGGAATTTCATATGGGCGCGAACCGCCAAATAGCGCATCTTTTTTCGGAAATTGCCTCAATACTTGAGATTCAGGATTCCAATCCGTTCAGAATACAAGCGTATAAAAAAGCCGCCGATTTGATAAGTGAAATGGAGTCGGACCTCTCCAAAATGCTTTCCGAAGGACGCGATTTTTCTTCTATGAAGGGCATAGGAAAGGATATGTCTGCGAAAATCCAGGAATTTTTTGATACGGGCGCGATTGAGTATCACGGAAAACTGCGCTCCGAGGTTGGTGAAGGAATACTTGAAATGCTCAAGATCAGGGGGCTGGGACCGAAAACCGCGCGCCTTTTTTCGGATGCCGGAGTAAAAAGCGTTGAAGATCTTGAACAACGTCTTCACAAAGGCGGCGGAGAGGACATTAAAGGTATCGGAAAAAAGAAATCCGAAGCAATACTTGAAGCTCTCACTTTTTACAAAAGCAATCTTTCTTTTCATGGGCTTGGCAAGGCGCTTGCCGCCGCACAGGTTTTGCGGACGCGCGTTCTCACGATTGACGGCGTTGTGGACGCAAGCGCCGTCGGTGCTTTGAGGAGAATGACGGAAACAGTTTCAGAGATTGAGATGCTTGTGTCGTTCAAGGGCGATGAGAAGCGGTTTTTCAACACCCTTTCCTCTCTGGATTGGACGCAAAGCGTTGAGTGCTTGAAAGACCCTGAAACGCCCAAAGCGGTTGTGAGTTCGGATATTGAAATTCAAACAGTTGTTTATCTCACGCCGCCCGAAAATTTTTATTTCAACCTTGCGCGTCTAACAGGTTCGGAAAAACACTGGGAAAAACTGACATCCGCAAAAAAAGGCAAAGTCTCGCGCTTGGCGCGCAGTGAAGAGGATTTGTATTCCAATCTGGGTTTTGAGTTTATCGTTCCCGAACTAAGGGAGGACCTCGGAGAGATTGAAGCCGCCAAAAAAGGCGCCCTGCCCCGCCTTGTTGAATTGGCGGATATCAGGGGAGACCTTCACACCCATACAAACTGGAGCGATGGACGGGATTCCGTTGAGACAATGGTGCGCGCGGCGCTTGAAAAGGGGTATGAATACATTGCGCTGACGGATCATTCCCCGTCTTCAAAAGTGGCTAACGGGCTTGATGCCGAACGGGTCGCGCTTAAAATTGAAGAGGTGAAAAAAATCAATTCTCTGCTTGACGGCATAGAGGTTTTTTGCGGCTCTGAGGTTGATATAAAGCCGGACGGCTCTCTGGACTATCCGGACGACATTCTTTCCGAACTTGATTTTGTGGTCGCTTCCATCCACGGCTCTTTTTCACAGGATTCAGATGCTGTTACAAAACGTGTCATTTGCGCGCTTGAAAACCCTTTTGTTCACGTGCTTGGACACCCGACTGCGAGAATTATCGGGCGGCGCGCGCCGTGCGCGATAGATATTGAAAAAATCACGGACGCGGCTTTGAGCAATGGAAAAGCGCTTGAAATAAACGCCTCCTGCGACCGTCTTGACCTTAAAGACGAACACGCGTGTATTGCGGCGCGCAAAGGAGTTAAACTTATAATCTCAACGGACGCTCACGCCGTTCGGCATTTTGAATCGATGGCATGCGGGGTTGCGGTTGCCAGACGAGGCTGGTGCGAGCGTGGGAATTTTCTCAACGCTCTGCCACTTGAGGACTTGCGCAACTGGCTGAAAACGCGCGGATAAAAATGACCGACTCTGCTAAAAATCTGGTTCGCAAAGAGTATTCCGAACTGAAAAAACTCATAAAAAAGCACAACCGTCTCTACTATGAGAAAGACAGCCCTGAAATAACCGACTCCGAATATGACAAACTCATGTCGCGTTTTCGTGAGATTGAGAAGGAAAACCCTGAATTTGTTTCTGCTGACTCCCCGTCCCGGAAAATCGGCGGCAAACCCTCCTCGCATTTTGCGCCCGTAACTCATCTGAAAAAAATGATGAGCATAGACAACATCTCAGCCGGAGAAACCGATGACCGTCCGCAGAAGGCGCACGCATTTGACGCGCGGGTCGCCAAAGCGACCGGAGCCAGCCCCGCTTACGTCGTGCAAATGAAATTTGATGGTGTTTCGGCTTCCCTTGTGTATGAGAACAGCAAACTCGCCCGCGCCGCCACGCGCGGAGACGGTTCGGTTGGCGAGGACATTACGGAAAACATCAAAACCATCAAATCCGTGCCGAACGCTCTTTGCGGCAAAGTCCGCGCGCCCGAAATTATTGAGATACGCGGCGAGGTAATAATACTCCTTGACGATTTTGAAAAACTGAACAGCGAAATGACAAACTCCGAAGGCGAGCCTTTTGCGAATCCGCGAAACGCGGCGGCGGGCTCCTTGCGGCAGATTGACTCTCGAATTACCGCTTTGCGCCCGTTGAGATTTTTTGCGTGGGGTGTCGGACACATGTCTGGCGGTAATCCTATGCCTGATGAAATGGCGGTTTCCCGTGCGCTTGAGGGCTGGGGCTTTAAGATGGAAGGCGGTCCCCGCTTGTGCGGAGGTGTTGAAGAGGCGGTCAAGTTTTGCGGTGAGGCGGAGGAAAAAAGAGAATCATTAAA
Organism: Candidatus Mycalebacterium zealandia; assembly: GCA_014075295.1. NCBI lineage: Bacteria > Pseudomonadati > Thermodesulfobacteriota > Candidatus Dadabacteria > Candidatus Nemesobacterales > Candidatus Mycalebacteriaceae > Candidatus Mycalebacterium > Candidatus Mycalebacterium zealandia. The sequence continues at coordinate 735,045 of CP046180.1, forward strand.
ATACGATGCGGACGGAGTTGTTATCAAGGTGAATGATATGAACTTGCGGCAAACCCTCGGCGAAACCGCGAAACATCCGCGCTGGTGTGTCGCTTACAAATTCAAACCCCGTCATAGCGAGACAATTCTGAAAGACATAACAGTTCAGGTTGGCAGAACCGGAATTTTAACCCCCGTCGCTGAACTTGAGCCCGTTAACATCGGTGGTGTTACGGTCAGAAGAGCGTCTTTGCACAACGCGAATTTTATAGAGGAGCGAGACATTCGGGTTGGTGACACGGTCGTTGTGAAACGCGCGGGAGATGTCATTCCCGAAGTTGTAAAAGTCGTCGGAAAAGACCGCTCTGGCAGACCGCCCGGATTCAAGTGGAGCAAGGTTTGTCCCGTCTGTCCTTCCTGTGGCGGCGAAGTCTCAAAAATGGGAGATGAAGCAAATTTCATTTGCGCCAACCCTTCCTGTCCGGAGCAGTTGAAGCAGATGATAGCGCACATGGCGTCTCGCGGAATTTTTGACATCAAAGGGCTTGGGCGCGAGACGGTTTCAGCTCTTGTTGAAGACGGAGTTGTAAAGGATATCGCGGATATTTTTTCTCTCACAAAAGAGAGGATTGCCGGTATGGAAGGTTTTGCCGAAAAATCATCCTCCGAACTTGAAAGGGAGATTAATGAAAGCAAAGAGGTTAATTTCGGCGTTTTTATAGCGGCGCTTGGAATACGTCATGTGGGGAAACAGACCTCAGAGTTGTTTGCGGTGGAGTTTGAGTCTGTTGACGATTTTTTCAGCGCAAGCGAGGACATTCTATCTTCAATAAAAGGGGTCGGTCCGGAAACGGCGAAAACAGTGGCGGATTTTACAGGTTGCGCAAAGGGCGTTGAGCTTAAAGATAAAATGTTGAGGTTCGGAGTGAAATTAAACTACCCGTCCGGGCGGAACTCCGGCGCCAAAGAGGGAATTTCCGGGAAAACCTTTGTAATTACGGGAAGGTTCAGCAAACCCCGAGCTGAAATTGAAAAAGCGATACGCGGCGCGGGCGGAGTTGTTTCTTCATCGGTATCTTCAAAAACTGACTGTCTTGTTCGGGGCGCGGACTCAGGCTCCAAACTAAACAAGGCGGAGCGGTTGGGCGTGCGTATTGTAGATGAAAAAACTCTTCAGAAAATGCTGTAAAGCGCGGACTTAATTTGTTTCTCTTTTCGCGTCCGTAAGATTCTGGGTTATACGTGTCTGCACCCAGTTGGTGTCCCACCACTGGATTGGCTCAACCGGCAGTCCGCCAACGTATATGCTGAAATGCAGATGGTCTCCGAAGGCGAGTCCGGTCGCGCCCGTGTTGCCTATTCTTTTTCCTTTTACAACGGTTTCCCCGCGTTGCACGCTCATTGAACTCAAATGAGAATAAAGTGTGGCGATGCCCATTCCGTGATCGATTATTATGGTGTTCCCGTATATTCCCAGATCATCAGCGAAGATTACAATCCCGTTGTTAGACGCACGAACCGGATTTCTTTTTTGCGAAGCGATGTCGTATCCAAGGTGCGGCTGTCTGTCCACTTCCACGCCTTCAAATGTGTAAATTCTCTGCTCAAATTGCGACTGCAATGACCCTACAGGCCTTATAAATGAGCCTTCCCACAAAATTTTGTCGGATTTGTCTGAAGCGTGAGAAAGGACTTTGGCAATTTTTTCGTTGTTTAAACTGCGAATTTTCTTGTTCACGAGAACAAACATCTCTTTGGCGGAATAGTCTTCGCGGGCATTGATGAGCGGAGCCATCTTCATTTTGATAAACCGCTCCGTTATCTCAACCGGATTGTCCGGCAGAATCCTTTCTTCAAGTTTGTAATTTACGGGCAGATTTCTTTTGTTTCCGATGGCGTCAGTCGCGGTGATGAGAACTGTTTCGCCTTCACCAAGATTGTATGGATATGAGAAAAACGCAATACGGATGCTTTTGTCTGAAAATCCGTTTTTCGGTGCGCCTTTATGCCCTTTGAAAAATTTGTTTCCTATTTTGACGCCACTTTCCTTTGAATCCCCGGAAACCTTGTAAATGATAACTCCGGAGCCGCCCTGCAGAAATCTTTCCGCGCCCGACATAACGGTTATTTTCGGCGGGGAGAGGTCTGTTGTTATATTTTTGGTTTTGCTTACCGATGACCCTCCGCCGGAACTGAACATTCCGCCGTAGGACTCTGCCTCGGCTTTAATTTGCCCGGGTCCGTCTTCAATGCCCGTGAACGGACTCAGCGAGATTTGAACGGTGTCTTTTTTAACCCCTTTCGGGTAGTTTTTTGTTTCAAGCAAAAGGGTTTGGTCTTTGGAGATGTATGAAATCCGGATATTTTTCAGTCCGTCGCCAATGCCTGAAAACTTGACACTAAAAGGTTGCGTGCCCACGGATTCGGACTGCAATACAAAACTAATCTTAGATTCTTCAAAACACGACCGGAAGATGAAGACTGCCAAGGCAAGAGCAATGGATGCTAGAAAAAATTTTCTTATCATTGGTTTTTCTCCAAGCCGTAAACTTTTCCTTTGTAACCCAACCCTGAAACACTATACTACATCAGCGGGCATATGTTGTAAAGTGTCCCGCTTTGTTAGCAAATGAGTCTTTTCAACACCCCGCTCCCGCGTTGTTTCGCGCTTGTGTTTGCCGTGTTGTGCGTCACGGGGGTTCCCCCCGTTGCTTCCTGTATGGAATTTCTCAAACCCGAAGTTGAAAAAAGCGTTCGGCAAGCCTTGCCCGATTTTGAAGTTTCCATCGGCGAAGTCAGCGCGTTTCATGAGAAAGGAATTCAAATTAAAAATTTTTCTCTTTCAAAAGACGGACAAAAAATCGCGCGGGCGAAATCAGTTTTTTTAAGTTACAGCTCCGTTATTTCTTCACTGCTTTTCAAGGATTTTCTCTCGTCTTCGGTCGTTGAAATTGAAGGTCTTGAGGTTTTCTTTTCTCCACAGGTCCGGCAGTTGCTTTCCGGGCGGCGCTCTCTGTCTTCCGCGTCAATTCCGGAAAGCGAAAACGCATTCGGAAGCGGCAAACTTCCCCGAATTATCATCAGGGATTCAATTTTTCATTTTCAAGGCGGCAAAACGGAAGTCCGTTCCGCCGAACTTTCATTCTCTGACGGCGAGAGTAAAGGCGCGTTGCGGGCACGGATTGAAAACGCGCACATTCCCCTGCCCCGGGTGAATTTGTCGGTAAAAAATCTCGCGCTTGGCGCGGACATCGTCCGGACATATGAAGGGTTGAAAATCAGCAATGCGGACGGAAGCGCTTCCTTTGAGACTTTGCGGGGAGAGCCGGTTGCGAAAGCGGAGTTTGGGATTTCAATTCCGGGCGGTGTCTCAAACACGGTTTGGAAAGGGCGTGTATCTCTGTCGGGAATAACCTTGAGGGGGCGGCAAGCCGGTCTTTCGTTTAGTTCGGTTACTTTTGACAAAAACGGCGACCTTTCGGTTTACGGCAACATTTTTGCGGGCAGTCTCTCCTCGCTCATCAAAACGCAAATCAATACTGTGGGCGGCGGCATAATTCCCGGTTTCAGAGGGAAAAATATCTTTGAGATTGAATCTGATATTTCCAAAGGCAATCTGCCAATCGGGGGTTTTAAACTTACGGGTGTTGTAAGAAAACGGGATGGAAAGTCCGTAATTTCAGGCAAAATCGCGTCCGACTACCGCAACAAACTTGATCTGTTTGGAGTGGGTGAAATTCTTGAAGATTTTAATTTCGAAGTTACTTTGGAGGATGGCAAAGTTGCTTCGGGCGGATTGTTGATTAAATCCCACAAGTCTCTTTTGGAAACGGATTTTGAGATTGTTGAGAGAGGCGGTTTTGAGGTTGATTACGCTGTTAAGTCGGACGATGTGTTTCATCTTTCAGAAGTGGTGAATTTTTTGAGACCCTATTCCGTGTCGGGTGGATTTCAGTCTTCAGGGAGGATTTCAAAACGCGCGGATGGAAGAACTTTTTTGTCCGGAAGCGCAAAACTTGAAGATTTTTCCGCCACTTTCGACAAACAGTTCCATATTGGCGGCGGGGAGATTGATTTCAGAACTCCGCTTGAAGGTTTTGCGTTTGAGGATTTTCTTTTTCAATCTTCGCTCCAAGACGTTTCATATGAGGAAACTTCGTTAAAAAAAGCGAATCTCGATTTTGAATACGGAGATGTTTACGCGAAGTTGGAGTTTGAAGATTCCGCCTCTTTTGAATTTGTCGCGGCGGCCGCGAGGAGAAATGGGAAAATCCATGCCGACATTGAAAATATCAAAATGAAATCCGGTGACTCCGAAATGTTTCTTTCAAGAAAGTTTTCCGTTGAGTTGTCGGATGAAAGAATAGAGTCTTCGGAGATGCTGCTTTACGGGCAGGGTTCATACTTGCGTTTCTCCGGCTTGTATGAAAACACGGGCAAGTCTGAAATATCGGTGAACGCGGATATGAAAGGGGTGGACACATCATTTTTTGAGCCGTTCTACCCGCCTTTACGCTCCCGAAGGGGATTTCTTTCAGGCAAGGTTTCTATCGTGGGCGCCACAGGTTTGCCGGTCGCCAATATCGGAGTCAAATACGAAAGTATCCCGCATGGGAAGCGCGCGGAGTTGTCCGTTGTGCGGGTTCAACATTCAAAACTGTTTTCGGTCAAACTGACAATTGAAGACGATGTCTCCGGTGGTTTTCTGCGCGCGGGCGTAAATATTTCCCCTGTTGGCGCGGAGATTTACAAAATACGGGAGCTGCTTAGCGGCTTTTCAGAATACGATTTCAATTTGAGTGTGGAAAATTTCAGCGTTAAACCGATTGGACTTTTTTCTGAAAAAATTCAAGACCTTGACGGAGTTTTCAGCGGCGACCTCGCGGTTTTGAAAGATGACGGCGATTTTTCAATGAAAGGCGCGATTGATATTGAAAGCGCGAAAGTGAAAATCGGTGAATGGACGGATTTGGTGCAGATCAAATCCACGCGAATGGATTTTGAGGGAAACCAAATGCGCGCCGCCTTCAATCTGGCGGACACTTCCGGCGGGGCGAAGGGTGTGGGAAGTTTCAATTTCAGGGATTTTTCATATGATTGCGAAGTGGAACTTTCCGGAATTTATCTGCATATAAAATATCTGTATTCGGGTTTTTACGGAACGATTTTTATTGACGGAAAAGGGAAAAATATCCGCGTCAGAGGGAACGGGCTTGAAACAAAAGGCGCGAATATCTGGCTTAAAAAGGATTACAACATAGCGGTTGAGGATCTGGTTTTTATTGACCTGCCGGAAAGAGGTTTTGCCGAGGGTAAAAAACCGGGTTTTTTCTCACGGACAGCGGATTTGGATTTCCGTCTTTTAATTTCAAAAGACACAAAATTCAGACTGGACAGAGTTGATGCACTTCTTTCGGGCGAACTTCATGTTTTAAGAACTCCGGGAGACGATTACACATCAGTTAACGGTGAACTCAACGTTCTCAGGGGTTCATACAGGATTCTCGGAAAGCGTTTTGCCGTGGACAAGGGTGTAATTTCGTTGTTCACAAGGGAGCATTTGAGTCCCATTGTTAATATCAACGCTTTTTATGAGCGGACCGGATTGGCAGTCAAAGCGTCTCTTTACGGCGAAGCGAATGACCTTGAACTGCAACTCTCAAGCACGCCCGCAATGAACGAAGATGAAATAATTCTCGCCCTGCTCGGCTCTTCCGTAAACAGAACCGATGACAACCGCGCCTCCGATATTATTGAGGAAGTTCGGGAGAGGCGTCCGGGAGGAGCTTTAACTTTTGGATACGTTGCTGATGAACTTTTCTCATCCGTTGTTGAGGGCGGCAATCTGTTCAATTTTGTGGATGTTCTCAGCATTAGAAGAGAAGGCGCGGGCATACTTGAGTCCGATATTGAAGTTGGAGCGTATGTTACCGACAGGCTTTATTTTACATACGAGCGCATAAATGAAACATTGCCCATTAGCGCTTCATACAAGAGCAGATTTACCGCGCTATACAGTTTGAACAATCACTTCACACTTGAAGGCGTCGCGGGCGGGATCACACCCGGAGCCAATCTGCTTTTCAATTTTGATTTCAGGTAAAACTCTCGCTAAAAAAACAAAATCGCGAGTATGTAAAGGGTCGGAAAGGTGAAAATAATTCCGTCAAAACGGTCAAAAAGTCCGCCGTGCCCGGGCAACATTGTTCCTGAGTCTTTGGCGTTGCTGTTTCTTTTGATTGCAGATTCAATCAGGTCTCCCGTTATCGCGGAAGCGCCCGTGGCCAATCCAAAAAGAATCGCGAGCCATAACGGAAACGGAGAACCGAAAACTGAATTAACAACCACGCTTCCAATAGCGGCGGCGGTTAGTCCGGCGGCCAGCCCTTCAAGTGTTTTCGCGGGGCTTATGCCGGAGGCGATTTTTCTTTCTCCCTTCCAAATTCCGACAAAATAAGCCGCTGAATCATTAACCGCGCCGCACAAAAAGGCGATTATGACAAAGAAAAACCCGATTTCATTTTTTAGAAAAAACGCGGTCGGCTCCGTGGAAACGGGCAATTCCATTTCCCGCAAAAGCACCCCGCAACCGGTCATCATTCCGAGAATGGTTATTAAAACAAGAGACATTCCCACATCGCTTGAATATCCCGATATGTCCTTTCTGCCCTTCAAGATACTGAGCGTGAAAATCGCCCCCGCCGAACCGACAAGCGCAACCATGAAATATTCCGCATCCAAATAAGCACCGATGAGTATGAGCAAAACACATGCCATTAAAAACTCTCTTGCCGCTTTCAGGCCCCGTGGGACAAGAAGCCGGTGGATTTCTCTGGACGCGCCCAGAGAAATAAAGCACATAAGAGCCAGAAAATAGAAGCCCCCCAGATAGCAGATAATTGCTATCGGAACTATCAGCATCACAGAGGTGAGTATTCTTACGCGGAAGTTTTGCGAAGCCATATACCCGTCCATTCTACTGCGTTTTGCGTCTTATTTCTTTGAGATTTTTGATATCCAGCGCACTTTTTTCGGGAGGTGTTTCGGCAATAAAGTCAATCCCTCTGAACTCCGCGCACGAAAACAGAGGGTTAAACCCTTTTGTTCCGATTTTGCCAAAACCAATGTGTTCGTGGCGGTCTTTTCGCGAGCCCAGGTCAACTTTTGAGTCATTGCAGTGGATAAGCCCTATTTTTTCTGTGGAAAAAGTTGCGTTGATGTTTTTTACGGTTTTTTCAAAACCCTCTTCCGTTCTGATTTCGTATCCCGCGCCGAACAGATGAGCGGTGTCAACGCAAACACCAAGATCGGGTTCGCCCGTTTTGTCCAGAATTTCGGCAATTTCTTCAAAAGCGCCTCCGAGTGTTGAGCCCTGCCCCGCGGAGTTTTCAATCAGAAGTTTTACGCTCGCGCCGCGTGTTTTATTCAAGATTTCCCTCAGGGACTTTGCCGCTTTTGCGACCGCGTCTCCGCGTTCCATTCCCGCGGCGGTTCCAATGTGCGTTACGGCGCAAGCCGCGCCGACCAAATCAGCGCGCCGGAGGTCTTCAACTATCATCGCGACCGAGTTTTTTCTGATGTCCGTTTTCGCGGACGCGAGGTTGATTATGTAAGGAGTGTGGACATAGCAGTTTGAAAGGCCCAATCTTTGGCGGTCTGCCGCAAATTTTTTCGCGGCGCTGTCCGAAATTTCAGGCGGCTGCCCTCCCCTTGGCGAGCGTGTGAATATTTGAAAACACTCGCAACCCATCTCTGCGGCGCGTTGCGGCGCTTTTTCAATTCCGCCGCTTATTGATATGTGGCAACCGATTTTCATCCGGATTGCGGATTATACATAAGGTGTCCACAAACTTTTTGCCGGACTGTTGTCTGTTTAGTTGTTGCTAACTTTAATTCTTTTTTCAGACAAAGTTAATGTTCTGATTACCGCTCCGGAGGGAATCACCCCCTCTTTCCCTTTATTAAGGAAAGCAAGTGGACACAAAATAAGTCCGACGGCAATAGTTCCGCCTATTTCCGAATCTCCCTTTGTGTTGAAGCTTCCCTTCAAAGGAATGGTGGTTCCATCAACGGCGGTTGTGTAATCCACATCAATCGTGATCCAACCCGAAATTCCCGCCATGCCTGCGCCTTTTCTGTCTGAAACTCTGGCGACAACAGCAGTTCCTGACTCAATAACGGTTAATCCGTCAACCTTAATGTCCCGCTCAACAGACAGGATGACTTCCATGCCGGCTCTCATTCCCTTTGAAGAAATGCGTTGTTTTGTTTGAATGGGAACAAGTGTTGATTCTTTCAAAACAGCCGTACGAGCAAAGGCGTTTGTTGCGCCAAAAACGGAGAAAATCATCAGCATTGCTATTGAGATACAAAACCCCGAACTTTTAATTAAAAATTTCATTTTAACCCTCCTGTGTGAACTAAAGATTTTTCAAATTTTGACGGGAAGCAGAGCATAAAAACGCCTGCCCCGCCAAGAAATCCTGTGACGGATCGAATCAAATTGATGCTTTGATAATTTGTAATGCTCTGCGCAAAGACATCTAAAATTGCCGGAAGCAGTAAGGCAATTCCGAGTAAAGCACGGTTTGTGTATTTTTGAGGACTACTGACAAACAAAGCGGCAACGGCAATGCCCGTATATCCCAAAAGGCATCTTGAGCAAAGTCCGCACGGAAACCCTAAAATCCAAAATGATTTTGACGGCAGTTGATGGCATATAAAGGACAGCCATAGGTAAATAGATTCGCCGTTGGGAAATCCGCTAATTGACTGACGTATGGGAGCCATTAGCGAAAAAAGAGCCAGCAAAAAAAAAGTTGCAAAAATTAGCAGTCTCATAATCATTGGCAAGTAGAGCCTGACGCACAAAGGCGCTTAACGGCACGCGTTGTAATTGAAGGGAGTTGCGGAGTCAAATTGACAACCCGCTTCCGAACATATAGAAACGGCGGGAGAATTTGTTCACTTGCTTTACGGTTTGTGATTAAAGGTGAAACGGATGGTTCCAACCACGGCTTTTGTTACAAAGGGAATGGGGAAAAGCAAGGAGAAACTCGCAAGTTTTGAGATGGCTTTGCGGGACGCAAAAATCGCGCAATTCAACCTTGTGAAAGTTTCCAGCATTTTTCCTCCCTACTGCACTCTTGTTCCGCGCGCGAAAGGCGTAAGCCTTCTTTCGCCCGGGCAGGTTGTTCACGTTGTGATGAGCGAAAACTCAACCGATGAGCCGAACCGGCTTCTTGCGGCTTCGGCGGGAATCGCGATACCGAAAGAGGAAAACAGATTCGGCTACATCTCCGAGCATCACAGTTTTGGAGAGAAAAAATCCAAAGCCGGCGAATACGCCGAAGACCTGGCGGCTTATATGCTTGCGACCACTCTGGGCACGCCTTTCAATGTGGACAAAAGTTACGATGAACAGAAAGACATCTGGAAAATAAGCGGGCATGCGGTCAGAACGCAGAACATAACACAGACTGCGTTCGGAGATAAAAACGGGCTTTGGACAACTGTGGTCGCCGCGGTGGTTTTTTCCTCTTACGCGCCCGCGAATGCCTGAAACCTAATTTCTTGTCTGTCCGTTTCCTCTTACTACAAACTTTTCAGAGGTAAGTTCCTTAAGGCCCATGGGCCCGAAGGCGTGAATTTTTGTCGTGCTTATGCCTATCTCCGCTCCCATGCCGAGTTCACCGCCGTCATTAAACCGCGTTGAAGCATTGTGCATCACGGCTGATGACTCAACTCCGCGCAGAAAACGGCGTGCGTTTTCGGTGTTTTCGGTGATTATTGAATCAGTGTGCATTGAACCGTATTTGCTTATGTGGTCCATCGCTTCTTCAATATCTTTTACGACCCGTATTCCCAGAACAAGCCCAAGATGTTCCGTTTCCCAGTCCTTTTCAGTCGCCTTTTTGCAGTTTGCGACCAGCGCGGCGGTTTTCGGACATCCTTTCATGGTAACGTCGTTTTTCGTCATTTTCTCCGCTACCACGGGCAGAAAATTGGCGGCGGCTTTTTCATGCACAAGCATTGTTTCCATTGCGTTGCAAACCCCGGGGCGCTGAACCTTGGAGTTAACGCATATATCAACCGCCATATCAGTTTTGGCGGACTCGTCAACAAATATGTGACAGATTCCCTTGTAGTGTTTGAGAACCGGTATTGACGAATTTTCGGCAACAAACCGTATAAGCGCCTCGCCGCCGCGCGGAATTATGAGGTCTATCAAGCCGTCAAGTTTGAGCATTTCCAAAACGTGTTTTCTGTCCGCGTCGGGAACCACGCTTACTGCGGACGGATTTATTCCGCAAGCGGACAAACAGTCGCTTATGATTTTGCCGATGGCGATGTTTGAGCGCAAAGATTCCGATCCGCCCCTTAAAATTACCGAGTTTCCTGATTTCAGGCACAGAGCCGCCGAATCCGCTGTAACGTTCGGCCTTGACTCATATACCATTCCAATCACGCCGAGCGGGATTCTCATTTTTTCAACGACAAGCCCGTTGGGTCTTTTCATGAACGGAACAACTTGCCCAACCGGGTCTTCAAGCCGCGCGACCTCCGCTATGCCTTCGGACATCTCTTCCACCCTTCTGTTGTCAATCATGAGCCGTTCGGCAAGCGCGCCGCCGGTTTTGTTTTTTTCCGCGTCTGCGAGATCTTTAGAGTTTTCCTCAAGTATCTCAGCGCGTCTTTTTATGAGTTCGGACGCAATTTTTTCAAGCGCGGCGTTTTTCGCTTCGGAATCAAAAACCGCAATCTCAGTCGCCGCCAGTCGCGCGTTGAGCGCGATTTTTTTGATAAAAGAGGATTTTGAAGGTTTTTCAGCCATGTCGTTAATGAATTCTATTCTACACGTTTTTATGGTGCGCCGGTCTTTCAAAGCGGCGGATTTCTTTGTATAACTGTTGAGCTTGATGGCAAGAATTTTTGCTCCATTTTCCTTGTTTTATTCTTATCTGTTTCGGCTTGCGCGGAGACGGAATTATCAAAAGTTATAAAAACCGCCGGGCAGTCCGCTCAAAAGAGCGCCTCGGTTCAGCAAGATGTAAGCGCCGTTGACGACGAATTTGATGCTTTGTTGAGCAAATTCCGCGATGAAAACAGACGCATTGAAAATTTGCGTCTTTACAACCGCCAACTTGAAATACGAATAAAAGACCAACTTGCCCTGATTGAGCAACTCAAAAAACTCGGACGCGACGCCGTGGAATTTGAAAAACAAATTCCCTCTCTTCTTCTGCAAATGATAGAGAGCCTTGAACAGTTTGCCGCCCTGGACATTCCTTTGCGTCCGGAAGAAAGAGCAAAGACAATAGATTCTTTGAAAAAACTGATGGCGCGCGGCGATGTTTCAATAGTAGAGCAGTTTCGCAGGGTTTTTGACGCATATCTGGAAGAGATTGACTATGGCGCCACAATAGAATTTCAACTCCTCTTGATTAAATTTTGTTCTTAAGAAAATCGTAAACTTTCCCGGCTGATTCTTCCAGAGTTTCTTTGTGGGTTTCAATCACCATCTCCGGTTTTACAGGTTCTTCGTAAGGGTCATCAATTCCCGTGAAACCTTTAATTTCACCCGCCCTGGCTTTTTTGTAGAGCCCTTTTACATCCCTCTTTTCGCATTCCTCAACCGGACAGTGGACGAAAACCTCTATAAATTCTCCTTCTTCAACCAATTCTCTCACCATATCCCTGTCTTTTCTGTAGGGCGAAACAAATGCCGAAAGCGTTACAACACCCGCGTCAACAAAAAGCTTTGACACCTCGCCTATGCGCCTTATATTTTCAGCGCGGTCTTCTTCGGAAAAACCCAGCCCTTTGCACAGCCCCATTCTGATGTTGTCTCCGTCAAGAATGTAGGTTTTTACGCCTTCTTCCATAAGCTTTTTCTGCACTTCGCCCGCGAGCGTTGATTTCCCCGAAGACGGCAGACCCGTAAACCACACAATGACGGAGCCATGCCCGTTAGCCTTTCTCCTGTCGTCTTTGTTTATGGCGTGGTCGTGAGGAATAATGAATTTCTGTTCCAAATTAAACTCCTTCTGATTGCGTAAAGAAAGCAGAGGGTACAAGAGCAACTCTTTCCAGTCAAGCACACGGGTGGTTGAGTTTGACAGTTTGCCGAGGAGTTAAGATACTATGCGCAAACTTTTGTCTTTTCGGAGGAAATGAATGGAGCAGACTCTTTCAATAGTCAAGCCGGACGGCACATCAAACAACCTTGTGGGAAAAGTGGTTGGAATCTTTGAGGAGAACGGCATTTCGGTCGCCGCTTTGCGGATGGTGAGGATGACCAAAAAACAGGCGGAAGGATTTTACGCCGAGCATTCCGAACGCCCTTTCTTCGCGAGTTTGACCGATTTTATGTCGTCGGGACCTTGTGTTGTTATGGTTCTCAAAGGGGACGGAGCGATAGCGAAGGTCCGGAAAATTATGGGAGCGACGGATCCCGCGCAGGCGGATGAGGGAACCATAAGAAAAATGTACGCCGAGAGTGTTGAAAGGAATGTTGTTCACGGCTCGGACAGCCCGGAATCCGCGAAAAGAGAGATAGTGTATTTTTTCAATTCTCTTGAAATTTCCGGATAGTCAAACACGGTTTTGAAGTCTGAAGAAAACACAAGCGCGGACAAACTTATTTTTCTCGTCAGAGGCAGGCAGACCCTTCTTGCGGACAGGTTTGTACAAGAGGTTTCAAAACGGTTTCTCGGAAGTGATGATTCCGGGGAGGTTCTTGTTTTCTATGCGGACGAAACGCCGGTTTCGGAGGTTCTCGCGAACGCGGCCAACCTTTCAATGTTTTCTTCGAAAAAGGTGGTTGTGCTCAAGCGCGCCGAAGCCATTGACAAGCAGTCACTTGAACTCATCAAAACATACGCCGCCGCTCCTTCAGCGCATGTTTGCCTTTTTCTTGTTTCCGGAGTTTCTTCAAAACCCGACCTTAAAGAAACGGACGGCGTTTTTATAAAAAGCGTTGAACAGGACCCGAGAAAAATCCATGAAATGGTGAGCGACGAAGCCGGACGCATGGGGTTTTCGATGACAGCCGCCGACTCAAAATATCTTTGCGCGCTAACAGGCGAGGATTTAAGCATGATACGGAGCGAACTGGCAAAACTTGCCGAAATCCACCCTTCCGGAACCCACATAACCCGAAAAGAGATTGACGAAATGCTTAACCGGCGCAAAACAAGGGATGTGTTTGAATTGACAAACGCTATTGTGAACGGCGAAAAAAATCAGGCTCTCACCATCCTTGCCGAAATTTCATCACAAAATCAGATTGAGCCGCTGTTCATTCTGTCGGCCGTTTCCTCGCGGATTCGAAATGTGCTCAAAGCGGCTGAAATAAGGTCCGGTTCGCGCGGGAAATCTCCTGAAGAGCAGAAAAAACTAATAGCGAAAGAGTTGAAGATAAAATCGGGCGCCGCGCATTTTATCTGGCAGCAATCGCGCAATTTCACTCAAAAACAATCCGCAGGTGTTCTGAAAAGCCTTGCCGAAACCGACAGGGCTCTAAAAACTTCAAGCGTGAACGGTTACGGAGTTATTGCCCGAATGACTGTTAATCTGCTGGCGTAGCGGATTCGGTTGCGGGTTGCGTGGTTCCCTGAGAAATTATATGAAGTTTGCGGGACATTCTCGCCACATTTTTGGATGCGTTTTTCTTGTGAATAAGCCCTTTTGAAGCGGCTTTATCAAAAGCCGACACTAGTCCGCGGAAGATTGAACCCGCCGTGGAAACATCTTTTGCTTCAATTGCCTGAAGAAAGTCTTTCGTTTTTGTTCTCAAAGACGATTTAACAAATCTGTTCCGCGCTCTTTTTTTCAGACTTTGTCTGTGTTTCTTTTTGGCGGATTTTATGCGTAATGCCATTTTTGGATTCTTCTCCCGCTGATAAAGTCCGCACAGTATGCGGCTGCAAAAGTCTTTTGTCAAGAATACGCACGGCAATCTGCCGGGCGGCTTTGTTGTATGATAAACTCTGTGCCGGGAGACGACATCCGATGAAAATTTTTCTTGATTCCGCAAGCATGAAAGAAATTAAGCACGCCGCTTCGCTGGGAGTGATAGACGGTGTTACGACAAATCCGAGCCTTGTTTCCGGAGAAGGCGCGCAAAAATCTTTTCCCGATTTGGTAAGGCAGATATGCCGAACCGTCAAAGGTCCCGTGAGCGCGGAGGTCATTTCCACTGACTACAAGGCAATGGTTGCCGAAGCCCGCTCACTTGCGAAAATAGATGAGTTTGTGGTCGTAAAAATGCCTCTCACAGAAAACGGCATTAAAGCCACAAAAACAGTCTCGGACGAGGGAATTAATGTCAATGTCACGCTAATTTTTTCAGCTTCTCAGGCGTTGCTTGCCGCCAAAGCCGGAGCCGCTTACGTGAGCCCGTTTATAGGCAGGCTAGATGATGTTTCCATGCGCGGGATGGATTTAATTGAGGATATTTCCCAGATATTTGCGAACTACGATTTTTCAACCGAAGTGCTTGTCGCAAGCGTGCGCCATCCGGTGCATGTCGTTGAATCCGCGCTTGCGGCGGCGGATGTTGTCACGCTTCCCTACAAGGTTTTAATGCAGATGTTCAAGCATCCGCTTTCTGACTTGGGGCTTGAGAGATTTCTCTCCGACTGGAAAAAGAAAAAATAAACCGTCAAGCCACGCGTTCACAAAGATAGAGCGCGAGTTTTTCAAGCGTGGCTTTTTCTCCATCAAAACTTTTCAACTCTTTCAACGCTTTGCTCGTGAGTTCGCGGGTCTTTTTCTTGCCCACTTTTTCACGGGCCGGGTTGTTTGAATCAATCGCGTCATCAAGGGTTTGAAATGCAAGCCCCGCCGCTCTTGCGTATTTCGTGAGCGGCGCCATAGTTTTAGAGTTTGCTCCGCCTGAAATTGCTCCGCATTTAATCGCGGCTTCAAAAAGCGAGGCGGTTTTAAGGGAATGGATTTTTGAAATTCCGCGCGGGTTGGTGTTTTCCAAATCCATCATCTGCCCTACGGCCATTCCCGTTTTTCCCGCCAGAGAAGAAAGGATTTCAACCATTTTGACGATGGAAGAATCCGGAATTCCCGCCGCTTTTGCTTCAACCGCCAGAACTCCGAAAGAATCCGTGAGTAAAAGGTCGCCGGCGAGAATGGCTTTTGCCTCTCCGAAAATCTTGTGAGTGGAAGGCGCTCCTCTTCTCGTGTCATCATCGTCCATTGACGGCAAGTCGTCATGGATTAGCGAATAGGTGTGAATCATCTCTATTGCGCAGGCGGCGGGCAGAGAGGTTTTGATGTTGCCGCCAACCGCGTGGCATGCCGCGACGCAAAGAGCCGGACGTATTTTTTTTCCGTCTAAAAGAGTGTGAGCGACGGCGTCCGCGAGCCCCGGATGTTTTTTTCTTACGGACTTGATGTATTTTTCGAGAAGTTTATTGACCCGCTTTTTTTTGTCCGCGATATAGCGCTCAATTTCGGAGGGTTTTCGTTTCATGAAGACCGTTTTCTGCCGGGTTTTTCTTCTCCGAGCGTCTCAATTTTTTTTTCGGTTTCTTCAAGCAGTTCACGGCATTCCTTTATAAGTTTGATGCCCGTTTCAAAGTTCTGGATCATTTTTTCAAGGGGAATGTCCCGACTTTCAAGAGAGTCTGAGATGTCCTGTATTTTTTTCAGTTTTTTCTCAAACGACATGGCGCGAAGAGATTGGTTGCGGGGGAAGGATTTGAACCTCCGACCTTCGGGTTATGAGCCCGACGAGCTACCAGACTGCTCCACCCCGCGATAGACCCTAACTCTACACGCTTGAGCGTTCCGGTCAATTGCCGCCGCGCGCTTTTGACATAACCATTTCGGCGATTTTAAATCCGGCCCCGGTGAAGTGTTTTTCATCCGTTTTGAGTTTCCCCGTGAAGATTTCGCCGCTTTCGTTCGCCATAACGGCCACCACTTCAATGGAGTTTCCGTTTTTTCGCGCGTGACAGCCGGCGGGAATGTCGCAGTCTCCGCCGAGTTTCAGCAGGAAATCCCTTTCAATTTCAACGCACACGCGAGACTGTTCGCACTCAACGCTTTTGAGTAAAAGCGCCGTTTCTGTGTCTTGCTCTCTGCACTCAACCGCAAGCGCGCCCTGCCCCGGAGCGGGAACAAAACTCATCGGATCCACACGGCTGCTGATTCTGTCATCAAGTTTCAACCTGTTTAGCGCCGCGGACGCGAGCATAACCGCGTCAAAATCTCCCGAATCCATTTTAGCTATTCGCGTCTCAATATTTCCGCGTAGCGGCTCCACCGAAAGATCCGGGCGCGCAGCGAGAATCTGGCAACTTCTTCTCAAACTGCCCGTGCCGATTTTCGCTCCTTTTTTTATAGATTCCAACTTGGAGCCGCTTGCCCCGGCGGGCATAACAACACAGTCGGAGGGGTCTTCCCTTTTCGGGACGCATCCTATAATCAAACCGCCCGGCAGAACGGACGGCAGGTCTTTCATGCTGTGAACCGCTATGTCGATTGAGCCGTCAAGAAGAGCGTTTTCTATTTCTTTTATGAAAATTCCCTTGCCGCCGGATTGAGAAATTTCCCCGCCCCGCAAATCTCCCGAAGTTTTTATAAAAACAAATTCCGTTTCCAGCTCAGGAATTTTTTTTTGAAGAATTCCGCCCACTTCGGCGGCCTGAATTTTCGCGAGCGGGCTACCCCTGCTTCCGATTTTGATTTTCATCTTCGGATGACTCCACGGAGGTTCCCGACAACTCAAAAAGGCTTCTCACGATTTCAACATAGGAAATTTGATTAGGCGCGTTCGCGGCGTCTTGTTTCAGTTTTGTAACGGGGGTGTGCAGAAATTTTCCGATCAGCGTGCGAGCCAGATTTTCAATCACTTTGTCCCGTTCCTCTTTGCCGAGTCCTGATTTTTCAATGGAGTCAATCTTCGCGATTGTTTTCAAAACCTCTTCACGCGCGGACTCTTCGGTTTTTCTTTTAAGTTCCACAATAAGCGGAAACGCTTTGAGTCCCTTATGCCAGAAAACAAACTTTTCGCCGGCGTTTTTTATCATTTCCTCCGCCCGGTCAAGGCTCTTGCGCATACTGTCAAGATTGTTGTCAATAATGTTGCGCAGGTCGTCCATGTCGTAGAGGAAAACGCCTTCAATGTTGCGGACTTTCGGATCAATGTCTCTGGGGAAAGCGATGTCAATTAATGAAACGGGCTTGTTTTTTCTAAGTTTCATGGTGTCCGAAAGGTCTCCATGTTTTAAGATGTAGCCCGCCGATCCGGTTGCGGAAATAACAATGTCGGTTTTTCTCAGCCACAAACCGATTTCTCCGAGCGTGAGCGTTTCAGCACCGAGAGATGAGGCGAGTTTTGCCGCTTCTATGGAGTTTCTCGCTGCGATTCTGATTTGCCCCGCTCCTCTTTTCGCGAGTTGAACCGCCGCGTCTTGAGCGGCTTCGCCCGTCCCCACTATCATCACGGAGCATTTTTCAATTTCGCCGAAAATGTTTCTCGCAAGTTTTGCGGCAACGGAACTGACTGAAACCATATGCGAGCCGACTCCGGTTTCATTTTTTATTTTTTTTGTGGTCGCGAATGAACTTTGAAAAAGTTTGTTAAGAACCGTGCCGACCGTGCGGTTTTCAAGCGCGGTTTCATAAGCGCGTTTTAATTGCCCGAGAATCTGCGGCTCGCCGACCACCATTGAATCCATTCCCGCCGCTACTCTATGGAGATGGCATACGGCGTCCGTCCCCTCACGGAAATAAAACTTTTTTTCAATGAAATCGCTCTGAATCGTGTCATTGAATTCGCAAAGAAATTCTGAAATTTTGTCAAAACACTCGCTGTTATTTTCGCAAACCGCGTATATCTCCACCCTGTTGCAGGTTGAAACTATCACGCATTCGTTGATTGCCGGTTTTGACACAAGCGATAGCAAGGGGGCTGACAGCGGCATTTCACCGACAAATGATATTCTTTCCCGCTCCTCAATCGGAGAGGTTTTATGACTTATTCCGCAGACAACAACAGTGCTCATAGCAATAAAAAATTTTCCTATAGGCCATTTTCGCCAACGAGGTTCAAAAACTCCGCACGAGACCTCTCATCGCTTCTGAACAGCCCGTTCATTGAACTTGTTATCATGTTTGCCCTTGATTTTTCCACTCCCCGCATTGCCATGCACAGATGATATCCTTTCATGACTACCGCCACACCTTTGGGTGAAAGCGCCTCCTTCAACAGGTTTGCTATCTGAACGGTCAGCCTTTCCTGAACCTGCAAACGTCTTGAAAACACTTCAATAATACGAGGTATCTTACTTAAACCAATAATTTTTTTGTTTGGGATATACGCAACATGACATCTTCCGAAGAATGGCAACATATGGTGTTCGCACATACTGTAGAATTCCACGTCCTTTACAACGACCATTTCATCGTAATCTATCTCGTAAATGGCTTTACGGGCGATCTCAATCGGATCCTGATTGTATCCAATTGTTATTTCATTGAGCATTTTCTCAATGCGCTCCGGAGTGTCCTGAAGCCCTTCCCTTGAACAGTCTTCTCCAATCTCCGTGAGAATTTCCTTTACCGCTTTCTTAATTCCCATTTTTCTCTACCATTTGATTTTTTCCACCCGCATCCGCATTGAATTGCGCGATAAACTGCTTCGCTCCCGGCTCAATCCGTGATAACAACGGTTGCGGATACACGCCCATTAAAATTATAATCGCCGCGATTGGCAAAAGCACTGCTGTTTCCCTTTTATTTATGTCGGAGAGCGCCATGTTATCCGCTTTGTCCAGGGGACCGAAAAACACTTTTTGAACGGCTTTCAACATATAGACGGCTCCGAAGATAATTCCCGACCCCGCAAATATGGCGTAGAGATAGTTTTCTTTGAACGCGCCGAGCAGAACGAGAAACTCTCCGACAAATCCGTTAAGTAGCGGCAACCCGATAGAGGCAAGCGCGGACAGTATGAAAAATGCTGTGAACAAAGGCATTGAAGACGCCACTCCGCCGAATTCACTTATTTTTTTCGTATGTCTTCTTTCGTAAATCATTCCGACCAGAATAAACAGAGCGCCCGTTGAAATTCCATGCGCGAGCATATGAAATATGCCGCCCTGAAGCCCCTGCACATTGGGCAGAGTTATGCCGAGCGCGATAATTCCCATATGGCTGACACTTGAATACGCAACAAGTTTTTTAAGGTCTTTCTGAGCATAGGCGACCATCGCACCATAGATAACGCCTACTATCGCGGCGATTGATAAAGCCGGCATAAAAACCGCGGACGCGTCCGGAAAAAACGGAAACAAGAATCTCAACATTCCGTAAATTCCGAGTTTTAACAAAATTCCGGCAAGAATTACACTTCCCGCGGTGGGCGCTTCAACATGAGCGTCCGGCAGCCATGTGTGAAAAGGCACAAGCGGAACCTTAATAGCAAACGCGAGCAGAAACGCGCCGAATAAAAGTCCCTGCGCACTGAGTAATCCGTCAAAAGGCGCCGAAACTTTTTGCAAATCCGCAATTGCCATTGATGCGCTTCCAAACTGATCTATGTGCGCCGCGTAAAGATAAAAAATCGCGCCGAACATCAGCGCGCTTCCAAACGCCGTGTAGATAAAAAATTTGATAGCCGCGTAAACTCGCCTTTCCGTTCCCCAAACGCCTATGAGAAAATAAAGCGGAATAAGAGCGGCTTCCCAGAAAATGAAAAACAGAACCATGTCCGCCGAAACAAGCGTTCCTATAATTGCGGTTTCAATTATCAGAATAAGAGAGAAAAACTCCTTCACTTTTACGGCCGTGTTCCACGAACTCAAAATTGCGAAAGGGGTTATAAACGTTGTGAGCAACACAAGTGTAACGCTGAGCCAGTCCACGCCAATGTCGTATTGTATTCCCAGTTCGGGAAACCACTCGGCGGTCTGGCGGAACTGTAAACCCATAGTTTCAGGAGAGAAATTTATAAACAGTGGAATTGAAAGAAGAAAAACCGCGATGCTCACGCAAAGTGCTGCGGTCTTGAAAAATCTGTCCGAAATCCGCGCCGGTACGGAGCAGAGAACAAGAAGGCAAACCGCCGCAAGCGGCAGAAAAGTGATAAGGGTCAAATTGCCCTCAAACAGTGTGCTGATATATGACACGGCGACCCACTCACGAAGCGATTAACGGGTTAGTAATCTATAGGGCGTGCGGGGCTAACTCAAGTTGACGCAATTTTGAATGTTTGCCGCCAATTCATAATAATTGTTCCTGATGTCATTTGACTACAAAGCTCTTTGCGATTCATGGAAATGGAACATTCCGCGCAAGTTCAACATCGGAGTGGACTGCACGGATAAAAACGCGGCAAATCCCGATCTTGCCCTCAAGTCCGCGCTCACATGGGAAGGCGGCGACGGGCTTGTGAAGCAATACACCTTTGCCGATCTCAAAGCCGTTACAAATCAAATCGCGGGCGCTTTTCTTTCTTCAGGCGTGTCTCGCGGGGACAGAGTGATGATAATGCTTGAAAATGTTCCGGAGTTTCCTTTTTCATTCCTCGCCGCGCTCAAAATCGGCGCCGTTCCCATTCCGGCAAGTCCGATGCTTGTTGAAGACGAAGCGGCGCATATTCTTGAAGACAGCGGAGCAAAAGCGGTTGTCGCGTCCGCTGTTACATACGAACGGATTGATTCCGCACGCGACCGTTGCCCGAATTTGAAAACAGTTTTTATAACTGGAGGCGGGGCGCCCTCGCGATGCGTTGACCTTGACGAACTTGCGGGGAAATCCTCCGCCGAACTTGAACCCGCGGACACGCTTTCGGAAGATATTGCGTATATCTGCTACACGTCTGGAACCACAGGAGAGCCGAAAGGGGTTGTTCACGCGCACCGGTGTGTTATCGGGCGCGACCCGGCGGCTTTTTTCTGGCTGGGGGTTGCTGACCACCCCAGGGTTTTTCACGCCGGCAAACTCAACTGGACTTACACTCTGGGCGCGGGATGCCTTGACCCCTGGCGGCACGGATGCGAGTGCGTGATTTACGGAGGCGAATACGAACCCCGGAAAATGTTTGAAATTATTGAAAAGCACAGCGCGAATGTTTTTATGGCGGTTCCAACCGTTTACAGGCAGATGCTCAGAGTGGCAAAAGACGTCCCCGTTCCGTCCCTTTCAAGGGTGAGCCACTGTTTGAGCGCGGGCGAAACTCTCAGTGAAGAGCTTTTTTCCGCGTGGAAAAACGAGTTGGGGGTTTCGCTTTATAACGGACTGGGAATGAGCGAATTCAGTTACTACGTTTCAAACATGATTGGCATGGAAATAAACCCCGCGTCTCCGGGGAAACCGCAGCCCGGCAGAAAGTGTTTTCTCGCGGACCCCGAAACCGGAAAAAAGGTCTTGGACGCGCGCGAAGGAGTTCTTGTTTCCGCTCCGAACGACCCCGGAATTATGCTGGGTTACTGGAACAAACCCGAAGAGACTCGCGCAATGTTTTCGCCGGAGGGCGATTTTATGAGCGGCGATTACTTTAACGCCGACGATGACGGCTATCTGCTGCCGCTTGGCAGAAGGGACGACATGATAAACAGTTTCGGTTACAGAATTTCGCCGTTTGAAATTGAAGCGGCTCTTTCAAAGCACGGCAAAGTTAGTGATTGCGCCGCCGTGGGAATTGACGCGGGTGGCGGGAAAACAATCACAACCGCTTTTGTTGTCGCGAAGGAAAAGGCGGACGAATCGCGCGACTTGCTTAAAAAAGAGTTGAGCGGTTTTCTGGAAAAGCGTCTCGCCGGATACAAAATGCCGAAAGAAATTGTTTTTACGGACTCAATTCCTGTTACCAAAAACGGAAAGAAAAAACGCGGCGAATTGCGCGAGCGGTTCAGCGCCGCCGATTAACCGTCAGCCGGAATACGCCGCGCAGGTGATTTTCATCACCTCAACGTTGCTCTGTTTTCCAACCGCGCCCGGCACAATAATTGGAAGTTCAACCCCCGCTTCTCTGTGCGCTTCAAGCTGTTCTCTGCAACGCGCCGCTGGGCCCACAAGCGCGACAGCGTCAACCAATTCGTCTGTGAAAACCTCATGCGGTTTTTCGCCCGCCTGAATTTTTTCAACCACGTCGCCGTGTCCGATGTTTTTTATGAGACGCTGGTAAAACGGAAAGCGTGCGTAACCGGAAAGCCCCATTTTTGCGGCTTTGATGGCGTCTTCCAGACTGTCTGAAATAAATGAGGGAATTCCGTTGGTGATTTCAATTTCCGAGGGGTCTCTTCCCGCTTCTTTTGCTCCCTCCGCGACCTGCTCTTTTAACTGCTTAACATATTCAGGCGGAGACATATACGGCATAAGCCCGTCCGCCGCTTTGCCCGCCAGATGCGCCGCGGAGTTTGTCAACCCGGCTATGTGAACGGGAAAGTCCGGAAGGTCGCGTTTGATTGTCAACAGCTCCGAGGAGCCGTCCAAAATGGGTCTGAGTTCGGAAATGTATTCTTCCATCTTCTCAACCGGATTGCCCATATCTATTCCGAATTTGTCATTGACGGGCTTGTGGCTCACTCCGAGGCCAAGCACCATTCTTCCGCCCGAAACCTCCTGAACGGTAAGCGCTTCAGCGGCGCAGATGACGGGTTTGCGCATAAATATGTTTGTTATCCACGTGCCGACTTTAATTGTTGAAGTTGCTTCGGCGAACACCTGTGCGTTGGAAATCGCGCTGTAAGGCGGAACTTCAGGCGAGAAAATCGCTTCGAAACCCGCATTCTCCGCTTCGCGTGCGAGATCTCTTAAATCATCGACTCCACAGCCCCATACGGGGGAAATAGTTGCTACTTTTGCCATTTTACGCTCCCTTGAGGTTTTGCCGCCTCTTTGATTACTTCCAATAAAATAACCTGTAAAACGGAAAAATTACAATCCGCCCGCTTTTGACACCGCGCGGGGTTGGGATTATAATCACCCTGATGAAGAAAACCGGAGCTGAAATCTACATAATCGGGGTTTTTGTTTTAGTCGCCTCAATTCTTCTTATTGCGTCCCTCACGCATGTTTTTTTGAAACCTTGATGTACAAAAAGAGGCAAGTCCAATAGCGAACATCTCTGTTTACGGCAACAGGTCAGGCCTTACGGGCAGAGAAATCAAGATACTTCTCAAGATTTATTCAAAATCTGTTGACCCGAACAAGGTGATGACGCCGGAATTCAGTTCCGCGCTTTGCAGGGCATCGGAGGCGGTCAAAAGGAACGTGGCGGTTCTGCTCAATAAAAAAGGCAGAGTGGCGGCGGTTTTCGAGGGAAATTGCGGCGATTTTGAACTCGCGTCGTTCTTCAGAAGGTATCGTGACACCGGGCGCGGAGTCAGAAACTTCCGGCTCATTCTCACACATGCCGACGGGCGCGGACTTACGGACAACGAGAAATTCACGCTTATAAACGAACGGCTTGAAATCGTGGGAGTTGTTCAGATGAGAGGCGATGGCGCGGACAAGTTCGAGTTTGCCTACCCTCTTGTTCCTGCCACGGAGCGCAACGATTCTGAAAAATGGAAAATCGTGGAGTTTTCCGATTGCTCAAATGTCAATTTTGATATTGAAAGCGCCCTTGAACCGGTAAAAAACAGACGTTTTGTCCCGCTGAATCCGCGTCGCAAAAACATAGAGCACATTTTTCTCATCGCGATGGGGCGTTCGCAGAAAGAAGCAGAAACATCATTGCAAGAACTTGAGACCCTTGCCGTTTCCGCCGGAAAAAAGATTCTGGGCTCGCGCGTTCACATTCTCAAACGGTCAAAAAAATCCGTTGGCAACACTGTTCTTGGAGAGAAAAAATTGACTGATTTCCTTTTGCTCGCTAAACACGAAGCCGCGGGCGCGGTGATTTTTGACACCGAACTTGCGCCATCTGAAATTTCCGAAATACAAAGCCGCACGGATATGAGAATTGTTGACCGGACGCAACTCATACTTGAGATATTTTCCCTGCGGGCTTCCTCAAAAGAGGGAAAATTGCAGGTCAAACTCGCGGAACTCAAATACGCCCTGCCCCGTCTTTCGGGAAGCGGAATTCAGATGTCGCAGCCCGGCGCGGGAATTGGAACAAGAGGTCCCGGGGAGAAAGCGCTTGAAAAGGAAAGAAGGCAACTCAGAAAACGGATAAGGGATTTGGAGAAGCAGATGGAGGCGATATCCGGCAGGAGAGAGCGGACGCGGGCGAACCGCATGAGAGGAAACACGGAGATTGTTTCGCTTGCGGGCTACACAAACGCGGGCAAATCCACTCTGTTTTCCGCTTTGACAAAAGAGGACACGGAAATCGCGGACAAGATGTTTTCCACGCTCGGAACAAAAACCCGCAGGATGTATTCGCCGCGGAACTCCACCATTCTTCTCACCGACACGGTCGGTTTTATTAAAGACCTTCCCAAAGATCTGGCGATGGCGTTCAGGGCGACTTTGGAAGAGCTGGGCAAAGCCGATTTACTGCTTCACGTGGCGGATGCGGGCGATTTGGACGTTGAGAACAAAATAGAATCCGTTGAATCCATACTTGATTCAATGGGATTTGGCGAAGTTCCCAGACTGCTTGTGTTTAACAAAACCGACATTGCTCCCCTTCAAAAACTAAGAGACCTTTCCGTGATTTATCCCAAAGCCATTTTCGTTTCCGCAGCCGCGCGGGACAATCTCGGCGAGATAGCGGCACGCGCGGACAAGATTTTAAAAGACCGCAAACAAAACTACTCTCTTGCGATATAAATGATGATTTCATACGAAAGAATGTCCGACCACTTGATGAGCATCATCCGCATAGACAGCGAGTCGCGTTTTGAAAAAGATGTCGCGCTTGTTCTGGAAAAGGAAATGAAGGAGATAGGCGGCGAATGTTTTTATGACGATTGCGGCGAAAAAGTCGGCGGAAACACGGGCAATCTGATTGTCAAAATTAAAGGCAATACGGACGCGCCGCCGTTTTTCCTTTGCTCGCATATGGACACGGTCGCTCCCGGAAAAGGCATAAAGCCCTCAATTAAAGACGGCATTATGAGAAGCGACGGAACCACAATTCTCGGTAGCGACGACAAAAGCGGAGTTTCCATAATTGTTGAAGTGGTTCGTTCCCTCAAAGAGCGCGACCTGCCCCACGGCGATATTGAAATAGCGTTCATGATATGCGAGGAAGTCGGGCTTTTGGGGGCAAAATTCATTGACTGTTCGGTTTTTGAATCCTCTTACGGAATTGTTCTGGACAGCAGCACTCCCGACCGTCTTGTTCTGAAATGCCCGGCTTCAGACAGAATCAAGGTCAAAATCACCGGTGTTGAGGCGCACGCGGGGCTGTGCCCCGAAGACGGGGTCAGCGCTATAGAGATTGCGTCAAAAGCCATAGCAAAAATGAATTTGGGAAGAATAGATTCTGAAACCACCGCGAACATCGGCACAATTTCGGGCGGAAGCGCGATAAACATTGTTCCGGGCGAGACCGAAGTTATCGGCGAGGCGAGAAGCCACAACACCGAAAAACTCGCGGTGCAAATGGACCATATGAGGAAATGTTTTGAGAAAGCGTCAACTGAAGTTTGCGGCGATACTTCCGCCGTGCAAATTGAACAGGAACACATTTACTTTCCGATGGACGTTCCCCCTTCGTCCGAAATCGCGAAAATGGTTGAGGAAACTGCAAACAATCTCGGTCATCCGGTTGCTCTTCACACAAGCGGCGGCGGTTGCGACGCGAACTACATCAATGGCAAGGGAATTCAATGTGTAAATCTGGGAACGGGAATGTATGATCTTCACACTGTTGACGAGCATCTTGTTATTGAAGAGTTCAACAGGTCAGCAGACATTGTTCTCCGCACCATTATGAAAAATGCCGGACACCAAAACTAACAAACGGGCTCTCATTCTTGTTGACCACGGAAGCAACGTTGCCGAAGCGAACGGCGTGCTTGCCGAAGTTGCCAATGAGATAAGACAGAGAGGTGCGGGTTTTGATATTGTTGAATACTGTCACATGGAGATAGCGTCTCCGACAATGGAAGAGGCGTTTCAAAAATGCGCCGAACTTGGCGCAGGCGAAGTGGTTGTTCACCCCTATTTTCTTGTTCCGGGAAGGCATTCGGGTTTTGATATTCCGGCAATGGCAAAAGAAGCGGCGGAAAAATTTCCAAATTTGAAGCACACCGTTACCGATCCGCTCGGTCTTCACGAAAAAATTGTGGATGTTGTTCTGGAGCGGGTTTCTTCCGTGTGTTGGACGAAGGGGTAAATCTCATATGGAGAAAGAGGTTATAAATAAATTGCTTGGTCCGGAGTTTATAAAAACCGCGACAGTTGAAGATATTGAAAGAGAAATCAGAGACGGAGCAGATGTTAATGCAAAAAATGAATTTGACTGGACGGTTCTGATGAAGGCGGCAAGATTCAACACCAATCCAGAAATCATTACCACTCTTGTCAAAAACGGAGCGGATGTTAACGCGAGAGATGAAAACGGCATTACGGTTCTGATGAGAGCGGTAGCTAACAACACCAATCCGGAAATCATTACCAATCTTGTCAAAAACGGAGCGGATGTTCACGCGAGAGATGAAAACGGCATTACGGTTCTGATGAGAGCGGTAGCTAACAACACCAATCTGGAAATTATTACCGCTCTTATTGAAAACGGAGCGGATATTAACGCAAGAGATGAAAACGACGCGACGGTTCTGATGGTCGCGGCACAGTTCAACCCCAATCCGGAAATCATTGATGCTCTTGTTCAAAACGGAGCGGATGCTAACGCAAGGGATGAAAACGGCGTGACGGTTCTGATGGTCGCGGCACAGTTCAACCCCAATCCGGAAATCATTGATGCTCTTGTTCAAAACGGAGCGGATGTTAACGCGAGAGATGAAAACGGCATGACGGCTCTTGTGTTCGCGACAATGTTCAACACTAATCCGGAAGTCATTACCGCTCTTATTGAAAACGGAGCGGATGTTCACGCGAGAGATGAAAACGGCATTACGGTTCTGATGAGAGCGGCAATAAACAACACCAATCTGGAAATTATTACCGCTCTTATTGAAAACGGAGCGGATGTTAACGCAAGAGATGAAAACGACGCGACGGTTCTGATGGTCGCGGCACAGTTCAACCCCAATCCGGAAATCATTGATGCTCTTGTTCAAAACGGAGCGGATGTTCACGCGAGAGATGAAAACGGCATTACGGTTCTGATGAGAGCGGTAGCTAACAACACCAATCTGGAAATTATTACCGCTCTTATTGAAAACGGAGCGGATGTTCACGCGAGAGATGAAAACGGCATTACGGCTCTGGTGTTTGCGGCAGAGAACAATACCAATCCGGAAATCATTACCTCTCTTATTAAAAATGGAGCGAATGTTAACGCAAGATATGAAAACGGCAGAACGGCTCTGATGTTGGCGGTAGCTAACAACCCCAATCCGGAAATCATTGATGCTCTTGTTCAAAACGGAGCGGATGTCCACGCGAGAGATGAAGACGGCATTACGGTTCTGATGATTGCAGCAAGTAACAACACCAACCCGGAAATTATTACCGCTCTTGTTAAAAATGGAGCGGATGTTCACGCAAGAATTGAAGATGGCTCTACGGTTCTGATGGGTGCGGCATTACTCAACACCAATCCGGAAGTTATTGATGTATTACTTGAAAACGGGGCAAATCCGCGACTTGTGAACGATGAAGGAGAAACGGCATTTGATTATGCTAAAGAAAATAAAAAATTGAAGAATACAAAAGCATATTGGAAACTCTATGAATTGCTATACGGCAAAAAGCCCAATTTCTTTGACAAAGTCAGAGAAGTATTTTAGTTAATCAGCGCCGCTCTTGTGTAGTGGAAGAAAAAGGAATTTCATATGAAGAATAAATTACTCAACCCAGAGTTCATGAAAATTGCGACAGTTGAAGATGTTGAAAGAGAAATCAACAATGGTGTGGATGTTAATGCAAGAGATAGAATGGGTAGAACGCCTCTTATGCATGCGGCATGCTATAGCACCAATCCAGAAGTTATTACCACTCTTGTCAAAAACGGAGCGGATGTTCACGCAGGAACTCAATTTGGCTGTACTGCTCTGATGGATGCGGCATACAACCCCAATCTAGAAATTCTCACCGTTCTTATTGAAAATGGAGCGGATGTTAACGCGAGAAATAAAAACGGCATTACGGCTCTGATGTTGGCGATAACTGGCAACACCAACCCGGAAATTCTTACCGCTCTTGTTAAAAATGGAGCAGATGTTAACGCAAGAAATCGATTCGGTTTGACACCTCTGGGGATTGCGCAGCTCAACCCCAATTCAGAAATCATTACTGATGCATTGTTTAAAAGTGGAGCAGACCCACAACTTACGGATAAATCAGGAAAAACGTTCTTTGATTTTTTTAAAAAAGTGAAGCATTGAAAGGTAGCGCGTTGGTGAAATTATTAGATGTCGAAAAACTGTTTTCTACGGACATTCAACAGTTTTTGAAAGCATAAAATGTTTGGCGTGTCTGTTCTGCCATTTTCTTTTTTTGTGATTTCTTGAAAATACCGACAGTTTCTTTGTTCCGCAGTAAAATGCTAAAAAGCGGGATTCGGGATGTTTCAAGCCCCCTACTTCCGGGCGTATGGAAGAGATGTGAACAAATACCACTCCGTTCAAGTTGTCCTTTTTCTTAATAGTGCGCGGGAAAAAATGCGGAACGTGCGTATGCCCCGAAAGCCAGAGGTCAACCTTCTCTTTTTTCAGCACTTCGGTAAAACGCTGTGAATTCGTTATTTGTCTGTCGCGAAGTCCTGAGAACACAATGGAACTTCCTTCAAGCGGCGCGTGGGTCATCACGACCAGAATTTTATCTCTGTTGTTTTCAACGGTTTTCTTCCACCACTCAAAAGATTTGTCGCTTATGACGGTCGGCTTTGTGCCGTCTTCGTCCGATACGAGAATAAAAAGGATATTGCCGCGCGTGATTGTTTTATTGAATTTACCGATTTTTTTCCTGAAAAGCGCGCCGCCGTCCGGTTTGACATCGTGATTGCCTGCAATTTCATTCCACATTGTGATATACGATTTTGACCGCGTGGCGAGATACCAGTCAAAAACCTCTTCGCTCGCGGAATTGACAATATCTCCGGCGACCAAAGCCATGTGAACGTTGCTTGTGTTCAGGTTGAAGTCTTCAACGGCGTTTTCAAAAGCCCTTCTGTGCGAGGGGTTTACGGGCTGAGTGTCGGCAACCGCCCAGATTTTGAAAACGTCTTCTCTGTCAAATATTTCGCGCGGAAACGGCGCGCCCGCGCATGATGAAAACAAAAAAGAGGCGAGAACTGTCAGCAGAATGAGCGGACGCATCCTTTCGCCTTTTCTCCGCAGACCGAATCTATTCTCACTTTTAAATTGACGCCCGCCTTCAGGTTTGAGTCGTCAACCGCAACGGGTATATAGTTGTCCGTCATGCAGATTGACCGGGTTTCGGATATCGCCGGAAGAGTTCTGCCGATGAAACTTTCATAGAAACTTTGCTTTTTCACGGCTCCAAGTTCGCGCATTTCAAGACTTCTGCGTTTTTTAACCTCTTTGGAAACCTGCCCGTCCATCACGCAAGCGGAGGTGTTTTTTCTAATTGAATAAGGGAAAACGTGGAAATATGTGAGTTCGGAATCGCGCGCGACCTCAAAGGTGTTTTGAAACTGGCGTTCGGTTTCGCCGGGAAAGCCGACCATAATGTCGGTTCCGATTGAGGCGTCCGGCATTTCACGCCTTATCAAATCCGCGCAATCCATAAAATGCCCGGGTGAATAACGGCGTCTCATTTTTTTCAAAACGTCTCCGTCTCCGCTTTGAAGGGAAACATGAAAACTTTTGCAGACGGACTCAGAATCCGCGCAAAGCCGTATCAGTTCATCGCTCATGTCGGCGGGGTCAAGCGAACTCAAACGTATTTTCGGCAACGGGCGGGAACAGTTTTCAATCTTCCGAATCATTTCCACCAGAGACGCGCCTATGTCGGTTCCGTAACTCGCAAGGTGAATTCCCGTCAGAACCGTTTCCCTGTAGCCGTTTGAGTAAAGAGTCTCAAGCCGTTTCAAAACCTCATCCGGCGCCAAACTCCGCGACCTTCCCCGCGCTCTCGGAATTATGCAGAAACTGCAAGCGTAGTTACAGCCATCCTGAATTTTCAAAAAAGCCCTCGTGCGTTCGGGAAAGTTTTTTATTCCCGGTGATTCAAACTTTCTTTTCTTGTCCGAAAAAAGATCC
Source organism: Candidatus Mycalebacterium zealandia (assembly GCA_014075295.1). NCBI lineage: Bacteria > Pseudomonadati > Thermodesulfobacteriota > Candidatus Dadabacteria > Candidatus Nemesobacterales > Candidatus Mycalebacteriaceae > Candidatus Mycalebacterium > Candidatus Mycalebacterium zealandia. Next base: position 765,302 of record CP046180.1, read on the forward strand.
GACACAAAAACCCGCGCGTTTTTCTGCGACTTGCCTTTCCTGACTATCTCCGAGAGCGCGGGAAATTTATGAGAATTTCCGATCACGTAGTCAACGTCTTTGAGAGAAGCGATTTCTTCGGGCGACACTTGCGCGTAGCAACCGGTTACCACGACAACTCCACGGGGATTTGATTTCTTCGCCCGCCGTGCGTAATTCCTCGCTTCGGAGTCCGCCTTGCCAGTTACGGTGCAACTGTCAATCACGTAAACATTGGCTTTGTCGGTGAAGTTTCCGTTGATTTCATATCTGCTTCGCGGAAGCCTCCCGAGCATCGCGGCGGTGTCATATTGGTTCGCTTTGCATCCCAGCGTTACCACCGAGATTTTGCGCTGTGCGTCTTTTGAATTTACCTGCGCCATTTGACCCCTTTCATTACGCGGGAAGAGCCTGTTTTATCCAGCCGCCTCCGAGCACTTCGCCGTTATTGTAGAAGACAACGGCCTGCCCGGGAGTAACGGCTCTCTGCGGCTCCGCGAAAGAGACAACGGCTTTGCCGTCCGCCCGGATTTCAACCATCGCTTTTCTCTCGGAATGCCCGTGTCTTATTTTTGCCTGAACTTCAATTTTGTTTTCCGGCACTTCCCGAACCCACGAAAGCCCCTCCGCCACAAGACCCGGATTGTAAAGTCCGCTTTCATTGCCAACGACAATTTTGTTGTTGCGCTCATCAATTTTGATTACATAAGTCGGGTCATCTTCGGGTCCCGAAGTTGCAATTTTCAGGCCCTTTCTCTGCCCGACCGTGTAGGAATGAATTCCCTTGTGATTTCCGACTTTTCCGCCGCGAGTGTCTATCATTTCGCCTTCGGGCGGAGCGTCATCTCCTATTTGTTTGGAAAGGAAATTTCTGTAATCGCCGCCCGTGAGAAAACACACGCCCATGCTTTCAGGTTTCTCGGCGACTTGAAGACCGAACTCCCGCGCCTTTTCTCTGACTTCGGGTTTTGTGCTTTCTCCGAGCGGGAACATCAGGTTGTCCAGTTCTTTCTGCTTGAGGGTGAAAAGGAAATAGGTCTGGTCTTTGCGGTCGTCAAAGCCCTTGAACAGCGCCTTTCCGCCTTTTTCATCCAGCACCCGCGCGTAATGTCCGGTTGCCAGAGCGTCCGCGCCAAGCTCTTTCGTGCGCCTGAGCAGAAGGTCAAACTTCATAAACTGGTTGCACAGAGTGCACGGAACGGGAGTTTGTCCCGATTTATATTTGCCGACAAAATCGGCGACCACCGTTTTTTTGAACGGCTCCATGTAGTTTGCGACATAGTGCGGAATGCCGATTTGGCGCGCCACATTTCTCGCGTCCCGGACCTCGTCAGCGGAACAGCAGCCCCCCGACGACTCGCCGTAATCCCATAACTGCATTGTGATTCCAATCACCTCGTGCCCATCATTTTTGAGCATCGCGGCAACAGTTGAGGAGTCCACTCCACCGCTCATCGCGACAACAATTCTTTTTTTCATCTTTTTAAACCGGCGTTTTTCGGGGTGACTGGACTTGAACCAGCGACCTCTGCGTCCCGAACGCAGCGCTCTAGCCAATCTGAGCTACACCCCGTTTCGTCTTTTCAGGGGACAATCATAACGGATATAACATTTTTTCACAGTTGAAAAAGCGGTTTTACAGCGTGATACTTTCTCAAAATGTCATCTTCCCGCTCAATTGGAATTTTTGATTCAGGCATTGGAGGACTTACGGTTGTCCGCGAAATGGCAAAGATTCTGCCGCGTGAAAAAATCATTTATCTTGGCGACACCGCGCGGCTTCCATACGGAACAAAATCCCGCGAAACAGTTGTTAAATACTCGCGTAAAAACGCGGGGTTTCTTGTTTCAAAAGGCGTGAAATTTGTAATTGCCGCCTGCAACACAGCTTCGGCGTATTCAATGGAGGTTCTTTCGGACAAGTTGTCCGTTCCGGTTCTCGGCGTGATTGAGCCCGGAGCGAAAAAAGCGGCTTCCGTAACAAAAAACTCCAGGGTTGGCGTTATAGCAACACCGTCCACAATCAGAAGTGGAGCGTATTCGCGCGCCCTTGAGTCCGAAAATCCATCGTTAGAGGTCGTTTCTCAGTCCTGCCCGCTGTTTGTTCCCCTTGCGGAAGAGGGTTTTCACGAAGGAGAAATTGCTAAAAGTATTGCTCTTAAATACCTTAATCCATTGAAAAAACACGGCGTTGATACAATAATTCTCGGCTGCACGCACTACCCTCTTCTGAAAAAGACAATTTCGGAGGTTATGGGAGAAAAAGTAGCTCTTGTTGATTCAGCCGAAGAAACCGCCGGAGAAGCGATGGCGGTTTTGAAGCAAAACGGGCTTTTGGAAACAAGCGGCAACGGTTCGCGGGAGTTTTATCTTACGGATGGCTCGGAAAGTTTTACTCAAATCGCCGGGCGGTTTTTGGGAGAGGAACCGCAGACAATCGGTATTGTGGATTTGCCCTAATTCGCGGCGGTATTAGTCGGCAAGCGCTTTTTTCAACTCTTCGGTGAGCGGCGGCAGAACATCAAAAAGGTCTCCGCATATTCCGTAATCGGACTTAGCGAAAATCGGCGCTTCGGGATCTTTGTTAATTGAAACAATTACTTTTGAAGATCCCATTCCCGAAAAATGCTGAACGGAGCCCGATATGGCAACCGCTATGTAAAGGTTGGGTGAAACCGCTTTTCCGGTCTGTCCGACCTGCATGTCGTAAGGGCAATATCCCGCATCCACCGCGGCGCGTGTAGCTCCCGCCGCCGCGCCAAGCATGTCGGCGAGGTCGTATATGTGTTTGAAATTTTCCTCGCTACCTAGCCCCCTGCCCCCGGAAACAACCTTTTCCGCTTCCGTGAGTTCGGGTCTGTCGGACTCTTTTGTTTTCATTTCCACAAGTTTGATTTTGAGGTCGTCCGGAGTGATTTCCACATTTTCCTGCACGGTTTCACCCTGAGTGGGAGCCTCTTCCTCTTTGAATGAGTTCGGGCGCACTGTCGCTATCATAGTGTCGCTTCCGTGAAAAGTTTGAGTGGAAATCGCGCGGCTTGAATGCGAGTAACGGTTTATGACAAGCGCGCCGTCTGCGAAATCAACGCTGACAACTTCCATGGCAAGCCCCGAACCCGTGTTTGCCGCCACGCGGGGAATGTAGTCTTCGGAAAAAGAGCTGTGCCCGACGAGCACAATTGCGGGCGAATGTTTTTTGATGAGTTCGGAAAGCGTTTTTGAATAGCTGTCGGGATTAAACTCTTTCAGGTGCTCGTTTTGCGCCGTGTAGATTTTCTGCGCTCCGAACTTTGCCATTTCCCCGGACTGCGAGGAAACAGAGTCCGCCATCACAACACCGCACAGAACCGCTCCGTCAAGTTTCGGCACGAGCCCGCGCCGCGCTTCGGAGAGCGCTTCAAAAGTTACTTTTCTTATTGAACCGTCCAGTTTCTGGTCTGCTACGACCCATATCTCATTTGCCATTTTTTTGAAATCCTCCGTTTGATTTTGTGAAGTCAGATAACTTTGGCTTCTTCCCTGAGCAGTTTTACTATCTCTTGAGCCGATTGCGCTATTTCGTCATTTTTAACCGTTGTTTCGTCCGATCCTTTGATGATTTTCAGTCTTCTCTCAACTTGCGGAACTTCAATTTTGATTGTTTTAACCCGTGAGCCGTTTTTGCCAACACTCTCACGCTCTATTCCGAGCGCGGTGAAATCAATGTCATCAAGCGAGACTTCCTGAACGGGTTTTTTCTTCGCCTTCATTATTCCCGGCAAAGACGCGTAGCGCGGTTCGTTCATCGCGTCCGGGCAGGTTACGAGAGCCGGCAACGGAACTTCAACAGTCGCACTTCCCCCGTCAACCTCTTTCTGGCAAATCATTTTTTTCTCGTCGGGTTTTATCTCCACAACTTTGCTCACAAGAGCCGCGTGCGGAATTCCGAGTTCCTCCGCTATCTGTATTCCGACTTGCGCTGATTCTTCGTCAATCACTTTCATTCCGGTAAAAATCAGGTCAATGTCTCCAATTTTTTTAATCTCGCCCGCCGCGACTTTGGCTATTGTGTAAGGGTCAGTGTCCTCAAAACCATCGTCCTTGATATGAACGGCTGAAGCCGCTCCCATGGCAAGCCCCTGCCTGATTGCATCAATCGCCCTCGCGGGACCGACCGACACGATTACCGCTTCGCCCCCGTGCTTCTCAACCGTTTGAATTGCTTCTTCAACGGCAAACTCGTCGTAAGGGTTCATTATCCATTTAATCCCTTCCGAGTCTATTGAATCGCCGGACGCGCTCACCTTGATTTTGGCTTCGGTGTCCTGTGTTTGAGTTATAAAAACCGCAACTTTCATTTTTGTCCTCTCTGTTGAGTCTTGTTTTCCGCGTGGGAAATGTTTGATAGAAACAAGCCTGCGGTTTATTATAGAGAATGACTTTTTACTGTCAAGAACCGCAAAACTCGAAGGTTCTGAGAAGGAATTTATGGATATAGCGGTCGGAAGCGACAAGAAGACGCATCTTACGGATTTTGTGCTGCGATATCTGGAGAAACGCGACGCCCGGGTCAAACTTTTCGGACCCCTCGCGGGAGCCGGCGACGAGTGGACGGATGTTGCGGAATCTGTCGCGCGTGAGGTTTCAAACGGCAACTGCGAACAGGGCATACTGTTCTGCTGGACTGGAACCGGAGTTTCAATCGCCGCAAACAAGGTTCCCGGAATACGCGCCGCGCTGTGCGCTGATTTCGAAACCGCGTCCGGCGCAAGAAAGTGGAATGACGCGAATATTCTGGCGGTGAGCTTGCGTAGCACTTCAACGCAAGTTGCCGCGGAAATACTTGACGGCTGGTTCAGTTCAGTTCCGGAAGAGAGTGAAAAGACGAACATAGAAAAGGTTTCGTTGCTTGAGAGGAAGTATTTTAAAAAATGAAAAAAGATTTAAACATTGCGGTGGTGGGAGCCACCGGCGCGGTTGGACGTGAGGTTCTTGAGATTTTTCCGGAACGTAATTTTCCGGTCGGTAATTTAAAGCTTTTAGCCTCGGAGCGTTCGCGCGGCAAAGAGGTTGAGTTTTGCGGTCGCCCTCTCAAGGTTGAAGCGGTTGAACCCGGATGCTTTTCCGGAGTGGATATCGCCATCTTTTCTGCAGGCGCTTCAAACAGTCGGACTTATGCTCCTCAAGCGGTGGACGAAGGGGCAGTGGTTGTGGACAACAGTTCGGCGTTTAGAATGGATGATGAGGTTCCGCTTGTGGTGCCTGAAATAAATGGGAGCGAGCTGGATGCGATTCCGAAAAAACGCATAATAGCCAACCCCAACTGCACGACTGCGATTGCCTCCATGGCTCTCAAACCCATCCACGACGCCGGAGTGGTTAAAACCGTCATAGCGACCAGTTTTCAGTCGGTTTCGGGCGCGGGCGCGGGTGGAATTGCCGAACTTGAAAACCAGATAAAGGAATGGCCCCGCGTTGCGAAAAGCGAAGTTTTTCCGGCACGGATATCGCTCAATATCATTCCTCAAATAGATGTTTTCCTTGACAATCAATACACGAACGAAGAGATGAAATTGCACAACGAAACAAGGAAAATTTTGCAGGCGGACATCAAAGTAAGCGCGACTGCCGTTAGGGTTCCCGTTATGAGGGCTCATTCGGTTTCAATGAGTATTGAGACTGAAAAACCGCTTTCTCCGGGTGAAGTGAAAAACGCGATTAACGATTTTCCGGGCGTTCAAGTTACGGTGGGAGACCAGTCCTACCCGATGCCGATAGACTGCTCCGGCAAAGACGACTGCTTTGTCGGAAGAATTCGCCGCGACATAGTCGGGGAGAACCGCATTTGTTTGTGGGTTGTGGGAGATCAGTTGCGAAAGGGCGCGGCGCTTAACTCCGTTCAGATAGCGGAGAGAATCGCCAATGTTTTATAACACCGCTTGATTTTCCACCGTATCTGAAAATACAATGACTAATTATTCGTCGTTTGCAGGGGTTGTGTTTGCATGTTTTCCGGTTCACTCGTTGCTCTGATAACACCGTTTAAAAAAAACCTTTCGGTGGATGAGTCCGCTCTTGAACGGCTCATTGAGTTTCATTCTAAAAACGGCACTCACGGGATTGTGTCATGTGGCACCACGGGGGAATCCGCCACTCTTTCGCACGACGAACACAAAAGAGTTGTGGAAGCCACCGTCAGAATGTGCGCGGGCAGGTTTCCCGTAATTGCGGGAACGGGCTCAAACAGCACGGAAGAGGCGATTGAACTCACGCGTTTTGCGGAGAATGCCGGAGCGGACGCCGCTCTTGTTGTTGTTCCATATTACAACAAGCCTTCTCAAAACGGGTTGTTTATGCATTTTGGAAAAATCGCTTCAAAAACCTCAATTCCGATAATTCTCTACAACGTACCCGGGCGGTCGGCGGCGAATCTTCTTCCGGAAACGGTCGCGCGCCTGAACGACAAATACAAAAACATTGTCGGGATAAAAGAGGCGTCCACGGTTGAACAGGCGTCAAAAATTATGCATCTGTGCGGCGGGAGTTTCACCCTTTTGTCCGGAGATGACTCGGTCAACTTTCCGCTTCTTTCGCTTGGAGGCAAAGGGTCAATTACGGTAACCGCAAATGTTGCGCCGAAGGATGTTGCAAAAATGCATAACCTTTACGCCAAAGGCGACGTTGCGGGCGCGAGGAAGCTTCATTACAAACTTCTGCCTCTGAATGAAGCGATGTTTCTGGAATCAAATCCCGTTCCGGTGAAAACAGCTCTCTCTCTTATGAAGATGGATTCAGGGGTTTTCAGGCCTCCGTTGTGCGCTATTTCACCGTCTAACAAAAAGGCGCTCGCTCGCGTTCTTGCCGGGTACGGTTTGATTCAGGGGCGCGTTTAATTGCCGATTGACGGGCTTTCATACGAAATGGAGATTTGGGCTCGCGGGCTTGTGCCGGCAGGCGTGGACGAAGCCGGACGGGGCCCTATCGCGGGACCCGTTGTTGCGGCGGCGGCAATTTTGCCCGAAGAGTTTTGCCTCCCCGAAGTTGACGATTCCAAGAAACTTTCCCAGGCGCGCAGAGAGATGATTTTCAGTTCTCTTTCGGACAGTGGGGTTGTCTATGCCACCGGAACTGCAGACCCGCGTGAAATAGACGAAATCAACATACTCAGAGCCACTATCAAGGCGATGGAGCGCGCAGTTGCCGCCTTGAAGGTTTCTCCGGACTTTCTTTTAATAGACGGAAACACCGAAACATCACTTCCGCTTAAGCAACGCGCCATAGTTGGTGGAGATGGCAAATGTATGTCAATCGCGGTCGCTTCAATCATCGCGAAGGTAACGCGTGACGGAATGATGAAGGATTTGCACAACAGGTATCCGCTTTACAACTTTTCCAGACACAAAGGCTATCCGACCAGAGAACATAGAGAACTTGTTGAAACACACGGCCCCTGCCCTGAACATAGAAAAAGCTTCAAGTTAACGGGATAGCGCCTTGAAATCATACAAACTCCTCAATATCATAGTTTTGAAGCAATGAGCGGCGCACAGGAAGCAAAACAACTCCCCGACAAACTTTACTTCAAAATCGGAGAAGTGAGTGAATACACGGGTTTGAAAGCCCACACCATCCGCTATTGGGAAAAAGAGTTTGTACAGATAAAACCGACCAGAAGGCGCAACCAGCGCATGTATGACAGGGAGGCAATTTTTTTGATTCTCAGAATTAAAACCATGCTTCATAAGGAAAACTACACGATTGAGGGCGCAAGAAAGAAACTCAAGCAGGGATTGCCTGTTTCCGATGGAAGGCAGAGAGACAAGGAAATCCTTACTGCGGTTTTGGAAGATTTGGAGCAAATCCTCGGGCTTTTGGACGACAAACAGTTATAATGCCCTCTTAGATTAAATCGGGGCGTAGCGCAGTCTGGTAGCGCACCGGTCTGGGGGACCGGTGGTCATCGGTTCAAATCCGGTCGCCCCGACCATTTTCTCATATGCCAAGCGGTATCAGAATACTCATATCAAACGATGACGGGATAAACTCTCCCGGAATTGCCGCCCTTGAAAAATCACTTTCAAATCTCGGAGAAGTAATTTTGGTTGCGCCCGACCGCGACAATAGCGCGTCAAGTCACGCGTTGAGTCTTTCCAGACCTCTGAGAGTTGAGAAAATCGCGTCCGGTAGATACAGCGTTGACGGTACTCCGACAGACTGCATCAACCTTGCCGTGAACGGTTTGATAGAAGGGAAAAGGCCTGATTTGATTGTTTCAGGCATAAACAAAGGCGCCAACATGGGTGATGATATTACCTATTCAGGCACGGTCAGCGCGGCTATGGAAGGAGTTTTATTGAGAATACCCTCCATTGCGGTATCTGTTCCCGGGAAAGACAGTTTTATTTTTGAACCCGCCGCGGACTACGCTAAAACAGTCGCCGAATTTGTTTTGAAAAACGGACTTCCAAAAAACACTCTTCTCAATGTGAATGTTCCAAACATGCCCGAGGACAAAATAAAAGGCGTGAAGTTCACCAAGCAGGGCAAAAGACATTACAACGAAAAGATAACCAAAAATAAAGACCCCAGAGGCAGAACCTATTACTGGATAGGCGGCGACGAACTTGCGTATCACAAAATTCCCAACACGGACATTGTTTCGGTTGTAAACGGCTGGATATCGGTAACGCCTATCAAACTTGACTTTACTGACTATTCGTATCTTGACACACTCAACGACCACCACAAGATGGATTTGAAAAAATGAATTTCCTCAAAAGGGTTTACCGCTCTTCGGTGGAAATTTTTTACAAGCCCGTGAATTTTGCGAGGCGTGTTTACGAAATGACTTTGGGGCTGGCCTCAAAGCCATACGCTCAACACTATCTTGCCGCGATTGCGTTTTTAGAGTCTTTTATACTACCTATCCCGCCAGACTTTTTTCTGTTGCCGATGTATCTGGCCAAGCCGTCCCGCGCGTTCAGATTTGCCGCCATATGCTCAGTGTTTTCAGTGCTTGGCGCATGTGCCGGTTTTTTCCTCGGGAAGTTTTTCTGGGAATTGACCCACGAGTGGTTCCTCAGTTTTATTTTCAGCGAACAGACATTCAATTTAGTTGCCGGCAAGTTCAATGAAAACGCTTTTGAGGCGATTTTACTGTCAGCGTTCACTCCTATTCCGTTCAAGGTTTTCACCATTGCGGCGGGAGTTTTCAATATCAGTTTCGGTGTTCTTGTTATGGGGGCTGCTATTGGCAGAAGCGCGAGATTTTTTCTTCTGGCAGCGCTTGCATGGAAATTTGGAAACGATATCAAGCCGTTTATTGACAGGTATTTCGGCATTTTGACACTTGTTCTCACCCTTGTTCTTGTGGGCTTTTATTATTTTCTAAAATAAGAAAAATAGTGAAAAACTCCGATTTGATGATTAAAATTCTATGAACAAATGTTGAAGTCATTTGAAAAAAATAAAAATAACAGGAGGCGTTCAAGAAAAAAACGTCTTGTAGTGTCGCTGAGTGTGGCATTGCTTTTTCATTTTGTTTTGTTGCTGTTCATGGGACTGCAACCTCTTTTTGTCGCCGTACAGGTTGAAGAAAAAGACGACTTGCTGCTTGAAATAACTGATTATGTGCCTCCGACCGATGATCCGGACACAGTGGTGGAAAAACCAAAGGCGTATTCAACAAAGTCGTACAATTCCCGCGAGGACAAGGTGAAATACGGAACTTACGGCACTCCAACTCCACCCACGCCCGCCCCGGTGTCCAAGGAAACCAAAGAAAGCGAAGGCGATGCGACGGAGTACGTAAAGCATGACACGCTTACCGTTGACGACAGTTCCGTTAAACAGTTGATTAAAGCGGTCGCGGAAAAAGAGCGGAGGAAAATCTATAATCAGTATGAAGACCGCCGTATCGGCAATGACGGGGACTACAGGGGAGACTCTGATGTGAACGATTTCAGCGTTCTCTCGCCGACCGATAAATACATTTCTTATATTCAGAAATTCAGAAGCCGTGTTCAGAATGTTTGGAGGCCCCGGCGGGTTTCTTTCGGTGGTCCGGAAATCTCTTCGGATATCTACACCGTTTTGCGCGTAGAGATACGAAAAGACGGGAAGTTGGAATTTGTTGAAATTTCGCGGTCTTCGGGGATAGCCGCCTTTGATCTTGAAGCGGTCAGAACCGTAAGAGACGCCGCTCCCTACAGCCCCTTCCCGGCGAGTTGGAAAGGCGAGTCGACTTTTGCTTTTACTTTCGGGTTTAAAATAGTCGACAATCTGTAATTTATGCGATTACAATCGCGGGCTTGTTTTTACCTGTTCTCTTCTTAACTCTGCCGACAATGTGCGCGCCTTCGCAACCCGTTTGTCGCAGTTTTTTCACAAGCGCGCCGGAATCCGCCGGATTGACACATAAAGTCATTCCAATTCCACAGTTAAAAACCCCGAACATGTCATCGTCGCTCATATTCGCGGATTCCTTAATAAGTTCAAAAATCGCCGGAATTTCCCAGGAAGATTTTTCAAGAACCGCGACATACTTTTCCGGCAGAGAGCGTGGAATGTTTCCAAGTAGTCCTCCGCCTGTTATATGGGACAGGCAATGGATATCAAAACTCTCAAACGCCTTCAAGACCGGGCGGGTGTAGATTTTTGTCGGTTCAAGCAGTTCGTCCGCGAGCGTCCGCGAAAGCCCGCGAGGTTTGGATTTAAGAGAAAGTTTTCCCTTCTGAAGAAGAGCTTTTCTCACAAGAGAGTAGCCGTTTGAGTGAATTCCGCTTGAGGGAAGCGCGATTATTTCATCACCCGCAACTGCTTTGCTTTGTTTTCCGTAGCGGTCTTTATCAACAATTCCCACCGCGAATCCGGCAAGATCAAATTCATCTTTTTTGTAAAAACCGGGCATCTCCGCAGTCTCTCCGCCCAGCAAAGCGCATCCCGCATCCGTGCATCCGCGCGCGACCCCTTTGATGATCTCTGCCATTTTGTTGGCGTCAAGTCGCGCGGTCGCGATGTAGTCCAGAAAAAAAAGAGGCTTCGCCCCGCTGGTTAAAACGTCATTCACGCACATTGCCACAAGGTCAACGCCAATGGTGTCCGCCCTGCCCGTGGCAAAAGCTATTTTGAGTTTTGTTCCAACCCCGTCAGTGGCTCCGACAAGATACGACCTCTTGTCGGGAAGCAGGTAGGCGCCCGAAAAACCGCCGTACGATTTCGGAATATTTTTTCCTTGAGTCGCTTGAACAAACGGCTTTATAAGGCTGACAAATCTGTCTCCCTCTTTTGTGTTAACGCCGGAGCCGGAGTATGTCAGTTTTTTTTTTGCCATTGGCTTTTTCGCCGCGCTACCACGGCAGTTTATTCATAAGTGGAGCGATAACCGGGCCGAAAAACGCGACTGTTACGATAAGGAAGATGAAGCCCGCTATGAAAAGAACGACGTTTGCGACAATCAGTTTTGTTAAGTTGTCGAGGAATCTGTCCATTCTTCAGTGCCCTCCGTGGTGCGAATTCGGTCCGTCAAAGAAAGGATCTCCAAAAGGTATAATGGGGAACCTGTTTAGGAAAAACAAAACGGTACAGAGAAAACTTCCGGCAAAACCGAGAGTAATCAAGACCTCATACGCTGAAGTTTGCAATGATGCCGTAAGTGACGGCGTAATAAGCAGGAATTTATCCATCCACAGTCCGCACAGAAACACCGTTGATATAAACACCGCGATAGGTGTTACGATTTTATGTGTTCTCGGCATAAATGACACAAACGGAAATATGAAACAGCATGTAAGAACCGCCCACGCAAAAGTCCGGAAAGGTTCTTCGGCTATTCTTTTTATAACAAAACCCGTTTCTTCAGGCATATTCGCGTACCAGATGGGCAAAAGCTGCGAAAACATCAGGTAAGCCCAGAGAAGAGCGAATCCGTTAAGCATTTTCCCGATATCCCAGAAGTGGTAGTCACTCAAATAGTTTTTGAGATTCAGATAACGTGAAAGCGTCGCCGAGACAATTATCGTCATTGCCACCGCTGATATAAGCCCTCCAATGAAATAGTATGGCCCGAACAGCGTGCTGAACCAATGGGGGTCAAGCGACATCATGAAATCCCATGAGAACAGGCTAAACACAACCGCGTAAGAGCCTACTAGAAAAGGCGCAAGTTTTTTGACGCGGGCAAAATCGGTTTTTGCGGGGTCAATATCAAGAAGTAGTGAGCCGCGGACGTATCTGTATGTCAAAAACAGCATGAGCGTGAATCCCAGAAGATTTCTCAGAACGACAAAAGGCATGCTGAGCCATACATCTTTCGGGGTGTGGTAGTGGTGATCGGCATAGGGAAGGACATGCTCCGCACCAAGGAAAATTACAATCAGCAAAACCATTGAGACGGGAAGAAAAGAGCCGAATGATTCACTTATCCTGAGAAAAGACCTGCCCCATCGCGCGTTTGTAATTCTCAAAACACACGAAAATATAACGCCGCCTTGAGCGACTGCCGTCCAGAAAAGGAAGTTGATAAGCAAGACGCGCCAGGCTCCGGAGGACTGCTCATCCGAAATCGCGGCAAGCGCGAACGCAAGCGCGCCAACCGCTCCAATGCCTCCGAGAAACAGCAAAATCCATTTGGGAACACGCCCGGTTTTACCCATCACGTCTTGCGCCGCATCAATTTTTTCCATTTTCTCTCCCCTGTCTGTTTTCCTTTGCTTTCTGCAAATGCCTTACGTAGTTGACCACATGCCACGCATCATCGTTGGAAGTCATGTTTTCCGCGTAAGCAGGCATCATCACCTTTCCGCCATACATTATGTAGGCGTAGATGTATCCGTCAGTCCGCGCCACAACTCCCGGCGCCGTGAGGTCAACCGGATAAAAACCGTGCCCTTTTTGAATAATCAGTCCGTCTCCGCCTCCCTTGACCCCGTGACATGAAACGCAGTTATAGGAAAAGAGTTCCTTTCCTCTCCGAACGGACCGGTCAGTCAGCGGAACAGGCGACTTCGCGACCGCTTCCACCTCTTCCCTTGTCATTTTTGGAGGTGTTTTGTCATTCACGGATTTTTGCGGATAAAGCACCGGTTTTTCATAAGGGTCAACCGACGGTTGAATCCACATATCAAGAGACCACGGGAAAGCAAAAGCGCTGTGCGGGGTTAACAGAACGCAAGCCGCGAAAACCGCTGTACGCACCAACAGTTTTACGCTAAGCGGAGTCAAACTTCACCTCCTCCGCTCCCCCCGAAAGCATAATTTCGCGCGCGACGCGGCTTGCCTTTTCATCGGGGCAAACCACCATCAAACCGAATTTGTCATCGGAAAATCTGGGGTCGTACATTGTAACGGGAGCTCTTCTGCGCAAAAGAGAGTTAATGAGCAATCCCATCAAGGTCGCTAGCGCGCCTATAAGAATTGTAAGTTCAAATATGATTACCATAAACGGCAGTATTGAAACCACTGGTTTCGCGCTGACCTGAATAGGCCAGTCGCTCGCAGTGATTGTTGTGAATGCCACACCGGACGCTCCGCCGAGCAACGCTCCTATGAGGGTGAAAAACCGCACGGGGCTTTCCGGTTCGCCAATGATTTCCTCTATTTCATGGCTTGGAACCGGCGAGAAAACCCTTATGTTACGGAACCCCTTTTCTTTCAAGGTCTTCAGACAGTCCGCGAGCGTGTCAAGATGGCCGTAAACCCCGAGCACGCCTTCTTGTTGTTTTTTACTCATGTCCGTGTTCTCCGTTTTTTTTGCGCGGAACGGGAAGGATTTCCTTAATCTCCGCTATTGCGATGGAGGGAAGCGTTTTCAGGAATATCAGGAAGAACATGAAAAACCACCCGAAACTGCCCATTGTGAGACCGGCTTCCACCCATGAAATTTTGTAAACACCCCAGACTGCGGGGTCAAAATCACGCGAAAGGGAAATCACAATTATGTTAAAACGTTCAAACCACATTCCTATGTTTATAAAGATTGAGATGACAAACAGAATTGCCAGATTGTGGCGAAACCTTTTGAACCACAGAAGAACCGGAATCACTACATTGCAAATCACCATTGTCCAGTAGAAAGGCGCGTATTCTCCAACCGCCCTGTATACAAACTGCTCCCATTCGGCGGGAACTCCGCTATACCACGCGAATAGAAATTCCACGCCGTACGCATATCCGATTATCAGCGAAGTAAAGATTATTAGTTTTGCCATTCCGTCAAAGTTGTCCATCGTGATGTAATCCTCAAGATGGAAAATCTTCCGTATAGGTATGGCGAGGGTTATTACCATCGCGAGTCCTGAAAAAATTGCTCCGGCAACAAAATACGGCGCGAATATGGTTGTGTGCCAGCCGGGAAGACTTGCCATTGCGAAGTCCCAGGACACAACGCTGTGAACCGAAAGAACAAGAGGGGTCGCGAAAGCGGCGAAATACAGATACGCCCTAGTGTAGTGAAGCCATTCCCAGTTTGAGCCCTTCCAGCCGAGTGAAAGAAGCGAGTAGATAATTTTGCGCGTTTTCCCCGTCACTTTGTCTCTTATCGCCGCGAGGTCCGGAATCATTCCGACAAAGAAGAAAATGGAACTGACCGTAAGGTATGTGCTGACGGCAAAAACATCCCACAAAAGTGGTGATTTGAAATTGACCCAAAGCTCACGCTGGTTGGGATACGGAAAAAGCCAATAAAAATTCCACGGACGCCCGAGATGGATTATCGGGAACAGTCCCGCGGTCAGAACCGCGAAAACCGTCATTGCTTCAGCAAGGCGGTAGATGGACATTCTAAACCTTGCCCTGAAAAGGAAAAGTACGGCGGAAATCAATGTTCCCGAATGGGCTATTCCAACCCAGAAAACAAAGTCTGTTATGTATATCCCCCAGAAAACCGGATGGCGGAACCCTGCCACTCCAAGCCCCGTGTAAACTTGATAGAGAAAGGAAAACAAACCTATGCCGACAAAAAACAGAGCGGTGCCGAACAGCAACGCCCACTGTCTGGAAGGTTTTTCCAGAATCCTTACGACATCGGCTGTAACCTTTGAATATGTCAGCCTGTTTTGTTTGTTTTCCACTTTGCCGACCGCTTGCTTCGTCTTACGACTGAACCACCTCTTTTAGATACGTTACTGCGGGCTTTGTATTTACTTCTTCAAACAGTTTGTAGCCCCTCTCGTTGTGAGATGACACCGAGACCTTGCTCTGAGGGTCAAGCAAATTGCCGAAATCTATGGCGTTTGTTGCGCAGGTCTGTTGACACGCCGTCACCACGTCGCCGTCTCTTACTCCACGCCCTTCATCTTTTGCCGTGTCGTGAGCGCTTCTTATCCTCTGGACGCAGAAACTGCATTTTTCCATCACTCCCTTGGTTCTGACAGTAACATCGGGGTTGAACTGCCAGTTGAGCGGTTCAGGCACTTTGTATGAATACCAGTTGAACTTCCTAACTTTATAAGTGCAGTTGTTGGCACAGTATCTTGTGCCCACACAACGATTGTAAATCATTCCATTCAAGCCTTCGTGGTTATGGTAGGTTGCAAAAACGGGGCATACCGGCTCACATGGGGCGTTCCCGCAATGCTGGCATGGGACCGGGACAAACCGTGCCGTTACTTCGCCGTTAGGGTTTTTCTCAAAGAATCTGTCTATTCTCAGCCACGCCATATCCCTGCGCCGCGCGACCTGTTCTTTGCCAACAAACGGAATATTGTTCTCCGCGTAACACGCTGTCACACACGCGCCGCAACCCGTGCATTTGGAGAGGTCAACCGACATTCCCCATCTGTATTCCTCGTATTCCAAGTCCGGGTACAAATCAGGGTGATGCTTGTCGCCGTGTCCATTTTCGTGTTTGTGCCCAAGGTCGTGAATATCAACCGTTCGCGCCACTCCTCTGCCTTCCTGAGATGTTGTGTATTGTGTGCGTACAAGTAGGGAGTCTTTGCCGGTCGGTGTTACTTTTACCTTTGTGGAAAACCACGCGTAGCCGCCGGAAAGTACATCAGATGCCGGAGACATTATCTTCATCGGGCTTACCCCTCTGTCCTGTGCGTATCTTCCGTATTCTTCGTGTCCCTGCCCGATTGGAATTGCCACCGTGTCCGGGGACATGCCCTCATTGACAAACACCTGCGTTTCAACCGCGCCGAAAGCAGATTCAATCTTTACAAAAGATCCAGTCCGAACTTCCATTGCTTTCGCCGTTTCAGGACTGATTTCCGCCCATGAGTCCCACACGACCGAAGTAAGTGAGTCGGGCAATTCCTGCAACCAGGGTTTGTTCGCTCCTCTGCCGTCGTAGAGTTTCGCAGACGGGAAAGGCATGAGATACATATCTCCGTCTCCATGGAAATCCGCTTCCCTGCCAGAGAATGAAAACAGTCTCATTCTCCCGGAAAGAGAGGCTTTTCCGCCGGAGAGCGCGGTAGGCACACCGCCTTTCTTGAGAGTTTCGCTCCAGAAAGTTTCAAAAGGCGTTTCCGGAAAAATTTTTGCGCCCAGTTTTTTCCAATACTCCCTCATAAAAGAGTAGTAGTCCGTGACTGCAAACAGTTTTGCGGTTGCTTCCATCTTCTTGCTGACCGAAATTATTACGTCTCCGGACGCTTTGGTGTTAAAAACTCTTGAAACTGCTGGCTGGGTTATGCCGTGGAAACTTGCCCGTGCCTTGAAATCGCCCCAACTCTCAAGGGGATGATTGTCCGGCATCACAAGCGAACACATCTGTGTGGTTTCGTCCATAAACGGCGAAAAACTTACGGTGAACGGAACGTTTTTCATCGCTTTTGCAAATCCCGCTGACTGCGGAAGCGAGAACACCGGATTTACACCTCTGATAATAAGTGCGTCCACTTCGCCATTTTGCATGTCTTTGATTAGTGCAGTGATTTCCTCGTATGAGGTTGAGCTCGAAGTCGCGAGAGTATCCGCAAAATTGATTGTCTCGTTCAGGTTGCCTGAAAGGTAGTTCAGTATGTTGATGGCGACAAGCAGTTCGGTCGCGTTTGAAGCGGTTGTCGCCGCGCCGCCGCCGATTGCCAGACTCTTTTTTGAAATCATCTCTTCGGCGATTTCGTTGATGGTTTCAACGGGAACGGATGTTTTTTCCGCGGCTTTTTCAGGGGTGTATTCCCGTACCAGTTGGAGCAGATAGTCTTCGGCTCTGGTTTTCCGGGACATTACGTTTGCTATCGCAAGAGCCAGATCAATTTCCGTTCCGGGGTTGATTTGAATCATGCGGTCAGCGTTTGCGCCCGTCATTGACATCCGCGGCTCAACTTGAACCACCTTGCCGGTTTTGCCTTTTTTAACTTCGCGCAAACTGCCAAACCCTTTGCCGTTATATGTTGGCGACAGCCAGGTTTCAAGGAAGTCCGCCCCGAAAGAAAGTAGGTATTCGGCTTTTCCTATTTCGTAGGAAGGTATGGAGTTCAAACCGAAAACAATCTCGTTCGCTTTTTTAATAGGCTCGTGTGAAAAGGTTTCGTAGGAATATCTTCTTGCTCCGATTGAATCCGTCCAGATGTTCAGCAACTCGTCGTAAGACCCGGGCGATACTCCGTCGAGATACACTACACGCCGTCCTTTTCCTTGCGAAACGAGTTCTCCAATTTTTTCGGCAACTGTTTTTTCCGCGTCTTTCCATGTTGCGGAACGAAATTTCCCGTCTTCATTTTTCGCAAGAGGGGACTTGATTCTGTCCGGATTGTAGACTCCCTGCAGGGCGGCTTGTCCTGAAGCGCACAACGCGCCGGAGTTTATCGGGTTGTCGGGGTTGCCTTCCATTTTAATAGCGCGCCCTTCCCTTGTTTTTACAATCACTCCGCATCCCGCCGGACATTCTCGGCAGGTGCTTGAATAGTAGTCGGGCACTCCCGGAATGGTGTTTTCAGGCGGAATGACATACGGAATAATCTGCTCAACCGGCTCAGGCGAACACCCGCCCGATGCCGCCGCGACCCCGCCCGTCACGCCGATTACTTTCAGGAAATCCCTTCTGGTTATTCCCTGTTTGCCAGTTTTGTCTTTAGTTTCGTCAGACACTTTATTCCTCCGTCAGGCGTTGCTTAATAATGGCAAGTCAAACAGTCCTTCAGCTGCTTCTCGTGGTATTCATCACGGGCGTTCTGCTCATGACACGATATGCAGAATCCCATATTGAGCCGCTCCGTTTTTCTTACCACATCCATTTTCTCAACCTCGCCGTGACAGGTTACGCACTCAATGCCCTGTTTGATGTGGCGTTTGTGGTTGAACTGAACATACTCAGCCATCGGCGAGACTTTTATCCAGGGAATCGGCTCTTTTCTGTCCCAGTATTCCCGCACCTTCGCTATTTCTCCGCGTATGTTGATGACCGTGCCATCATCGGCTTTATATTCAACGTCTCTGCCCCTGATTTGTGAATGACACCCCATACATTTTTGAACCGAAGGAATGCCCGGATGCGTGGACACATCCACATAACTGTGGCAGGTCCGGCAATCTATTTTATTGTCTCCCGCATGGATTTTGTGACTGAAAAGAATAGGCTGTTCAGGCCCCCTTTGCTCCGCCGCACTTTGCTGTAAAACAGAGATGGAAGCAAGCCCGCAGATTGCAAGAAAAAATGCGACGGTTCCTTTTAAGGTTGCTTTCATCTGCAGGTGTTAAGACCTTTTTGTTTTGAAATATTTTTCAACTTCGCAACTCAGTTACGCGCGTCAAATGCCCTAAACTAACACACTTGCTCCGTGTGTCAAATAGCCGTTTTTCTTCACGCAAGCAGGTTTTTTTCATCAAACGAACCAAACAAATCCGGTGTGAAAAATGACCGGCATTTGCGCCCGACTAAAGCGTCCACTTTCCCACCTTCAACATCCAGTCCGTCAAGAAAAGGTATGATACCAACAATTTTTTGACCCCGCTCCCTGAGGTAAATCAGATTGGTTTCCTCGCACACGTTTTTCCCTTGCGGATATCCGCATATCACAACTCCGGCAATTTCAAGGTTTCTTGCCGTTGCGGCTTCAATCGTCAAAAGCGTGTGATTAATTGTTCCGAGTCCCGCGTGCGCGGCGATAATAGTTTTGAACCCCAAATCCGAAGCGAAATCCGCCATTGAGTAGTTCTTCTTTATCGGAACAAGCAGTCCGCCGGCGCCTTCAACAATCACCGCATCGTGAACGGCGGATTCGGACTCAACAATTTTCAAAATCCCGCCGATGTCAAAACTTGTGTTTTCAATCTCCGCGGCAACCATCGGGGCAAGCGGTGCTTTGAGGCAATACGGACTTG
The DNA here is from genome assembly GCA_014075295.1 of Candidatus Mycalebacterium zealandia. NCBI lineage: Bacteria > Pseudomonadati > Thermodesulfobacteriota > Candidatus Dadabacteria > Candidatus Nemesobacterales > Candidatus Mycalebacteriaceae > Candidatus Mycalebacterium > Candidatus Mycalebacterium zealandia. The sequence continues at coordinate 784,568 of CP046180.1, forward strand.
AAACCGAAGGAGTGAAAGGTTTGCCCATCACGCGGTGAACAAAATCCGCATCCGTAACATCTTCGCCCAAACAGCCGGTTTGAAAGGGCTTGATCATTGAAACCGTTTTTCCGGCTTCAATAAGACAGCGCGCAAGCGCCGCGCAGACAACGGTTTTTCCCACGCCGGTGTCGGTTCCGGTAACAAAAAAAAGCGGTTTTCCGCCATTTTGGGTTTGTTCTCGCAAGATATTAAAGGGAAAGTTCTTCTATTTTGTTCAGGATTTCATCGCCGTGGGCGTGGGTGTCAACCTTTTTCCAGATGTGCCTTACCTTACCTTCCCTGTCCACAAGAAAGGAAACGCGGCGCGCGCTGTTTGACGGACTTACAACCCCGTAGGCGTTGATGATTTTTCTGTCTTTGTCGCTGATGAGAGTGTAGTTGAGTTTCTGTCTGTCTCTGAATCCCTCGTGGGATTTCACACTGTCTGTACTGATTCCCAGAACGGTTATTCCTTTTTTCGCGATGCGGCTTTCCGTATCCCTGAGCGAGCACGCTTCGCGCGTGCAACCGGGGGTGTTGTCTCTGGGATAAAAACACAAAGCCACCCCGCCGCCGGCAATGACATCTGTAAGCGAAACCTTTTCGCCACCGTAGGTTTCTGCTTCAAACAACGGCGCGGAGTCTCCTATTTTAAGTTTGTCCGACACGGTTCTATATGTTGAAACTTTCCTTTGCCGCCTGACTCATCATCTCAGGTGTCCACGAAGGGTCCCACACAACTTCCACATCCGCTTTTTCCACCCCTTCAAGTTCAGCCGTAAGCATCTTTACTTCGGCAACTATCTGCCCCGCGGCGGGGCAGCCGGGAGAAGTCATTGTCATCAAAATCTTCACTTCACCGCCGTTGACTTCAACATTGTAAATAAGTCCCAGATTGACAATATCCACAGGGATTTCGGGGTCGTAGATGTTGCCAAGAACCTCAAAAATCTGTTCTTTGGTAATTGTTTGAGTGGTTTCACCACTTTGTTGTTCAGCCATTTTACAGCGCTTTAACCACATTCAGAACCGTTTCGTAGTCCGGTTCGTCCGCAACCTCTTTCACGTATTCAGCATGCCGCACAACATCATTTTCATCAATAACAAAAACCGCTCTCGCAAGAAGCCGGTTTTCCTTAATAAGAACTCCGTAGGATTTTCCGAAAGACGCTTCGGAGTGGTCGCTCAAGAATGAGCCGTCTTCTATGCACGCCTCTTTTGCGTAGCGCAACTGCGCAAATGGAAGATCCATACTGACCGTAACAACTTCAACATTGTCCGGCAGGGATTTCAGTTCGTTGGAAAAACGTTTTGTCTGAATATCACAGACCGGAGTGTCAACCGAGACTACGACATTAAAAATTTTTACCTTGCCTGCGAAATCCGAAAGTGTTTTTTTCAGACCCGGACCCGCGAAAGACGAAAAGTCCGGAGCGGTGTCCCCTGTTTTAATCTCTGCTCCGTCAAGCGTGAGCGGGTTGCCCTTCATTGTTACATTTCTTGCCATTCATTTTTCCTCAATGCTAAGTCGACTTTATGAGTGCCAGTTTACACGGCGCCGGGTTCTCATTCAATCCCGATGGTGCGGAGAAACACATCATCACAAAATCAGCCCTTGCAGTCGCGCTCTTGCTTGCGGTCCTGTTAACTCCTGCGGTTTCCCATTCAAGCCCGAACGCGGACGAGCTTATGTGGCAAGTTTACAAACAAAGCTGTGTTCAGAAAAGTCAGCGAATGAACATGGAAATTCTCATCAAAGACCCAAAAGGGTGCAAGCGCGTGCGTTTTTTTTAAATGCTTTTTCTCTCGGCTTCGCGCGCACCGAAACAAACTTCTTGAACGTGCTGTTTAAAAAATCAAACCGCATATCCAAAGCGTTTCATTCCGCAGATGAAAAACTTGGCGGTTCAGGCTCGCTTAAAATTCTCGTTGAGGCTCAAAACGCGAAGTTCTCTGGGAAAGTTGAAAACATGAACCGCATCCGCCAACTTGTCGAACGCATCAACTCAAGCCCGTTTGCAAATGATTCAAACAGTTAACTTCTGCCACTTGAGATAACCCACCACCCTTTTGCGGCTGAGGCGGTGTCTTCTTTGACTTTGCCGCAAAACGACAACGAACTTGCGCAGGAACTTCTGTTTCTTGAATTTTCACGGGGAGAGAGGGAGGAAGATCTTGTCATCCCCTACTTGAATTTCAATTCTTCCACGGCGCGAATTGAGGTTCAGACCCTTAACCTGACTTCTTTTGAACTTGGCTCGCTGATTGATTTCGTGAGGTTGTTTTCTTCATAGGCGTTTCCGTATGCTCGGATTGTCATTACTGGAATCGGAGCGGATATACAACGCTTGAGTGGATACGTAATTTCAACCCAAATAAAAAGTTTCGCGTTGACTTTCGCGGTCATTAGGGCGCTTTTTGTGTTCATTTTTGGAGCGAGGCTCTCACGGTTTTCTGCACTTCAAGTCCTGTGGTTATGATAAATTCGCGCTTTTCACAATCGTGGGGCTCACGGGAGCGGTGCTGTCGGCCATGCTTTTTTGCCTTGTCTTGTTGAGGTCTTTCGCGACAAAAAGGCGGTTTAGGATTCGCGTTTAATTGTCCGAAGATTTCCGGTTGATTCTCTCCGCGCCTATTTTTGCGTCAATCATTGCGAACACGGTCAGCACAAGCCCGGCAAACATATAAGCCCAGAAAACGGGCTTGTCCTCATTGGCTATATTGTTTTCCATAGTCTGCTTGACTAAATCCTTGTTAAGAATTGTTATGAGAAAATTCAGACCCAGAAGCATCAGCCCCTTGCCTAAAAACCCGTTGTATATCTGCCCAAGCCCCGGAAGCAACGCCGAAAGCACGACCGAGAGCCAGACTCTTTTCTTTCCCGAACCTCTTATTGTCGCCACCCTCGCATGAGATTTTGAAGCGATTGCCCCGGTTCCGGCGAACTCATCAGGGTTTCGCCGATAAGAAAGGCGTGAACACCATAATTTGATACGGAAATCATATCATTTGAGGAAGTTATGCCGCTTTCCGCAACTATCACTTTATCTTTTCCAATCATTGACGCAAGCCGTTCGGACACGGATAAATCCACCTTGAAACTGTCTAAATCTCGATTGTTGATGCCAACAACGCTACTTTTTGCTTCCAGAGCCATTTCAACTTCGGATTCCGTGTGAACCTCAACCAGCGGTTCCATTCCTAAATCGCGCGAAAGACCGAGCAAATCCGAAAGATGTCCGGTGTTTTCCATTGCGGCAACTATTAAAAGAAGCGTGTCGGCTTCCGCTACTCTTGATTCATAAATCTGGAACGGGTCTATCAGAAAATCCTTCCTGAGAACAGGCAGTGAAGTTTCATGCTTGATAGCGGCAATATAAGAAAGACTGCCTTGAAAAAACTTTTGGTCCGTCAGCACGGAAACCGCCGCCGCGCCACTCTGCTCATACTGCGCCGCGATCGAAACCGGATTAAAATCTTTTGCTATAATACCTTTTGACGGAGAGGCCTTTTTAATCTCCGCTATTACTCTCGGTTTTGTTCCTGATAAAAGAGCGGAGCGAAAATTCTTCGCTGCAGGCGCGTTCCGACTGAGGTCTTTAATTTCGCTCAAAGAAAACCGTTTTTTCAATTCGGTAATTTCTGTTTTCTTATTCTCAATAATTTTTGTAAGTATCGACGTAGCCACGTTTCAGCCCTTTTTGTTCGCGGAAAACTTCGTTAGCTCTTTAAGTTTCAGCATTGCCGCACCGCTTTCAAGAGAGTGTTTTGCCGCTTCAAAAGCGGATTTCATATTCTTTTTCTTCCCTGAAACGTATATCGCCGCCGCCGCGTTCAGAAGCGCCGCGTCAGTTTTTGCCCCGCTCTCGCGGTTGTAAAGAACGGCTTTCATAATGGAGGCGTTTTCGCGTGAATTTCTCCCGCCCTTGAGTTTGGCAGCCGCGCTTTTGCGAATTCCGAATTCTGAAGGGTCGATGGTGTATTGCCTTACCGAACCGTTTTTGAGTTCCAGAACATCGGTTTTACCCGTAACTGTTATCTCATCCATTCCGTCTTTTCCGCTCACAACCATGCATCTTCGCAAACCCAGCCCCTTTGCCGCCGCCGCTATTTTCTTCATTATCTCGCGGGACGGAACGCCTATGAGTTGGTTTTTCACGCGCGCTGGATTGACCAGAGGTCCCAGAATATTAAAAACTGTTCTAACGCCCATTTCTTTGCGCACTTGCGCCACATTTTTCATTGAAGGGTGAAACAGAGGCGCAAAAAGAAAGGTTATCCCCGCTTTTTCAAGGCAATGCCCGGCAGTTTTAGCGTCCATATCAATCTTTACTCCAGCCGCTTCCAAGACATCAGCGCTGCCGACCGGGCTTGAAACGGAACGATTGCCGTGTTTGGCAACCGGGACGTCCGCTCCGGCGGCGATGAAAGACGCCGTGGTGGAAATGTTGAAACTCCCCTTTGAGTCTCCGCCCGTGCCGCAGAGGTCAACCGCGCCTTTTCCGCCCTTTATTGCGCGGGCGCGGGAAATCATTGCTTCGGCGGCTCCGGCAAGTTCTTCCGCAGTTTCACCCTTGATTCTCAGCGCGGTGAGAAAAGAGGCGGTCTGTGCGGGCGTCAACGCTCCGTCCATTATCGTGCGAAAAACACCGGCGACCGTTTTTCTGTTCAGGTTTTTACCTGCTGCGAGTTGTTCAATTAAATTTGAGATTTCAGGCATTGGAGGTGGTTGCCTCCGTCTGGATTTTGTCAAGAATGCCGTTTATGAACGTGCCTGATTCCTCAGTTCCGTATTTTGTTGCTATCTCAATCGCTTCATTTATGCTCACCGCTTTATCTATGTCGCGCATATACAGCAATTCATAAACTGCCACTCTCATTATATTGATGTCTACGGCGGACATTCTTGAAATTTTCCAATTGTCGGAACAGTTTTCTATACGGGAATCTATTTCGTTGATTTTTTCACAAATCCCCGAAGCAATATCCACGGCAAACTTTTTGTCGGACGGGTTTTTTTCTTCTGAGGCTTCAACAAACCTCTCAAAATCTTTTTCTGTTATTTCTCTGGAAACCTCTTCGTGCAAAAGCCCGTTCGCGTCGCGCTGGTAGAGAAACTGAAAAGCAAACTCTCTGGAAAGCCGTCTTTTTTTCATTCCCATTACTGGCAGTGCCGTTAAAGCAATTGTGCGAGACTTGCCATTTCAATTGCGGACACGGCGGCGTCAACGCCCCTGTTTCCAGATTTGCCTCCCGCTCTGTCAATTGCCTGTTCAAGTGTTTCGGTGGTTACCATTCCGTCCACAACCGGAACTCCGGTTTTAAGCCCCGCTACGCAAAGCCCGTTCAGAACGGCGGAAGCGAGAAGCTCAAAATGAGATGTTTGCCCGCGTATTATTGAACCGATAGCAACAACGGCGGAGTATTTTCCGGACTGCGCGGCTTTTTTCACCACAAACGGAATCTCAAAAGAACCCGGAACTTTTATAACCGTGATGTCCGAATCTGCGGCGCCGTGTCTTTTGAGGGTGTCAACCGCGCCTTCAAGCAACGGGTTTGTCACAATGGAATTGACCCTGCTCGCGACCACGGCAAACTTCATTTTCTTTGCGTCAACTTTTCCTTCTTTTTTCTCAATAGACGGCATAATTATTTCCTCTGGGCTTTATGGCTTTTTCAGTCAACCATTGAAAGCAGATGACCTAGTTTGTCTTTTTTCGTCTGCAAGTAGTTTTTGTTGTTTTCGTTTGGCGGTATTTCTATCGGAATTCTTTTTCCTATTTCCAGACCGAACCCGTCGAGACCGCTGACTTTCCGGGGATTGTTGGTCATGAGATTCATTTTTTTCACTCCCAGATCACGCAAAATTTGCGCGCCTATTCCATAATCTCTCAAATCCTTTTTGAAGCCCAGCGCTTTGTTTGCTTCCACAGTGTCCATTCCTTTCCTCTGCTGGAGGTCGTAGGCTTTGATTTTGTTTAACAGCCCGATGCCGCGTCCTTCCTGTCTGAGATAAAGGATGACGCCTTCGCCTTTTTTGGCAACCATTTTCATCGCCTCCCTCAACTGAGGACCACAATCGCAACGGAGAGAATGAAAAACATCGCTTGTAAGGCATTCCGAATGCACGCGCACAAGGGTTTCCTTTGAATTTTTGATTTCACCCATTGTTATGGCGAAGTGTTGTGAGCCATCCAACTCATTTACGTAAACAAAGCAGTCAAAATTGCCGAATTCAGTCGGCATTTTTGTCGCCGCCTCCTGTTTTACGAACGATTCTTTGGCAAGTCTGTAACTAATCAAGTCGGCGATGGTTGCCATGGCGATATTGTGTTTGCTTGAGAATTCAACAAGTTCATTCATTCTCGCCATGTGTCCGTCGCTTTGCATTATTTCACAGATTGCGCAGGAGGGAAAAAGCCCGGCAAGCCGCGCAAGGTCAACTGATGCTTCAGTGTGTCCCGCTCTGACAAGTACCCCACCCTCTCGCGCTATAAGCGGGAACATATGCCCAGGACGGATAAAATCCGATGGTTTTGAATCTTTTGCCACCGTGCGTCGTATGGTTTCACAACGGTCATAAGCGGAAATTCCGGTTGTAATACCTTCTTTGGCATCTATTGAAACCGCGAAAGCCGTATGCTGAGGACCGTGCATATTTTCCGGCTCCATCAATTTCAGCCCTATTTTCTGGGCATTTTGATTGGTTAAAGCAAGACATATCAGCCCCTTTCCGTGAGTCGCCATAAAGTTTATGGACTCCGGAGTCGCGAACTCGGCCGCTATTACGAGGTCTCCCTCGTTCTCTCTGTCCTGATCGTCCACGAGAATTAAAAACCGCCCGGCTTTTATCTCCTCAATGGTTTCAGGAATAGTTTTTAAGATCGACATTTCTTCCCCCAACCGTGGATTAATATTGTCTTATACGGCGCATTTGTCAATGATAACGGCTCTTGTGACCGGCTGTTTGACTTTGCGTTTATCATGTATAAGTTTTTCATTATTACTATCACACGGGAGTTGAGGAAGCGGAGGACTGATGTCTTTGTTCTTTAATTTGCTGAGGATTCTCGCCGAAGAAAACCTTGAAGAGGTTGACGAAGAAGAAATTCTTGAAATGCTTGAAAGTGAAGATTGGGAAGAAATTGAAGAGTTGATTGAGAAAAAAACCGAAGCCTCTAACAAAATTTTACACTGACCTCTTGCGGCGAAACTTCTTTTTCCCAAGCGATGTGCCCGGGGCCGGACTTGAACCGGCACAGGATTATATCCCGAGGGATTTTAAGTCCCTTGCGTCTACCAATTTCGCCACCCGGGCAAGCCGTTTTCAGTGTTCACAGCAAATAAGGCGGCGCCCGGAATCGAACCGGGGTGTAACGGTTTTGCAGACCGTTGCCTTACCTCTTGGCTACGCCGCCGTCTCTAAAAAACCGCATTAGTATCTCTTAAAAAGCCCGTATTGTAAAAATTATTACAACTTGACATATCCACTCATCACCGCCTTGCCGCCTATTTTAACGCCGCCGCCGGCAACTTCCACGCGCACAATTCCGCCTCTTTGTGAAAGTTGCAGACTTTTCATTTTTTTCTTTCCGGTTTTTTCAGACCAATACGGAGCAAGAGATGAATGAGCGGAGCCGGTAACAGGGTCTTCGTCTATGCCCACGCTTGGAGTAAAAAAACGTAAAACAAAATCGTATCCGTCTCTTGCGGACACGCTTGTAACAATCACACCTCTGCAATCCAGATTTTTCAATTTTTCAAAGTCAGGACGAACAGCCGCCACATCGTCCTCACCCCGCAACTCAACCAGATAGTCAAAGCGTGTTTTCCCCGTATGGATAATCTCCGTGCCCAAAATTTCCGAAAGCTTTTCAGGTTCAGCGCATTTTTTTGCCGCAACCAGAGGAAATTCCATTGTTATGATATCCGCTTCGGTTTCAGCGCTTAAATCGTAGTTGTTTGAGGCAAACCTGATTGTTTTTCCGGTATATCCGTTTTGCCATATGGCGTGGGCGGCGGCAAGGGTCGCGTGTCCGCACAGGGCTACTTCGGTTTCAGGAGTCCACCATCTTATAAAAAAATCGTCTTTTCGATTTTGCACAAAAGAGGTTTCGGAAGTCCCCACCCGCGCGGCTATCCGGAGCATTTCAGAATCCGGCGGGAAAGATTCAACAAAATACACGCCCGCGGGATTGCCAAGCAACCGGTCTTCGGCAAACGCGTTTATGACAAGAACTTCTATTTTGTTTCTCCCCTTTTTTTGAGTTTGCCCGGTTAGTTTGCGGAAGAAGTCACCTTGCTGTCCATAAGAGTTTTGACGGCTCGCGTAATACCGCCTATTGTGAGCGGAAACATTCTTTCGCCCGTGAACTGGCGAAGCATGCCGATTGTCTGGGTTTCACGCCATTCATTTTTGGGAACGGGATTGAGCCAGACCGTAGTCGGATATTTGCTCTTGATGCGCTCAAGCCATGTAAAACCGGGCTCTTCGTTGTTATGTTCAACGCTTCCGTTCACATACAAAAGCTCATACGGAGACATTGAAGCGTCTCCGACTATAATCACTTTGTAGTCGCTGTTGTATTTGTTCAGAATGTCAAAAGTGGGAAGGGCCTCCTGCCAGCGACGCTCATTATTTTTCCAGACGGATTCATAAATGCAGTTGTGAAAATAATAATACTCAAGGTGTTTAAACTCGTAGCGCGCGGCGGAAAACAATTTTGAACAAAGTTCAATGTGGTCGTCCATTGAGCCGCCGATGTCAAAAAAGATTAAAATCTTCACGTTGTTTTTTCTGTGCGGAACCATTTCAACATCAAGAAACCCCGCATTGCGCGATGTTTTTTCAATTGTCTTGTCCACGTCAAGTTCTTCGGACATCCCCTCACGCGTGAGAACGCGAAGTTTGCGAAGCGCCATTTTCATATTGCGGGTTTGCAGTTCCACAGAATCGTCAAGATCTTTGAATTCTCTCTTGTCCCAAACCTTCACCGCCCTTCTGTGCCGGCTTTCATGCTGTCCGATGCGAATGCCTTCGGGGTTGTATCCGTAAGCTCCGAACGGTGAAGTTCCACCCGTGCCAATCCATTTGCCGCCGCCCTGATGCCGTTTTTTCTGCTCTTTCATCAACTCTTTGAGCCGTTCAATAAGTTTGTCCAACCCGCCCATCGCTTTAATTTGCGCTTTCTCCTCTTCTGTCAGGGAATTTTCCATAGTCTTTCGCAACCACTCATCGGGGATGTTCATAAACTCTTTATCGTCTATGCATTCAAGCCCCTTGAAATACTGCCCGAACAGGCGGTCAAAGCGGTCCAGATTTTGTTCGTGTTTAATTAGCGCGCTACGGCTCAGGTAATAAAAATCGTCCACGCCGTGCTCAACCATTCCGCTGTCCAGAGCGTCAAGAAGCGTCAAATACTCCTTGATTGAAACCGGAATTCCAGAGTTGCGAAGATAGAGGAAGAAGTCTAGAAACATTGCGGGGAAAGTATAACTGAAGCGTAATTATGATTTCCTTGACACAGTAGCATCACAATTGAAATCCGGTTATTTGCTCAAAACTAATGAATAAAAACCAACTCTTATCAAAACCCTAAAAACTAAAGATTGTATTATTCTGAAAATCAATCTCTGACCTAAATAGCGAATAATCACCCTAACCCATTCGGGAGTTTTGATATTTGAGATTGGAAGGTATTTTTTGCCCCAAGTAAATTTGCCCCAAGTAAAGGATAAGATAACCGCTTCTACCGCAAGAACTTCCAAAAGTAAATGTTCCAGTAAAACAAAAGCTGTTTTCAGAAAAATCAATGTCGGGAACTGGCTCAGTCAGAGGCAAAGCACTTGATTTGATGGCTTCTCTTTCTTGACCAACTGGTGAAAACGAATACAGCGTATTGTACAAGTCTTTCAATTCATCTTCTTCAATAACACCGTCTTCAAAGATTTCATCAATTTTTTCCTTTAACTGTGAAATTAAAGGATTCTCTTCGTAACCTCTTGTTGTATAAAGCCAAGTTTCTACAAATTTTACTTTTTCTTCATCTACAAAGCCGTTGGCAATAATCCCTTTACACAGACCTATTAACTCACTTTCGTTTGCTTCTGCAATTTTCTTTTTGTTGTAGACAGCACCCTTTTTTTCTCATAAGTCACTTCATCACCTCTTCATCCGATACCGCAACACATTCAGCATCTCATAATCCTGTTCATTTTTGATGAGCGCGCCCGCATATGGCGGATCCTCTTCGGCGAGGTCAAACTTTTCAAGTTCGCTTGAGGCGATTTTTCCGGCGGTAAGGAGTTTTATCCAATCAATCAATTCGGATGTTGACGGCTTTTTCTTCAACCCTTCTATTTCGCGCAATGAGTAGAAAATCGTGAGCGCATTGTCCAGTAGTTTTTTCTCAAGCCCCGGATGGTGAACGTCAACAATCGCTTTGAGCGTTTCAATTTCGGGAAACGTTATGTAGTGGAAAAAACAACGCCGCAGAAAGGCGTCCGGAAGCTCTTTTTCATTGTTGGAAGTGATGATGACAATCGGACGTTTTTTCGCCTTCACGGTTTTCTGCAACTCGTAGCAATAAAACTCCATTTTGTCCAATTCCAGAAGTAGGTCGTTGGGGAACTCAATATCAGCTTTGTCTATCTCGTCTATGAGAAGCACGGACTGTTCTTTAGACTCAAACGCGTCCCACAGTTTGCCCTTGTTGATGTAGTTTGAGATGTCTTTGACTTTCTCATCTCCAAGCTGTGAATCGCGCAAACGGGCGACTGCGTCATACTCATAAAGCCCCTGCTGAGCCGTGGTTGTGGATTTGATGTGCCATGTGATGAGGTCTTTGCCAAGCGCTTTGGAGACTTCAAACGCGAGCATGGTTTTGCCTGTTCCCGGCTCGCCTTTGATAATAAGCGGACGCTCAAGCGTTATGGAAGCGTTGACGGCAAGAATAAGGTCTCTTGTCGCAACATACTGTTCCGTTCCCTGAAATTCTTTTTTGTTCTGAGCCATAAAATAAAAAATACTTGTGCCGGAGCGGGTTATCAACCCGTCCCTACGACCACGGCTCTTTGTAGTAATAGACAAAATTGGCGACTTTCGGCCGCTCCGTCCAGCCCATTTTTTTGTAAAATCCTCTTTTGTAGGACGGTTTTTCCTTTCCGTTCGTTACCATAAGGCGGAAACAATCCCTTTTTTTGCCTTCTTTCATAACCGCGCTCAAAAGCAAACTTCCCGCTCCCATTCCAGCCGCCGAAGGGCTTACGAACATATCCGAAACATATCCTTCGGTTCCCGCGAGCATAATGAACGGAACCCAGTGAACATTGACAAAACCCGCGACCTTGCCATTTTTATTTTCGGCGACCAGAACCGTGTGCCCTTTCGGGTTTTTAAGCGATTCCCTTATGAGTTCCTCCACCGGTTCGGCAATTTCACCGACAGGCAACGCGTTTCTTTTTTCAGACCAACCGATGTCTTTGAGGATTTGCGCCATTGCTTCAGCATCTTCTGTTTTTGCCTTGCGGACGGCAAGCAGTTTTTCAGTCATTGCTTTCTTCCTTTTTTCAAGGTCTCAAGCAGTCCTTCCAACTTTCCAACCGTTTCAGTGGAGGAAAGTTTTCCCGCAAGAGTTTTTGAATCCTCGTCGGCAAACGCTTTTTTGATTGCTTCGGATATTTTTCCGTTTCGCGCTTTTTTTCGGTTGGAAAAATCACCCGAATTCAACTTTTGAGCCTCTTCCACCGCTCTTAAAATTAATGTCTCGGGCTCCGCCACACAGTTAACAAGTCCATTTTCAAGCGCTTTTTCAACGCTGTGAAGTTTGCCCTCGCCAATAATTTTTCCGCCCTCTTTCTCTCCCAGAACCCCTTCAACAAGGGCGGTGAGAGAATGCGGCATGGGAAAGCCGATTGAGGTTTCGTTCAAGCCCAAAAGTGTTTTCCCCTTCCCGGCAATTCGCGTATCGCAACACAGCGCAAGTATGCATCCTCCGGCAATAGAGTGCCCGCCAATTGCCGCCACAACCGGCGCAGGATAGTCAAAAACGGCCAGCATCGCGTTCAAAAACTCCTCAAACCAGCGGTCAATTTCGGTTTTGCCTCCTCTTTTAAAAAGAGAAACACAATGTTCAAGATCAAGGCCCGGAGAAAACATCTTTCCACCCGAACAAAGAACAACGGGCTTTTCAGGACTGGTTTGTTTCAGTGATAAAAAAGCGGAATTGAGGTCGGCAAAAAAATCGTCGTTCATTGTCCCGACCGAATTGGAATTCATCGTTACAATCGCCGTGTTTTCTCTGCTTTCAATATCCCAGGACACCGCGAGCGGGAAACTAACAGACTGCCGCTACATACGCAAGACGGAAATGACACACAGGCAACTGATGGGTATAATCTCAAAACGGTTTTTTTCCGCGCAAATGCCGAAATCCTCAGACAAACCCGAATACCGGAACGGACTTGCCGCCGCCCTTGAGCACGGACTTTCAGAACCCGAATACTTGCTTATCAAAGAACAACTCGGCAGAGAGCCAAACACGGTTGAGATTGGTATTCTCGGCGCGATGTGGTCCGAGCACTGCTCATACAAACATTCAAAAATTCATCTGCGCAAATTTCCAACAAAAGGGAAAGCGGTTATTCACGGGCCCGGCGAAAATGCCGGAGTGATGGACATTGGGGATGGCGATTGCGTTGTTTTCAAAATGGAAAGCCATAATCACCCCTCTTTTATTGAGCCATATCAGGGCGCTGCGACCGGGGTCGGAGGAATTTTGCGAGATGTTTTCACAATGGGAGCGCGCCCCGTTGCTATTCTTAACTCTTTGAGGTTCGGCAATCCGCAATCTGAAAAAACCAAATTTCTTGTTGAAGGCGTTGTGTCCGGAATAGCGGGATATGGAAACTGCGTTGGCGTGCCGACAGTGGGCGGCGAGGTGGATTTTGATGATTGTTATAATGGAAATCCCATTGTTAACGTTTTCGCGGTCGGCATAGCAAAAAAAGACGGCATTTTTACCGGACACGCCAGCGGAGTTGGAAACCCCGTTGTTTATGTCGGTTCCAAGACCGGCAAGGACGGAATCAAAGGCGCGGTTATGGCTTCCGATGTTTTTGACAATGAGTCCTCCGGTGAGCGCCCCACCGTTCAGATAGGAGATCCCTTCACGGAAAAACTTCTTATTGAGAGCTGTCTTGAACTTTTCAAACTGGACGCCGTAATTGGCATACAGGATATGGGCGCGGCGGGGCTGACTTCGTCTTCGGCGGAAATGGCAAGCCGTGGCGGAAACGGCATTAAACTTGAATGTGAAAAAATTCCCCTGCGCGAAAAAGCAATGACACCTTATGAAATTATGCTTTCGGAATCTCAGGAGCGGATGCTTATGGTGCTTAAAAAAGGAAAGGAAAATCAGGCCCGCAAAGTGTTTGAAAAATGGGGACTTGATTTTTCCGTCATCGGAGAGGTGAATGGCGAAAAAAACCTCACTCTTATGGAAAACGGGAAAACCGTGGGCGAAATTCCCATTGATTTGATAATCGAACCGCCCGAATACGACAGCCCCGTAAAAACTCCCGCTTCCTTCCCCGCTCCGACTCCGCTCCGCAAGGGAGGAGAAAAGGACAGTTTTTTGAAAATTCTCTCCTCACCTTTCTGCGCAAGCAAACACTGGATTTACCGGCAGTATGATTACATGGTGGGCGCCAATACCGCCGAGGCTCCGGGTTCCGACTGCTCTCTTATTCTGGTGGACGGAACTTCAAAAGCGCTCGCCCTTTCCGCCGACTGCAACTCCCGTTATTGCATGCTTAATCCCAGAGAAGGTGCGAAGGCGGCGGTCGCCGAAAGCGCCAGAAACATAGCGTGCTCCGGCGCAAAACCTCTTGGAATTACGGACTGCCTGAATTTCGGAAACCCCGAAAACCCTGAAATTATGTGGCAATTCAAAGAAGCCATTGAAGGCATCTCGGAGGCGGCAAAACATTTTTCAACTCCGGTTGTCAGCGGAAATGTGAGCCTTTATAACGAAACGGCGGGTGTTTCAATAAATCCCACTCCGGTTGTTGGAATGGTCGGGCTGTTGGAGAATGTTTCAAAAGCGGTTGGTCAGTATTTTATGAATGAGGGAGACATGATTTTCATCGCTGGCGACACCTTTGAAGAGATGGGCGGCAGCCTCTATTCCGCTCTTATTCAAGGTAAAACCACCGGAGAGCCGCCTGTGGTCAATCTGGAGTCTGAAAGCCGTCTTGTATCGGCTTTGATTGAAGCGGCGAACAAGTGTATAATCAATTCCGCTCATGACATTTCCGAGGGAGGATTAGCGGTGGCGCTCGCAGAGAGTTGTTTTTCTCCGCAGAGTCGAGTGGCGGGTTTCTCCGTCTCTACGGGAATGCTTAACCCCGAAATTCAAAACGGCAACGCGATTCTTTTTTCCGAAACTCAGGCGCGCGCGATTATTTCCACGAGTCCTGAAAACGAGGAAAAAATCAGCAAAGTTTTCAAATCTCACAAAGTTACTCTGAAAAAAATTGGAAATGTAACTACGAACAATGTTATGGAATTTAAAGATGTTTTTAAAACCAGTGCCGATGAGGCTATGAAACTCTGGCTTGAAGGGTTTGAAAAAAACGTGATTTTATAAAAAATTATGATGTCTCAACTGAAAGAAGAATGCGGAGTTTTCGGGATTTTCAATCATGCCGAAGCCTCCAATCTGGCGTATCTCGGTCTGCATTCCCTTCAGCACAGAGGGCAAGAAAGCGCGGGAATTACCACCTCGGACGGCAAAAGACTTCACAGAAAGCGTGCGATGGGGCTGGTCGCGGATATTTTTGACGAGGAATCGCTCAAAAAACTTTCTGGCACAACCGCTATTGGACACGTTCGCTATTCAACTTCGGGTTCAAGCACTCTGAACAATATACAGCCGATTGTCATAACGAGAGCCGGGGCTGAAATGGCAATTGCGCATAACGGCAATCTTACAAACGCGCTGACTCTTCGACACCGGCTTGAAAACGAAGGTGCGATTTTTCAGTCCACTGCTGACACCGAAGTGGTTGTCCACCTAATGGCAAGATCTCCAAAACAGGACCTCGCCGGCAGAATCATCTATGCCCTTTCTTTATGCAAAGGCGCATATTCAATGGTTTTTCTGGATTCAAACAAACTTGTCGCCGCGAGAGACCCTTACGGATTCAGACCTCTTGTGCTTGGCAAACTGGGTGACGGATGCCATGTTGTCGCGTCGGAAACCTGCGCCTTTGATTTAATAGAAGCTCAATACGTGAGAGAGATAGAACCCGGTGAAATCGTCATTATTGACGAAGAAGGAATTCAATCACTCAAACCGTTCCCGAAAAAACCGCCCGCAACCTGTGTTTTTGAATACATATATTTTTCCCGCCCCGACAGTTCGATGAACGGGCGCAGCACTTATCTGGTGCGAAAGGAGTTAGGCAAAAGGCTTGCCGTTGAGCACCCCGCCAAGGCGGATATTGTTATCGCCGTTCCCGATTCGGGCGTTCCCGCCGCAATGGGTTACTCCGAGCAACTCGGCATTCCCCTTGAAATGGGATTTTTGAGAAGCCACTATGTCGGCAGAACATTTATTGAGCCGGAACAATCAATCAGAAATTTCGGCGTAAAACTCAAACTCAGCGCCGTTAGAGAGGTGATAAAGAACAAAAGGGTTGTGGTGGTGGATGATTCAATCGTTAGAGGAACCACAAGCAGGAAGATAGTGAAAATGCTCAAGGGAGCCAAGGCAAAAGAGGTCCACGTGAGAATATGTGCGCCACCGATGAAGTTTTCTTGTTATTACGGGATAGACACGCCTAACAAGGACAAACTGATAGCAAACTCGTTGGATATTGAAGAAATAAAAAAATATATAACCGCGGATTCTCTCGGGTATTTAAGCAGAGACGGGATAGATATAGCAATCCAAAACTACTCTCCCTTCAATACAAAAAAAGAAGGATATTGCTACGCCTGTTTTACGGGAGATTACAAGGTGGAAATAGACGATTTGAAATTGTCTCCCACGCAGATGAACCTTTTCCCTGAGTAATAGTGGATTCTTCAACCCTGTTTGAGTTCTGATTCAAAAACCTCTTTGAGACGCGAAAATTCTTCAAGTTTTCCTTTTTCTTTTTGAATAATCTTTTCCGGAGCCTTGTTTGTGAAATCCGGGTCCGCGAGTTTGCGTTCGCATTGACGGATTTTTTCAGAGAGTTCGTCCAATTTTTTATGCGTGGTTTCAACGTTATGCGGAAATCTCGTTTGCTCTTTACACTCAGGTTCGATTTTCAGACTGATGTTGAACCGCTCGCCGGTTTGAGTTTGCAAATCGTCCAAAACCGCAAAGGAAACTGAACCCGCGAGTCCGGGCGCGGAAGAAAACTCATCTTTGTTCGCGCAAAAACTGTGAGAGGAAATTCCCGCAAGTTTGTTTAAAACTCCCGCTTCGGACTCAATTAACCGCTTTACGCATTCTTCATCTTTGCCGGGTTCTGAAAAGAAGACAACATTAATTTTTTCAGACACTTTAATGCCTCCTTCCCCTCTTTTTGTGCGGATTTCATCAATCAATCCTTCAAACAAAAAACTTATATCGTTGAAATCCGAGTTGAACTCTTTTTCAATTTTTTTGTCATGCGCCGGATAGTCCAAATCAAGCAAACCTAAAGTTTGAACTCCAAGCAACGCCTCAACCCTGTTGTTGATCTCTTCGGTAAGGTGGGGACAGAAAGGGTGCAGTGCGCGCATTGAGGCGGAGAGAATATACAAAAGAACGGCCGTTGTTCTGAGTACGGTTTGCTCATCGGAACTGCGCATTGAAATTTTCGCGGCTTCAATGTAGCGGTCGCAGAAATTTCTCCAGAAAAAGCGGTAAATCTCCTGGGCGGCTTTTCCGAACTCGTATTCATCCATAAAACCGTCAATTTTTTTCAAACAACCGTGCAAACTTGCGATTATCCATTTGTCGGTTTTACTCAAACGCGCCTTCCCTTTGGAAGTTTCAATCCGCTTCAAAGCGTCGGGAATTTCAGCGTGCCACCGGACAGTTGATTCATCTTCAAGAACAAATCGGGACGCGTTCCATATCTTGTTCATAAAGTTTCTGTAGCCCCGTATGCTTGAAATGGAAAGGTCTATATCTTTTCCGCCCGAAGAAAGCGCGCAGAGGCAGAAGCGCAGAGTGTCGGCTCCAAACTCATCGGCAACTTCAAGCGGATCAATCACGTTCCCCTTGGTTTTACTCATCTTTTCACCATTCTCGTCCCTTATCAAGCCGTGAATGCAGATGTCCGCAAAAGGTGGTTTGCCGGTAAATTGAAGCCCCATCATCGCCATACGAGCCACCCAGAAAAATATGATGTCAAAACCCGTTATAAGAACCGCTGTGGGATAGTATTTTCGGAAGAGAGAATCATCTTTTGTGCCCCAGTTCATCGTAACAAACGGCCATAAAGCCGAGGAAAACCAAGTGTCCAGAACATTCGGGTCTCTTTCGAGGAGAACATCTTTCCCGTAATGTCCGCTTGCGCTTTTGAGGGCTGTTTTTTCATCTTCTTCAACAAACACTTTGCCGTCGGGGCCGTACCAGACGGGTATTTGATGTCCCCACCACAACTGCCTTGATATACACCATGGTTCTACATTGTTCATCCATTGAAAATATGTGCGTTCCCAGAACTTTGGATAGAAAACCATGTCGTCCTTTTCAACCGATTCGACAGCTTTGACCGCAAGTTGTTTTACATCCATATACCACTGTTCCATAATACGCGGCTCAACAACTGCGCCGGATCTGTCGCCATAGGGAACCGTATGGGAAACGGATTCGATTTTTTCAAGGAAACCATCCGCTTCAAGATCAGCAATGAGTTTTTTACGTGCCTCAAATCTTTCGAGCCCCTGATATTTTTTGGGTGCGTTTTCATTTAGGCACATATCTTCGTCAAGAATATTTACAAGTGGCAAATCGTGCCGCTTGCTGACTTCAAAGTCGTTAAAATCATGAGCGGGAGTTATCTTGACCGCGCCGCTTCCTTTTTCCGGATCTGAATACTCATCGGCAATTACGGGAATAGACTTCCCCGTGAGAGGCAACCCCACTTCCGAGCCGATGAGGGTTTTATACCTTTCATCTTCCGGATGGACCGCCACTGCGGTGTCTCCAAACATAGTTTCGGGTCTCGTGGTCGCGACAACTATGTGCCCGTTGCCGTTTTTAAGAGGGTATTTGATGTGCCAATAGTTGCCGGGAACCTCTTTCTGCTCCACTTCCAAATCGGAAATAGCGGTTTTCAATCCGGGATCGTAATTGACCAGACGGTTATCGCGCCGGATCAGGCCTTTTTTGTAAAGCTCAACAAACACGTGTTTAACGGCGTCTGAAAATCCGTCATCCATCGTAAAACGTTGCGCGCTCCAATCGGGAATAAATCCCAGTCTGCCTATTTGTTCAGCAATTCTGTCGCCGGATTTTTCCTTAAATTCCCAAATCTTTTCAACAAAACGCTCTTTGCCCAGTTTTTCTTTTGTAAGCCCCTCTTTTGCAAGTTCGCGCTCAACAATCATTTGGGTCGCGATTCCGGCATGATCCGTTCCCGGAACCCAGAGCACGTCAAACCCCTTCATTTTTTTATATCGGACAAGAACGTCCTGAAAAGTGTTGTTTAGAGCGTGCCCGATGTGCAGGGAGCCCGTAACATTTGGAGGCGGCATTACTATGGAAAAACTTTTCTTCCCCCCTTTTTTCCTGCGTTCCGCCTTGAATTTTTCGTTTTTAAGCCAGAATGCCCGCCATTTTTTTTCAAGGGGAACCGGAGTATAAGTTTTTTCCATGCCGTCCAAAGCGGGAGGCAAATCTATACTCCCGATTTTTCTTCAAGTTTTTCAGATTTGGCTTCTTCCACAAGAGGCATAGGAACGGTTTGGTTTTCAGTCTGAATTTTGATGTTTTTATACACATCAAGACCCGTGCCGGCAGGAATGATTTTTCCGATAATAACATTCTCTTTCAGCCCTTTGAGTTTGTCCTCTTTGCTCTCGCAGGCGGCTTCGGTGAGAATTTTTGTCGTTTCCTGGAAAGACGCCGCAGACAGCCAACTTTCAGTGATGAGAGAAGAGCGCGTTATTCCGAGCAACAAAGGTTCGGCGGCGGCGGATTTGCCTTCCTGTTGTTCCACTTCAGAGTTCTCTCTATGGAACATGGCTTTCGTTACGGACTCGCCTGGAATCATTGTTGTATCTCCGGGGTCTTTAATCTTCACTCTTTTGAGCATTTGTCTGACAATCACCTCAATGTGCTTGTCATTGACCCTGACTCCCTGTAACTCGTAAACATCCTGAATCTCCTTAACAAGGAATTCGCTGAGCGTCTTTTCCCCTTTAATTTTCAGAATGTCATGCGGGTTCTCGTCTCCGTCCACGATTTTGTCGCCCGCGACTACAAAATCGCCTTCACTGACAATGATGTGTTTTCCTTTCGGAACAATATATTCCTTCTCCTCTCCGATTTGCGGATTAACCAGAATGCGCCTTTTGCCCTTCACGTCTTCCCCGAAAGATACGGTGCCGTCAATCTCGCTTACTATCGCGAGGTTTTTATCTTTGGGAACGCGCGCTTCAAATAGTTCGGCAACTCTGGGCAGTCCGCCGGTTATGTCTTTTGTTATCCTCTTTTTCGGGATTTTTGCAACAATGTCTCCGGGCTCTACTTGGTCGCCACTATTTTTCTCAATGATCGCGCCCACGGGAAGACCGAATTCCTGTTTGGAATCTTTACCACTCTTGATAATGATAGTCGGGTTCAGCTTCGCAAGTTCCTTGATGCCCGTCGGAGGAGCGACAACCTCAATTTTGAGAATTCCGGTAATCTCATCCGGTTGCTGGCGGAAGTTTTTGCCCTCTTCCAGATCCTTCCACTGAACTGTTCCCGTACTCTCGGCGATATACTGGTTTGTATAAGGATCCCACTCTGCAAGGATTTCATTTTCAACCTTTCCATCCTTTTTGTTCTGCTCCCACTTGACCTTCTGTCCGTCCTTTGCCTTCAGGATGGAGCCCTGCTCAAGTTTGTGTGTTTCCTTCTCGTAGCCCTTTTCATCCACAATGGAAAGACGGCCGTTTCTGTTAATAACGCGCCACAGAACACCCTTCTGTAGTTCAACGGTTTCCACATTGGACAGCAACACGGTTCCGGGGTGGTTGTTTTCAAGAGTGGCGACTTCGGCTTTTGCCTCTCCGCCCACATGAAAAGTTCTCATCGTAAGCTGAGTTCCCGGCTCGCCGATTGACTGAGCCGCCATAATTCCAACCGCCTCGCCTATATCCACGATTTTTCCTGTTGAGAGGTTTCTCCCGTAGCAAAGACGGCATATTCCCTCTTCGGTGTCGCAGGTCAGAACCGAGCGGATTTTAACTTCATTGATACTGCTCAGGTTAATTTTTTCAGCAGCTTCGTTGTCGATTTCATGTCCGTTTTTGACAATGATTTCACCTGTTTCCGGATCCTTCAAGTCGTCCAGAACAACCCTTCCGAGCACTCTGTCTCCAACCCGTTTTTTAATTTTCCCGCCATCCACTTCATTTGTGTAAACAAGTCCCTCAATGGTTCCGCATTCTTCCTCGCGCACAATTATGTCATGCGCAACATCAATGAGCTTTCTCGTGAGATAGCCCGCATTTGCTGTTTTAAGAGCGGTGTCGGCAAGACCTTTACGTGCGCCGTAGGTTGAAAGAAAGTAGTCCATCACCTTCAACCCTTCACGGAAGTTTGAGGTTATAGGCTTTTCAATAATGGTGTCATCTCCCTTCGCCATCAATCCCCTCATTCCGGCAAGCTGTCTCATCTGAGACATGCTACCTCGTGCTCCGGAATCAATCATCATGTATATCGGGTTTGAGCTTGTGCTTGTTCTTTCGACGCCTTTGTTGTCTTTAACGGTCTCAAACTTGATGTTTTCCATAACATTTTCGGCAATTTCATCACTCGCTCTTGTCCAGATGTCCACAACCTTGTTGTAACGCTCTCCGTCCGTCAGCAACCCTTGAGAATACTGCCCTTGAACTTTGAGTTCCTCTTCGCGCGCCTTTTCAACAATCTTTTCCTTGCTCTCGGGAATTTCCATGTCGTTAATAGAAATTGAGATGCCGGATTTTGTAGCGTATTTAAATCCAAGAGTCTTTATGCGGTCCGCCATAATAACGGTTTCTTTTCCGCCGTTTTTTCTAAAACACATATCCACAAGGTTTTCAACTTCGCCCTTGCTCATAGGTTTGTTGACCAGTTTAAACGGAATGGTTTTCGGAATTGCCTCATCGTATAGAATCGCTCTGCCAACTGTTGTTTCAACAAGCTCGTCGTTGATTTTGATTTTTATCAGAGTGTGAATCCCGACATGCCCCGAATCGTATGCCATCATGACCTCTTCGGGCGATGAGAAGTATTTGCCTTCCCCTTTGCTGTAAGCGGAATCCTTGGTCATGTAGTAGATTCCGAGAACAATGTCCTGCGTGGGCAGAATTACGGGCTTGCCGTGCGCAGGGGAAAGTATGTTGTTTGTGGACATTATAAGCGTGCGGCATTCGGCTTGCGCCTCTATGGACAGAGGCAGGTGGACGGCCATTTGGTCGCCGTCAAAGTCCGCGTTATAAGCGGGACAGACAAGCGGATGAACCCTGATAGACCTGTCTTCCACAAGCACCGGCTCAAACGCTTGAATACTTAATTTGTGAAGGGTCGGAGCGCGGTTAAGCATAACCATGTGCTCTTTAATCACGTCATCAAGGGCATCCCATACCACCGGAACACCGGTTTCAACAAATTTCTTTGCTATTTTGATTGTTGGCGCAATGGGGCTGCCGTCTTTGTTTTTGAGTTCCTGCAGTTTCTGATAAATGAACGGCTTGAAAAGCTCAAGCGCCATCTGTTTGGGAAGTCCGCACTGGTGAAGTTTGAGGTTCGGTCCCACCGTAATAACGGAACGCCCTGAATAATCCACCCTTTTTCCGAGAAGGTTCTGGCGGAATCTGCCGCTTTTGCCTTTTATGATGTCGGTCAAACTTTTCAACGGACGATGGTTGTGGCCTAGAACAGGTCTTCCCCTTCTGCCGTTTTCAAACAGTGCATCCACCGCTTCCTGCAACATTCTTTTCTCATTTCTGATGATGATGTCGGGAGCGTCCAGCTCAAGCAACCGTTTCAGGCGGTTATTTCTGTTGATGACCCGTCTGTAGAGAACATTGAGGTCTGAAGTGGCGAAACGCCCTCCGTGTGGAACAAGCGGACGCAAATCCGGCGGTAGAACGGGAATTGTTTTAAGAACCATCCACTCAGGGCGGTTTTTTGACTTGCGGAAAGTTTCGCAAATTTTGCGCCTTTTCGCGATCTTTGCCTTTTTGAGCGAAGAACTTGATTCCTGCATCTCCGTTTTCAACTCCTCGGAAAGTGATTTCAAATCAATGCTTTTGAGCATATCGTAAATGGCTTCGGCGCCCATTCCGTATGTGTAGTCAACCTCAAAACTTTCATCCGCTTCGGTAAGAGTTTTAATTTCCTTTTCGGTAAAGGTCACTTTTCTTATAATTTTGGCGAAGGCGGTCTGAGATTTTTTCAACCCTTCTCTCGCTTTTACGAGTTTTTCATGCGCGTCTTTGAGATGCGGAGGAACTTCCTCTGCATCGGCTTCCACTTTCTTTATGTTTTTCCCGGCTTCCTTATAAAGTTTGCGTAGCGCGGCGTGCTCTTTTCCGGCATCACCTTTCGTAAGGTTGTCGCAGGAAGCGCCGAGGGCTTCTTTGTCCGCTTTTCCGGTTTCAGAAAGCTGTTTGAAAGCGTCCCGAATTTTTTTATCGCTTGAGGGAAGTTCTTCAAGTCCGAGGGTTTGGTAGTGTTTCGCGAACTTTTGCTCAAATTCCTTTTTAATGGACTGAAAACTGTCCCGCGCCTCTTTGAGTTTTCCTCCGGACTCAAGTTCGCCCGACTCGGACACTTTTGCGTCATATGCGGACTGCTCTTTCTTAAGATCCTTTTTCGCGTCCAGAAAAGAGTCTATTAAATGCCGGGCTTCCCGCTCGGAAATGCCTGTTTTTCCCGACATAACACTTTGCAGGGAAAATTTAGTGACCAGTTCCGCGGGCAGAAGGTGTTTATACCAATAGTCTTTGACCAGAGACATGTCTTCTTCGCTAATCAAAAACGCAACGGCGTGGTTTACGTCCTCTTCGGTTTCAATATTAAGGAAAGTGTCTTCTTCCGGACAATTCCTGAGAGAGGCAATCACATATTCCGCCCGCCGCAGTTGCGACAACTCTTCATTCGTGAGTGTCTGCCCCATTTTGAGGGGATGAGCGCCTGGATTGATGACCACATGGGATTCATAGTAAAGAACCCTGTCAATGTCCCTGATGCTCATGTCAAGAATCATTCCTATACGGCTCGGGGTGCTACGCAAAAACCAGATGTGAACAACGGGCGAGGCAAGGTCTATGTGAGCCATTCTTTCCCGTCTCAATTTTGAGGTCGTAACTTCAACGCCGCATTTTTCGCAGACAATCCCTCTGTGTTTTAGCCGTTTGTATTTGCCGCAGGCACATTCGTAATCTTTTACGGGTCCGAAAATTTTGGGGCAGAACAAACCGTTCTTTTCCGGTTTGAACGTTCTGTAATTTATGGTTTCGGGCTTCTTAACCTCCCCGTGAGACCATTCCTTGATGGCTTCAGGAGACGCTATTGATATTTGAACCCCTGAATAGTTATCCGCTTTGGTCGATACTATGTCTTCAAATTCCATTTTTACCTCCCGGTTACTGTTTTGCCGCTCCAGACTGCAATTCTGCCATTTCCTCATCGCTCTCGGAAACCAAATCTATTTGAAGTCCGAGCGATTGAAGTTCTTTCCTGAGAACATTGAAAGATTCCGGAATCCCGGGATCAAGCGCCATTTTGCCTTCAACGATTGACGCGAACATCTTTGTTCTTCCAATCACATCGTCGGACTTGACCGTCAAAAACTCTTGAAGTGTGTGTGCGGCGCCGTATGCCTCAAGAGCCCAGACCTCCATCTCACCGAGCCGTTGCCCACCGAAATGCGCCTTTCCGCCGAGCGGTTGCTGCGTGACAAGTGAGTAAGGCCCTATTGAACGCGCATGAATCTTCTCCTCAACAAGGTGGTGAAGTTTGAGCATATACATAATTCCGACTGTTACTTTCTGGTCAAACGGCTCTCCCGTGCGGCCATCAAACAGGGTTGTTTTTCCATCATCTGAAAGCCCTGCGAGGCTCATAAAACTTTTTATCTCCTCTTCGGTCGCTCCGTCAAAAACCGGAGATGCGACGGGAATACCGTCTTTGATGGCTTTGACAAAATTGTGCGTTTCGTCTTCGTTCATTTTGTCTATAAAAGAAGTGTCCTCGCCCCGGTTTCCATAAGATTCCTTGAGTTTGGCTTTAAGCGCCGCGGCTCCGTAGTGTTGCTCAATATATTCATTGAGCTGCTCTCCGATTTTCCTGCTTGCCCAGCCCAGATGCGTTTCCAGAACCTGCCCGACATTCATTCGGGACGGAACTCCCAGAGGGTTGAGCACCATATCAACCGGCGTGCCGTCCTCCATATAAGGCATATCTTCTTGAGGAAGAATCCGTGAAATCACACCCTTGTTGCCATGCCGTCCCGCCATTTTGTCTCCGACCTGAAGATTCATTTTTACAGCAACATAGACCTTGACGGTTTTGAGAACACCCGGCGCGAGGTCGTCTTTTTGTTCAAGTTTCTTTTTATTATCCTCATACTTCTCTTTGAGGTTGTCTATCTGTCTTAAAACTGCGTCTACCGCCACCTTGACTTGTTCGGAAAGAGCCTTCGGCTCAACTTTTATTTCCCTGATATCTTCAAGATCAAGAAGCGTGAGGTTGTCAGCGGTAAAAGAGTCTCCCTTGGAAATCATCTTTTCGCCTTTACTCTTAATGTCTGAAGACGCCTTCTTGCCTTTCAGCAAAGACGCCATGGTTTCAACCGCGCTCTGTTTCAAAATGCGCGATACGTATTCCATTTCGCCTTTGATTTTCTCAATGTCATCAATTTCAATATTTTTCGCCCTCGGGTCTTTTTCCGAAACCGCGCGCGAAGTCAGCACTTTGACATCTATAACTGTGCCGGGAATGGAGGAATGACTTCTAAGGGAGGTGTCTTTGACATCTCTTGCTTTGTCTCCGAAAATGGCGCGAAGAAGTTTTTCCTCTTGCGACAGACGCATCTCGCCTTTCGGAGAGATTTTGCCCACAAGGATATCTCCCATATTGACAGTTGAGCCAACCCGGACTATGCCGCTTTCATCAAGATTTTTGAGTGCGTCCTCTCCAATATTGGGAATGTCTTGGGTGATTTCCTCGCGCCCCAATTTGGTTTCTCTCGCCTGACATTCAAACTTTTCTATGTGAACGGAAGTGAAAACGTTGTCTTTTACAATTCTTTCACTAATAAGTATCGCATCTTCAAAATTGTATCCGCCCCATGGCATAAACGACACCATAATGTTCTGCCCCAGCGCCAGTTCACCATTTTTGGTTGAGGGACCGTCCGCAATAACCTGCCCTTTAACCACTTTCTGACCCTTGAAAACAATAGGAGTCTGGTTCCAGCAGGTTCCCTGATTGGATTTCCTGAACTTGATCATTTTGTATATTTCCACGCCGGAATCCAAAGAGTCGGCGGATTTTGCCATCTTGCTGTTTTTCACAACAATAATCTCGGAATCCGCGTGAATAACTTCACCATCCTCTTTTGCAATAACCGCAACTCCGGAGTCTTTTGCAACTGAAGACTCAAGCCCCGTTCCCACAAGCGGCGCGACCGCCTTAATTAAAGGAGCCGCCTGCCTCTGCATGTTTGAACCCATAAGAGCCCTGTTCGCGTCATCGTGTTCAAGAAACGGTATCAAAGAAGCGGAGATTGAGACAAGCTGGGACGGCGAAACGTCCATATGGGTAACCTTGTCTTTTTCTGCCATTTTAATGTCGCCCTCGGAGCGGCAGGAAACAAAATCTAGAACAAACCTTCCCTTGTTGTCCAGAGGAGCGTTTGCCTGCGCTATGATGATATTTTTCTCCTCTTCCTCAAGAGCGCTCATCTTTACGATGTCATCTGTTACTTTCCCATTTTTAACAACGCGGTAGGGAGTGCGAATAAATCCGTAATCGTCAATTTCAGCGTAAGTGCTGATGCTTGATATAAGACCGATGTTTGGTCCCTCGGGCGTTTCAACCGGACAAATCCGCCCGTAATGCGATGAGTGAATGTCCCTGACGGCAAATCCCGCTCTTTCGCGCGTAAGCCCCTTTGGACCCAGCGCACTGAGACGCCTTTTATGAGTGATTTCCGAAAGCGGGTTGGTCTGATCCATAAACTGCGACAATTGACCCGTTTTGAAAAAGTCCCTGACTATTGTGTCTACAACCTTCGGCACCACTATCTCTCTGGGCATTTTGTTTTCTATGCTCTGGTATCCAATCCTTTCTTTCACGGAGCGCGAGAACTTTTCAAGCCCGCTGTAGAAAGTGTCTTCTATCAATTCGCCCACGGTTTTAACCCCGCGGTTGCCGAGATGATCTATGTCATCCACCTGCCTGCGACCGCCTTTGAGTTCCAAAAGATATTGCAGGGTTTGGATGATGTCTTCGCGCGTAAGCCTGAGAATTTCCTCGTCAACGTTGTGTTTGAGTTTGTAGTTCAGTTTTTTCCTTCCAACCTGCGAAAGCCGGTATTTGGAGGGGTTGAAAAACATGTCGGAAAAGAAAACTCTTACCGCCTCCGCGCTTGGCGGATTGGTGGGGCGGAATTTTTTGTATATCTCAACAATCGCCCCGTCGCAGAAAACCTCAATCTCGGCGCCAATTTTGGTGAACTTGTTCCGAAGCCCTTCGATTTCGTTCATGGGAAGATTTTCAAAACACACCGTATTTTCATCTTTGGTTTCACCAAGAAAACCGGACAAATTGCCGGTCAGTTTTGAAAACTCTTCCTTTCCGGCTTTGCCCTGTTTAACTTTAAGGGCAAAAGTGTTATTGATTAAGTCTCCGTAAACCCTTTTTTCTTCAATCAAAGTGTCGGCAACCGAAAAAGGAACGGAAATATCGTCCATGTAGTAGAGTGAGATTTTTTCAATTGAATTATCTCTGGCGGCTTGCAGAGTTTCTTCGGTGATTTTTTCTCCAAATCTTGCGATGACTTCACCGTCTTTTGTGAATATGTCTTCGGCGCATATCTTGTCAAACAGTTCCGATTCACTCTCCAGAGAAACGGCGTCTATTTTCAAACTTTTCAATCTTTCAATATTTCTTTGAGTGAACTTCTTGCCTTTTTTGATAATAACTTCGTCGCCTTTCTTGATGTCCTCGGAACTTTTCTGATAAATGATTGTTTCCGGATTTATTTCTTTTGAAAGGCCGCCGTCTTTTCCAAACCGGACAGTTTCCATGCCGTAAAAATGGTTAAGAATCTCTTTCTCCGTATATCCCAGTGCTTTAAGAAAAAGCGTAACAAGAAACCTTTTTCTGCGGTCAATACGGACGTTAAGAAAGTTTTTTGAGTCAAAATCAAAATCAAGCCATCTGCCGTCCTGAGGAATGATTTTCGCGACAAATGACTCAGCTGAAAGCTGGTGCTGATCTCCGAGTTTCGGACCGTCAAAAAGCACGCCGGGGGAACGGTGTATCTGATTAACAATCACCCTTTCCGCGCCGCCTATAATGAAAGAGCCGCTCTCGGTCATTTTGGGGATTTCGCCCAGATAGACATCCTGTTCGGCAACATCCCGGATTTCGTTTCCGTCTTCCTCCCACACTATTAAGCGCAGAGTTACATAAAGCGACACCGTGTAGTCATAGTTCTTTAGCCGGCACTCCATCTCGTCAAATTTCGGCTGCCCATCATAAATCTCATGACCGTTTTTATCTTTGATGGGGTTTCCGTCTTCATCATCAACCCTTTGCCCGAGGCTGTAGTGCACAAAATCAAGAGAAGTTCTCTCCGAGTAGTTTTCTATCGGAAAAATGGCTTTAAAAACAGCATGGAGACCGTGGTCTTTTCTTTCCACCCGGTTTTCCAGATTTATATCTTCCTGTAAAAACCGCTTGTATGACTCGGTCTGAACATTCAAAAGATTAGGAATGTCCTGAATAGGGGGTATTTTAGAAAATGTCTTTCTCAGTTTTGTTTTATCAACCGATTGTGAATTCAATATATCAAAGCCCTCCAAAATCCACACCCGCCCATGGCGTCGTGCGTGCACAAATTAACTAGACTCTCAGTCAAAAAGACTTTCAAGGTAACCGTTAGGCGAGTTCCGCAGTCGCGCCAGATTCCTCAAACTTCTTCTTAAACTCTTCAGCTTCTTCTTTCTTCAGCCCCTCTTTGATAAGTTTGGGAGCACTTTCAACAAGATCTTTGGACTCTTTAAGTCCCAAGCCGGCAATTTCTCTGACGACTTTAATGACCTGAATCTTGTTGGATCCCACATCTTTAAGAGTGATACTGAATTCCGTTTTCTCAGCGGCTCCGGCGTCTTCCGCCGCCGCGTCCGCCGCAGGAGCCGCAGCCACTGCAACCTGAGGAGCCGCTTTAATGTCAAACTTCTCCTCAATCTCCTTGATAAGCTCAGAAATCTCCATCATGCTGGCTTTCTCAAGGTAGGTAAGCACCTCTGCTTTTGTTAAATCAGCCATCGCTGTTTTCCTCCTTTTTGTTTTTGTCTTCAGAAGATTGTTTTTCCGGCGTGTTTTCGGCCGGAGAACTTCCTTTTTCAGATTCAGATTCTTCTTTTTTTGCCTCGGATGTTTCCGTTCCTTCGGCTTTCACTTCAGCATTTCCTCCGGAAGCGCTTTCGCCACTGTCCGCTTGCGGAGCGGCCTCTTCTGTTCTTGCATCCGCCGCTTGAGTTTCTTCAGGTTTGATTTCTGCGGTTTCCTTCGCAGGTTCTTCAGCATCTTTTTTCTGTTTCAAGGATTCAAGGGCGTAGTAAACTCCGGAACGCATGCGGTCAAGAGCGCCGACGAAGTTCGAAAGCGGAGTCGCGAGAGTGGAAGCGAATATGGATATAAGCGTCTGCCTTGAGGGCAGTTTTGCAATCTCTTCAATCTCCTCAAAGCCGCAAACTTTGCCGTCAATAAGACCGCCTTTAACAACAATCTGCTCAAACTGCTTGCGCGCCTGAGTGAAAACTTTTGCGGTCGCCGGGAATTCTTCGCCACATATGGCAATTGCGGTCGGACCCGCAAAAAGGTCCTTGATTTTCTCAACCTCAGTGCCTTCGCATGCCTTGAGAAGAAATTTATTCTTCACAACACGCAGTTCCGCATCCGTATCTTTCACCTGTTCTCTGACAGACTGCATACTATTGACGTTAAGCCCTCTGTATTCAATCACAAAAACTGAAACCGGATTTTTAAAAACTTCCGACAGTTCTTCTATGATTTGTTTTTTCTCTTCCCTCTGCATTAAATTCTTCCCGCAAACGCTTTTATTTCTTCCTTGATACTGACGAGATCAACATTGATGGACGGCCCCATTGTGTTTGATATGCTCACCTTTTTGAAAAAATCACCCTTTGAAGAAGCAGGCTTCATCTTGTTGAGCGAGTAAAGCATAAAAACCAGATTCTCCTTTATCTTGGAGACCTCAAATGAACTTTTCCCGAGCGGAGCATGGACAACGCTGCCTTTGTCATTTTTGAACTCTATTCTTCCGCCTTTTGACTGTTTAACCACTGTGGCAATTTCATTTGTTACGGTGCCCATTTTGGGAGCCGGCATCAAACCTCTCGGACCAAGAAACTTTCCGAGCTTGCCAACTTCCGACATAACATCGGGGGTCGCGATTGCAACATCAAATTCAAGCCAGTTTTCCTTTTCAATTTTTTCCACAAGATCTTCAAAACCGGCATAGTCCGCGCCCGCCTCTTTCGCTTCGGCGGCTTTTGCGTCTTTGGCAAAAACAAGCACTCTGACATTCTTGCCCGTGCCATGAGGCAGAACAAGGGACCCTCTTATCTGCTGGTCCGCGTTTTTAGAGTCAATTCCGAGTTTGACCGCGATGTCCACGGAACCGTCAAACTTCGCCGCGCTTGTTTGAGGAATCAAATCAACCGCCTCTTCAACACTGTAAACGGACTGATTACCAATCTTTTCGCGTAACTCCGCGTATCTTTTACCTCTTTTTGCCATTGCCCCCTACTCCACGTCAATCCCGATGCTTCTCGCACTTCCGAGAATTATGTTTCTCGCCGCCTCAATGTCTTTCGTGTTCAAGTCCTGCATCTTTTTTTCCGCTATTTCATCAACCTGCTTCATCGTAACTGTGCCAACTTTCTCCCTTGGGACATTGGCAGAGCCTTTGTCCACATTCGCTGCTTTTTTGAGAAAATACGAAACCGGCGGCGCCTTAATCTCGAGGGAAAAAGATTTATCCTTGTAAACCGTTATAACAACCGGAAGCAAACCCTCTTTGCCGGCGGTTTGTTCATTAAAAGCCTTACAAAACTCCATTATGTTAATCCCCTTCTGACCAAGCGCAGGGCTTATCTGCGGGGAAGGAGATGCTTTGCCCGCAGGAACAAGTAATTTAAGATATCCGCCTATTTCTTTCATTTTACATTTGCTCTATTTGATTAAAGTCCAACTCTATCGGGGTTGACCTGCCGAAAATACTTACGGAAATAAGAACCTTGCCTTTTTCCGGATTGATTTCCCTAATCACTCCCGAGAGGTTGGCAAAGGGACCTTCCACGACTTGAACGGTCTCGCCCTGCTCAAAAGATATGTTGAGTTTCGGCTTGAGAGTACCCTCTTGAATCTGGCTTTTCAGTTTTACAATCTCTTCGTCTTCAATGGCTGAAACTAACGCAGGGTCTATTCTGCCACTTTTTATCTCCTCGCCAACAAAGCCGTTAACCCTCGGAATTTCTTTGATGAAATGCCAAGTCTGCTCTTTCATTTCCATGTTTACAAGCACGTAGCCCGGGAAAAACATCTTCTCTGAAGTTTTTTCCTTGCTGTCTTTTTTTGACTCAACAAGAGTTTCAATCGGAAGCAGGACCTCACCTATCGGCACACCATCTCCCAAAGCGCGCACTTTTTCCTCGATAAAAGACTTCACTTTCTTCTCATATCCAGTGCTCACCTGAACCACATACCACTTTCTTTTTGACGTTTCCATTTTTTTTCAGCTTCCATCCGCATCAAGACAGTATCAAACCGATCAGTGTTGAGAACAGGTAATCGGCAATCGCAAGAATGACCGTAAACAATACTGAAACGGCAAGCACAATAGCGGTTGCCCTGACAGTGCCGGGACGGTCCGGCCACGATATTTTCCAAAACTCAATCTCAACATCTTTCAGATATTGAACAGCCTTTTTCAAGTAATTCTGCAACTTTCTTACCTACAACCTGACAGACAGCGAAAAAACAGGGCAGGAGGGAATCGAACCCCCAACCTGCGGTTTTGGAGACCGCTGCTCTGCCAATTGAGCTACTGCCCTTCCAACCCCTCAGCTACTCAATAATTCCAGTAACGACGCCGGCGCCGACAGTTTTGCCTCCCTCCCTTATGGCGAAACGCAACTGCTCCTCCATCGCCACAGGCGCTATTAACTCAACTTCCACATTTACACTGTCACCCGGCATCACCATCTCAACACCATCGGGCAACTTCACCGAACCCGTTACATCCGTCGTCCGTAAATAAAACTGAGGCCTGTAACCCGGAAAAAACGGAGTGTGCCTTCCACCCTCCTCCTTCTTCAACACGTACACCTCGGCGGAAAACTTCTTGTGAGGCATAATGCTGCCCACTGCCGACAACACCTGCCCTCTCTCAACAGTCTCCTTGTCCACGCCGCGCAACAACACCCCAACGTTGTCACCCGCAACCGCATCGTCCAGTATCTTGCGGAACATCTCAAGACTCGTCGCAACCGTCTTAACCGTCTCCTTGAATCCCACAATCTCCACCTCGTCACCCGCGTTTATCTTGCCCCTCTCCACTCTGCCCGTAACAACCGTGCCTCTGCCCGATATAGTGAAAACATCCTCAACAGCCATAATGAACGGCTTGTCAACCTCTCTCACGGGCTCAGGTACATAACTGTCCACCGCACTCATCAACTCTTTAATCTGAGCCGCAGAGTCTCCGTCCCCCTCAAGGGCCTTGAGCGCGCTTACCTTCACTATCGGTATGTCGTCCCCGGGAAACTTGTACTCATTCAGCAAATCCCGTATCTCAAGCTCAACCAAATCCAAAAGCTCAGGGTCGTCCAGCATGTCAACCTTGTTCAACGCAACCACTATCGACGGAACCCCCACCTGACGCGCCAACAGGATGTGCTCCCGCGTCTGAGGCATAGGACCATCCGGCGCGCTTACAACCAGTATCGCACCGTCCATCTGCGCAGCCCCCGTTATCATGTTCTTCACATAGTCCGCGTGACCGGGACAGTCAACATGCGCGTAGTGCCGTGACTCCGTCTCGTACTCAACATGCGATATGTTTATCGTTATCCCCCTGTCCTTCTCCTCAGGAGACTTGTCTATGTCCCCAAACTCCACAAACTCCGCCTTGTCCAATACCTTCGTTATCGCAGCCGTAAGGGTCGTCTTGCCATGATCAACATGACCTATCGTCCCTATATTTAAATGTGGCTTGCCCCTCTCAAACTTCTCTTTAGACATCTCTTCTTACCTCCTCAAAATGCCTGCAAATCATAAAAGCCCAATTCCTACAGCCCACGAGCGGACTTGAACCGCTGACCTCATTCTTACCAAGAATGTGCTCTACCGTCTGAGCTACGTGGGCGGGGCAGTTTCTCAGCGGGAGACGGGATTCGAACCCGCGACCCTCAGCTTGGAAGGCTGATGCTCTAGCCAACTGAGCTACTCCCGCAGATTGCCAAGACGCATGGGGAGGGTAGGATTCGAACCCACGTAGGCTTACGCCGGCAGATTTACAGTCTGCTGCTTTTGGCCACTCAGCCACCTCCCCTTTTTTCAAAACAACAGACATAGCAAAACTCCAACCGTAGGCTCTTTGACAGCTGGCGAAGGGATTCGAACCCCCGACCTGCTGATTACAAATCAGCTGCTCTGCCAACTGAGCTACGCCAGCGGTAAAACATATTCACGCAATACTGACCAAGGAAGCCGATTTTATATGGAAAACAAAAAATGTCAAACAAAAGAAGCCGTTATAGAGGCGTCCGCAACTTTTTTGCTGTCCGCAAGAGTGGCAAGCCCTTCAAAAATCATAATTCTGCCACGTTTTTTCGCAAGACTAACGGAAAGTGTTAATTCCTGACCGGGACCCACAGGTGACCTGAAACGGCACTTTTCAAGCCCAATAAGATAAGCGTTGGAAAACCCCTGTTCTTTGATTTCGTCCGCAAAAGAAGCCCCTATGAGAACCCCTCCCGCCTGCGCAAGCGCCTCGGTAATTATAACGCCCGGAACAATGGGATTTCCGGGGAAATGTCCCTGAAAGAAAAACTCATCCGCTCCGAAAGTTTTCAAGGCGTCAATAGAAACCCCTTTTTCAATCTTCATCACAGAGTCAAGAAAAAGAAATGGCTCCCTGTGAGGAATGAATTCTTTTATCTGTTCTTTATCAAAAACCACAGGTCAGTATTTTCTATCATACAGGTCTATGATTTGCTCGGTAACATCAACATTGCCCGTTTTGAAAAGAACTCCCGCGTTGCCGTCCGCGAGAATTAGGGAATATTTCTCGGACTTGCCGAATTCGTTAACAACTTCCTGTATTTCCATCAAAATTTTCCTTTTCATCTCTTCCTGTTTTCTCCGCAGTTCATCTGAAAAGTCTTCGCGCGCACGCAAGAGGTCTTTCTTTCTCTGTTCAATCTCTTTTGCCTTGCGGCTTAATGTTTCTTCGTTCATAACGGCGATATTTTTCGTAATATCCTTTTCCATTTTTTCGTACTGGCGGCTCTTTTCATCCAGAATTTCCTGCTTCGCTCTGAACTCTTTTTCAAAAGAATCACGAACTTTTTTTCCCGCTTTTGAGTGAAGAATTACGCGTTGAACATCAATAGTCGCAACGCGAAAATCAGTTTCCCCGCTCTGAGCCCCCGCCTGATGGAAAGGAATTGCCGGAGAAACCAGCAAAGCGGCGAATAACGCCAAAATTGAAAAACGTAAATAAAAAACCATCTTAATCATTGTGCTTCCCTCCTTGGAAGTACGGGTCAGAATGAAGTACCTATTGAGAAATTAACTTGCCTCTTCTCTTCTCCGGAAAGTCTGTCAATCGGATACCCGAATTCTATTTTAACAAAACCCAAAGGCGAACGCCACCAAAATCCGTAGCCAAAATCTTTTCGCAGGTCTTGGTAGTTTACTGAAAACTGAAACCCTCTTTCAGAATCAAAAACATTTCCTATATCAAAAAACAGAACGCCATATAAACCAAGAGGCTCAAAAAGCGGGACAACGTAATCAGACTTAATATATATCCGCTCCGTTCCGCCGAGCGTGCTGTTTCCGCCAGCCGCGATTTCCCTGTAATCAAAACCTCTGAGATTTGACGACCCGCCTAGGAAAAGCCGTTCGTCAATTGCGTGAGAGGTGGAATTTCCGCGCAGAAAAACTCTATCATAAGCGACTTTCACTGAAAGAAATGAACCCCGGACAATTGGAACCCATGTATTGCTCTCAATAACCAGTTTTCTCAAATCCGTTTCTCCGCCGAAGGGTCCTGAATGTTCATACAAAACCGTTGCCTTGTGTCCGCTTCTTGGAAACTGGAAGTTGTCCCGGCTGTCCCAGGTGAGATCCGCTCCGACGGCGCTGAGAATTCCGCTTGAACTCATAATGCCCGACTGAATGGCCGCTTGCGACGGATTTCTTATTTCAAGGTCTTCCCATCTGTAATAAATATTTCCCCAGAGTTGCCTGTATAAAGACCTTCCAATCCCGATGGTAAAACCGGTGGATTTTCTATCATAGTCAACGTAATCACGCTCCAGACGGAAAAGCGAGGTGTTGAAACTCCAGTTTGTGTCAAGAAAGTTCCTGTCGCCGTAACGGAATGTATATGTGTCAGTGATGTTTCCGAAGTTCGCGTTCGCTTCCAAACTTTTCCCGTAACCGAAAAGGTTTGACTCTTTGATTGAGCCGAAAAAGATAAAATCCTCAACAGAACTCACGCCGGCGCCCAAATTGAACTGAGCAGTTGAACTTTCCTTCACCCTTACCGTAATATCCAACTCATTTGTGGCACCGGTTTCCGCAGGCTGGGTTGAGACCTCAATCTCCTCGGCTCTGAAAAATCCCGTTCGCCCCACGAACGGCCTTATCAAAGCAATATCGGCGGATTTATACAAATCCCCTTCAATGATGGGAATCTGTCTTCTTATAACCCTGTCAATGGTCTTGTCATTGCCGATTACATTGATTCTGTTTATATGGAAAACCTGTCCTTTCTCAACCGAGAAACCCACGCGGACCAAAGGATTCCCGTCAACGGGCTCCTGCTTTTCCACAGACGGACTGACGTTCACATCGGCATAGCCTTTGTTTGTGTAGAATGCCGTAATAAAGTTGATGTCCGAAGTAAGTTTTGTTCTTCCGAACGGCTTGCCCTTTTTGAGTTTCAGGTTGTGAAGAAACTTGTCTTTGTTAAACTCGGGCGGCTCTTCCACTCCTTCAAAAAAGATGTCCGAAACAAAATATCTGTCACCTTCTTCTATATCAAAAACAATTTCATAGGAATTTTTCTGTTTGTTGTGTGTAAGTTGCGGCTGTAAAACCTGCGCCTCAAGATACCCCTCATTCATGTAAGCAAATCTTATGCGCTCGGAGTCTCTCTCAACCTCATCTCTGACGAAAAGCCCCTTCTGGCCCAAACTGTAAAAACGGCGCGGAGAACTGAAAATGACTTTGTTGAGATTTTTGGTTTTGATGTTTTCATTTCCGGAAATTTTTACCTTTGAGATGGTTTCTCTCGGGCCTTCCTTAATTTTGTATAAAACGCTGATTCCACCGGCCGCTTCGGGGTCAACACTGTATGAAACCCGGGCATTGCTGTAGCCCTCTCTGGCGTAAAGATCCATAATGGCAAGTGTTTGCGCGTGTATGTTTACCGTGCCAACTATCGTCCCTTTTTTGATATTCAATATCTCTTCAATATTGTCATCATCAAGGTTTTTATTGCCCTTGAAAGACAGGTCGACAAGCACGGGGTTTTCCTGAAGTTTGTATGTCAGTTTCACCCCCTGTGACGACACTTCCTTCTCAACTCTTACATTGTAGAAATTGCCGGTTGAATGAATTTTCTTTACGTCTCCGGAGATTTCCGATTCTCTATACTCCCGACCGACCCTCTGCGAAATTAGAACTTCCACCGAATCTCTGCCGAACCTCTTCGCTCCCTCAATCACAATTTCAGACACCACAGCCGCTTGCGCCGGCGGCGCTATACTTCCCGCGATAAAGAGTGAAAGAAAAACAAAAACCAGTTTTCCCGACAGGCTCAAACTACGCATCAGCGAGCCTCCCTTCGGAAAGCACAACGGACCTGTCAAACATCGCCGCAAACTCGCGACTGTGAGTGGCAATAACAAGCGTCGTGTTAAATCTGTCTTTGGCGGAAAAAATCATTTCCGCCACCAAACCTGAAGTTTTAGGATCAAGATTACCGGTCGGCTCATCCGCGAAAAGTACTTTGGGCTCCATAACAAGCGCACGCGCTATCGCAACCCTCTGCTGCTCTCCCGCGGACAGCTCATCGGGGAAGCAACCGAATTTATCTCCAAGCCCAACTTGCCCAAGAAGGGTTTCAGCCCTCTCGTATGACTCAGATTTTTTCATTCCGCAAATCAAACAGGGAAAGCTTGCGTTTTCAAGTGCGGTGAAACCTCCGAGCAAATTATGAGATTGAAAAACAAATCCCATTTCGCGCCTGACATCAAAGCCGACCGCGTCCCGTTCGGCGCAAAGTTTTTCACCTTTGAAAAAGACCTCTCCGCCGCTTGGCATTTCCAAAGCTCCAAGCATATTAAGAAGGGTTGTTTTTCCGGAACCGGATTTACCACTGATTGAAACAGTTTCAGCCCGCTTGACAGACAAACTAATCCCGTCAACCGCCATAACCGTCTGGCTGTCCTGAATATATTCTTTCTTCAGTTCTCTGGCTTCAATCAATGGGTTCATCAAACTTTCAACTTCGCCGCAAGGTTTCCCGAACGGACGCAATAAGCCGGATACAAAGAAACCAAAACACACAATAACTGGCTTGATACGCCGATAACAAAGAAATATAAGGGTTCTATCATAACAGGGAATTTTGATATTCCATAAACATCAGGGTCAAACGGAATTAGCCCCGAAACAGTCGTGTTGTTTGAGAGCAGTTGGCACACGGCAAGAGCGGTAGCGGTTCCGAAAAAAGTTCCGGCAAAACCCAAAGCCGCCCCGATAATCACAAAGATGTTTCCGACCTGTTTTCGAGACGCTCCGGCGGCGCGCAAAATAGCGATGTCTCTGCTTTTTTCAATCATAATCATAAGCAGAACGCTCACAACACTAAGCGAAGCGACAAAAACCATAAATCCCAGAAAAATCGTAAGCCCAAGTTTTTCCAGACGAAGAGCGGAAAACAGTTTGCTGTTGGCTTCCTGCCAGCTTTGAGCGACAAACGGAAATCCCAGCGCGTCTTCAATCTCGCGCGCCACGAGCTCCGAACTCATCGGGTCAGCAACCGCGACTTCAAAAGATGAGGGACCCGGTTTTCCGAAAAACGTAAACGCATCCGCCAGTTTTATGTATGAAATGGTTGAATCGTAGTGAGCCGTTCCGTATTTGAAAACTCCCGCCACTTCAAAAGTTTTCATCTTCGGCCTTTTTTTCAAAGCATCTTTTTTGTCAGGAGATGACACAAAGGTTATCTCATCACCCTTCTCAACACCGAGTGAACCCGCAAGCCCGTAGCCAAGAACTATCGGAGGCGCATTAGGATGAAATTTCTCCAGAGCGGAAACCCCGCCGCGGGATTGTGAAAAAAGAGACGGAAAAGCGCTCCGGTGTCGTGAGGGGTTTATGCCGGTTGAAGCCGTGCCGTGAGAGCCGCTCGCGGACACAAGCAGCCCGGTTCCGTAAACAACGGGCGAAACTCCGGTTACCCCCGCGACTTTGACAATTTTCTCCGCCGCGAGAGCGTGCTCGGTAATGGAGCCGTCATAAGCTGAAACAAGAATGTGAGGAGACGCTCCGATAATGGTTTTGCTCAGTTCGGTCTGAAAGCCCAACATCACGGCGAGAACAATGTTAAGGGAAAAAACCCCGATGCTTATTCCAACAACCGAAATCAAGACTGTTGAAAATATGGCGCGGACTTTTTTTTGTAAGCGTAAAAATCTTGACGCGACAAGAAGCTCAAACATTTTCAAGGTCTCATATGCGGAAAAAACAGCACTTCCCGTATGGATACCGTATTCGAAAGAAGCATAATAAGGCGGTCTATGCCTATGCCAGCGCCGGCGGTGGGAGGCATGCCATGCTCAAGAGCGACAAGAAAATCTTCATCGGTCTCGTGCGATTCTTCGTCTCCCTTCTTTTTCATTTCCGCCTGAACGGAAAACCTTTTCTTCTGTTCTTCCGGGTCGTTCAATTCGGAAAAAGCGTTCGCGATTTCCCATCCGTTTACATACAACTCAAACCTGTCCGCGATTTCGGGATTTGTATCAGACGCACGGGCAAGTGGCGAAACATCAAGCGGAAAGCCGAAGACAAAGGTGGGATTTTTCAGTTTTGAAGCGATAGTTTCTTCAAAGATTCCGGTCAGCGCTTTTCCTTTGATTCCATCGTGCCCGACTCCGAGCCCGTCCGCTTCGTTAAACAGAAAAGAGGCATCGGAAAAAATCTTCTCGCCGTATTTTTCCCGCAAAGAGTCGTAAATGCTTATCCTTTTCCACGGACGCGAAAAATCCAGTTCGCTTCCGTCAAACTCCACTTTAGAGCCGTCCGCGACCTGCTGCGCGCAAGAGGACAGCATCTCCTCAATCAGTTCCATCATATCGCCGTAATCGGCGTATGCCTGATAAAATTCAATCATTGTAAACTCGGGATTGTGGCGTGTGGAAACGCCTTCATTTCTAAACACTCTGCCTATTTCATAAACACGGTCCAGCCCGCCTATAACAAGCCGTTTTAAATAAAGTTCAGGCGCGATTCTTAGAAAAAGATCTATGTCAAGTGCGTTGTGGTGGGTCACAAACGGACGCGCCGCCGCACCGCCCGCGATGGGGTGGAGCACCGGAGTTTCAACTTCAAGAAACCCCTGCTCGTCAAGAAAACGCCTTATAAAACTTATGCACTCCGAGCGCAGGCGAAAAATCTCTTTGACTGAAGGATTTACAATCAAATCCAGATAGCGTTTTCTGAATCTCGTCTCAACTTGCTGAAGCCCGTGCCACTTTTCCGGAAGCGGACGCAATGTTTTCGTGAGCAGCGCAATGTTTTCAACCCTGACCGTCAACTCGCCCGTTTTTGTTTTGAAAAGAACACCCTCAACCCCGGCAAAATCACCCGAATCAAGATACTTGCCGACAACTCTAAAATCTTCCTCGGAAGTCTCTTTTTTGTTTGCGTAGCACTGAATTTTTGCCGAAGAGTCCGCGACATCAAAAAACACAGCGCTTCCGAAACTACGTTTTGAAACAACTCTTCCCGCGATTGAAAAACGCGCCACCGTGCCAAGTTCGTCATCAGACACCCCTTCGGCTTGCGATAAAATCTCCGTAATTGAAGAAGACGGCTTAAAGGTATTTGAATACGGATTCAGGCCGCCGTCGCGCAACTGTGAAGCTTTTTCTTTTCTGAGTGTGTATTCGTCGTTTTCATTTTTTTCCGTTTCCGGAGTTTTTTCGCTCATCTTTGGTCTCCGGCTCAACAGAGCCATAAATTTTCATTCTAACTGATTGCCGCTTTGTCCGTAACTCTTAAAGCAATCATAAACGCGAAAAAGCCCGCGAGCGCCATGCACGCGAGAAAAATATACATCGTGAGATAGTCAAACTCATTGGCGACAATGCCAGAAACAAAAGTTCCAAGCATTCCGCCGCTTGTGAAAGACGCATTGCACAGTGCGAACACCTTTGCCTTTGAACGGTTTCCCGACTTTTCCATCGCGAGCAGATAAAGGGACGGATAGGTAAATCCATGCGCTATTCCGAAAAGAGCGCCCGACACGGAAACGGAAAAAGGAGTGCGGGAAAACGCCAGAACCAAAACGGACGCAAACGCAAGAAATAGAAATGGCGGGCAGATACGGCGGATTCCATAGCGGTCCGGTGCCCAACCGAGAAATATGCGGACAAACAAAACCGCCGCCGTGAAGAAGACAAAAAACAGATAAAAATCCTCAATGCCAATGGAACGGGAAGAGAGCGAAACAAAAGAAAATTGAGACATAAAAACCCAGCCCGAAACAAAAAAAGTTCCGACAGCGAGAGCCAGAGGATGCGAAAATGGCGGAAGAAAGCGCGAGCCGTTCCCGTTTTTCCCGGTTCCGGAGTCAGTTGCCATGTCTTTTACAAAGAATGACAGCACCGCGCCCAAAAAACATACTATAGAAATCACTATAAATAATGCTGTGAAACCACTCAAATCAATAATAATTTTGCCACAATACGGCGCAACCGCGTAACCAAGAATTGTGAACATTCCATACAACCCCATTGCCTGCACTCTTTTGCCTTCAGGCGTTATTTCCGTTATCAACGCGCCCGTTGCTGTGAAAAAGAGGGAAAATGCGGCACCCTGCAACATTCTGAGCGCGTAGATTCCCCAGCCGAGATTTTGGAGAAATATAAAACCCGCGCAAGCGAGAAAAAGAGCGAAAAAACCGAGAACAATAAATGGTTTTCTTCCGTATTCGTCTGCGAGAACTCCCGACAACGGAGTGAACAAAAGCATCGTAACACCCGAAACACCCATTATAAAACCGATGTCAGAGGGGCTGCCTCCAAGGTCCTCCACCCTCAACGGAAGAAGCAGAAAAGAGTGAAAAACAAAGAAGAAAAGCGCTCCGGCAAAAGTTGGAACAACAAAATCAGAGGTCAGAAAAAATGACCGCGCGCGATCCTGAGCGCTCATAGTCTTACCGTTGTGAAAACTTTATCCGCCCGTCAACAATTGTGTGTTTTACAACGCCTTTCATTTTCCAGCCTCCGAACGGCGAATTTTTGCTTTTTGAGCGAAAGGCTTTTGTGTCCAGAGTAAACCGCTTGTTCGGGTCAAAGATAACAACATCCGCCGGCGAGCCCATTTTAAGTGTTCCGCCGCCAGTTTTCAGTAGGGACGCAGGAACGGTTGACATTTTCTCTATCATCTCATCAATCGTCAAAACGCCCTCCTCAACAAGGCGCAACGAAAGAGGAAGAGCGGTTTCAAGTCCAACGATACCGAACGGCGCTTTGTCAAACTCAACATTTTTTTCGTCCTCAGAGTGAGGCGCGTGGTCGGTCGCGATGGCATCCAGAGTTCCGTCCGTGAGCCCCTTCCTGACGGCTTTAACGTCTTTTTCCGAGCGCAGAGGCGGATTCATTTTCGCGTTCGTGTCATAACCTTCAACCACTTTGTCTGAAAGAGTGAAATGGTGAGGCGTGGCTTCTGCGGTTACTTTGATGCCGTTCTTCTTCGCCGCTTTTATGACCGCGACCGCACCCGCAGTTGAAACATGCGCTATGTGAAGCGGCGTGCCCGTAAGGCGGCACAAAATTATATCTCTGGCTATCCCTATCTCTTCCGACTCCGGGGGAATTCCCTTCAACCCCATAATATTTGAAACATATCCCTCGTTCATAACACCGCCGTCCGAAAGAGAAAGGTCTTCGGAGTGGGAAATAACCGGTATTCCAAAAGGGCGGGCGTATTCCATCGCGCGCCTCATGATGCCCGAATCCACAACCGGCATTCCGTCATCTGAAATTGCCACACAACCGGATTCGCTCATCTCCCCAATGTTTGCGATTGTTTTGCCCTCTTCATTTCTGGTAATCGCCCCGATGGGGAAAACGCGCGCCGCGCCTTCGGTTCGGGCTTTCATCAGTATGTATTCGGTAACAGTGGCGTTGTCATTGACGGGGTTCGTGTTGGGCATGCACGCGACCGCCGTGAACCCTCCGGCAACCGCGCTTTCCGTGCCGGTCTTAATGGTTTCCTTGTGCTCAAAACCCGGTTCGCGCAGATGAACATGCATATCAACAAGCCCCGGAGCCACAATCATTCCGCGCGCGTCTATCTCCTTTGCGCCGGAAGGTTTTTTCGCACGAGCGGGAAGTTTTGATATTAAGCCGCTTTCAATAAACAGGTCACCTCTTGAGTTTTTCCCTGATGAGGGGTCAATTATTCTTCCACCTTTGATGAGTATCTTCATTCCGGCGCCTCCGTCACTTTTCTTGAGCACAGCAAATACAGTATCGCCATTCTGACCGATATTCCGTTCGCCACCTGATCCAGAACCACCGAGCCGTCTCCGTAGGCAACTTCAGATGTTATTTCAACTCCTCTGTTGATAGGACCCGGATGCATAACCGTCAATCCCGGAGGCGCAAGTTTGACGCGCTCTTTTGTGAGTCCGAAAAATTTGAAATACTCCCTCAAAGACGGAAAGTAACGATTGCTGTCTCTTTCCGTCTGCACTCTGAGCATTATGGCAACGTCCGTGCCGGGCAGAGCATCTTCAATGGAGTTGAAAATCTCAACCCCCATTTCGGCAAAATGCGCGGGAATCATTGAACACGGACCCGCGACCGCGACTTTAGCACCGAGTTTCAAAAGCGCGTGGATGTTTGACCTGGCAACCCGGCTGTTGAGAACATCTCCGACGATTAGAACCCTGACACCTTTTATGCGCCCCCTCGCCTGTTTGATGGTCATAAGGTCAAGAAGAGCCTGACTGGGATGCTCATTGGAACCGTCTCCGGCGTTAACGATTGATATGCCCGTTTGCCGTGCCAGAAGTTGTGGCGCGCCGGACATCGGGTGCCTGATTATTATCACTTCCGCTCCCATCGCTTCAAGATTTTTCACCGTGTCAAGAAGGTTTTCACCCTTCACAACG
This sequence comes from Candidatus Mycalebacterium zealandia, assembly GCA_014075295.1. Lineage (NCBI taxonomy): Bacteria > Pseudomonadati > Thermodesulfobacteriota > Candidatus Dadabacteria > Candidatus Nemesobacterales > Candidatus Mycalebacteriaceae > Candidatus Mycalebacterium > Candidatus Mycalebacterium zealandia. The sequence goes on from CP046180.1 coordinate 827,735, forward strand.
CTGCTCTGCGACACGGTAAAGTTCAGAACATCGGCGCTGAGCCGTTTTTCAGCGATTTCAAAAGATGCCTTGGTGCGGGTACTGGGTTCAAAAAACAAATTGGCGATTGTGATTCCCTTCAAAACCGGAACCTTTTTGATTTTTCTCCCCGTGGCTTCTTTCATTGAAAAGGCGGTGTCCAGAATCAGATTGATTTCCGCCGCCGTGAGTTCCGCGATTCCCGTTAAATCCTTTCTTTCGAACTTTTCCATAACTTACTTTGCCCTCTTCCGAGCCTCTTTGTTTTCACAAATAAAAACGCCGTTCTCACCCGATTTGTTGCCGCCAATCATAACGGTTACCCTGCGCTTCTTTCCGGGATTGACCTTAACCGAGCAGTAGTCCGGTTGAATGGGAAACTCCCTGTTCCCTCTGTCCGCAATAACCGCAAGCCGTATGCGCGAGGGCCTTCCGTAATCTATTACTGACTCTATCGCCGCGCGTGCGGTTCTGCCGGTGGAAATTACGTCATCAACAATAATCACATCCATCGCGTCAACGCTGAAAGGCATCTCGTTGGCACGCGCCTGAGGCAGATTGCCCCTTCCAATGTCATCGCGGTAAAGAGTTATATCAAGAACGCCCAGAGGCGCGGGTTTGCCGGTTAGTGTGGACAAGAACTCCGCCATTTGCCGCGCGACCGCCTCGCCCATTGTCTTTATACCGACAACGCAAAATCCGCCGCGCCCGGAATTTTTCGCAATCTGTCGCGCCATTTCCTCCACGGCGCTGTTAAGCGCTTGTGAATCCAGAACCGTTTCCAGAATTTTGCCGCCGCGCCGCACCATCATTCAATCTCCGAAAAAATCCTTTCCCATCTGATTTCGGGAATAAATGAGTTTTGAAATTTCCACGACCAGTGAACTGTTACCGCTTTGCCAACAATATCTTTTTCGGCAATCGTTCCCCAGAAACGGCTGTCGCGGCTGTTGTCGCGATTGTCTCCCATGAGAAAAACATGCCCGGCGGGCACGGTGAACGGATAAATGATGTCACCCTTGTGTGTGGAATAACGCTGTTTTTCGTAGATGACGGTAATGTCCTTGTCTCCGAACTTCTGAATATATTCTTCCATCGGCGCAACGTCATACCGCCCCACATACGACTGGGGAATCCTCAATTGGTTGATATAAATGTTTCTGCCCTGTATGCGGACAACATCATTGCCCGTGGCGACAACCCTTTTGATGAAATAAGTCTTTTTTGTTTTGCTCGGACCCTGTGGTTTCTTAAAAACCACAATGTCACCCTTTTTGATTTCACTGCCTTGAAAAACGGTTTTGTCCGTAAATGGAATCCGTGTTCCGTAAGCAAACTTTTTCACTATGATGTAGTCGCCGACCAGAAGAGTGGGCTCCATTGAAGATGACGGAATTTTGAAAGGCTGAACAATAAACGCCCTGACACAAAGCGCTAAGAAAATGGCAAGAAAAACTGATTCAAGGTTCTGTCTTAAAACTGACTTGGGAGTCCCAGATCCGCTGCCGAAAAAGCCGAACATATATAACCGCTTGAAAATCGGCTCATATTATAGACGCGGCGAGAAAACTATTCAAATGCCCTGCCACACCTTTCCACCGAAACAACCCCTTCAAGCATTGAAAGCGAATCAACAATCTCTTCAAGATGCTTTATGTTTTTCACCTTAAAAAGAAAACTGTATTTTATGCCCTCTTTGAATCTTCCCGTCTGCTTCACAACTGTTTTGACACCCAAATCGTCTATGGTTTTGTCAACGGAGGAAAGAACTTCATTGTTGTCCTGACAGGTTAAGAAAATCCCCGTGGTCGCCTTCCCTCTGAAATCTTTGCGCCACTCCACCTCCATGTCAGTTTCACCGGTGCCGTTACACATACCGCATACCGCAGAATGAACAACCACACCGCTGCCGCGCGTTACATGGCCGACAATCGGCTCGCCCGGAACCGGAAGGCAGCAGGTTGAAAAGCGCGTCATCACCTTTTCTTTGCCAACCAGAATCATCTTTCTGCTTTCGGGGTCGGCAACCTTATCAAGAATTCTCTCTATGCGACCCATTTTTTTCGGCGTGATTTCCGAGCCGGGGTCAATAAGTTTCTGCAAATCAGAAGCCGAAACATGCCCAAAACCAACCATTCGGAAAAAATCATCCGGGTTTGAAAAGCCAAGTTTTTCGAGCGGTTTCAAAATCTCACCCAGCTTTATCATTGAGTTCAAATTTTTGCCCGCCGCCGCGAGACGCCTTTCGCATATAGCCCTGCCGATATCCAGAGATTTGTCCCTACGCACCGCGGACAGATGTTTTCGTATCCTGTTTTTAGCCTGCGGCGTAAATACAATGGACAGCCACTTTTCCGACGGACTCGCCTTTGCTGAAACTTTTATTTCAACCACGTCTCCGGTTTTAAGACGTGTGTCCAGAGGAACCGATTTCCTGTTGACAACCGCCTTGTCGCATCTATCTCCGATGTTTGTATGAATGCGGTAGGCGAAATCTATCGGGGTTGAGCCAACCGGAAGCTCAATGAGTTCGGCTTTGGGTGTGTAAACGTAAATCACGCTCGACTCAAGTTCGGCTTTGAGCGAATTCATAAACTCCACCGGACGCGCGTCATTGTCGTCTTCTGCAAGGTCGCCGATTCTTGAAAACTGACGCCGGATTTCAGTTGCCTCTCCGGCAGCCTCATTTTCCTTGTAAATCCAGTGAGCGGCTATTCCCTTTTCTGCAAATTCGTGCATGAGTTGCGTTCGTATCTGAATTTCCATCTTGTCGCCGTCCGATGAAATTACTGTTGTGTGAATTGACTGATAGCCGTTGCTTTTCGGAAGCGCGATGTAGTCCTTAATTCTTCCGGGAACGGGATTCCACAAGCTGTGAACCTCACCGAGAACGGCATAGCAGTCGCTTTTGGACTCCGTTACAACTCTGAAGGCAATGATGTCATAAAGCTCGTTGAACTCCATATTCTGCCACTTCATTTTGCTGTAAATGCTGTAAAAGTTTTTCACTCTGCCCGACACTTCGCATTTCACTCCCTCTTCGTGCAGACGTTTTTCAAGTTTGGCGGTTGTTTCCTTAATTTTGCGAGCGCGGCGTTTGCCGCCTTTTTTGAGTTTCTCTTCAATCTTGGCGTATTCACGCGGATTTAAAAACCTGAACGAAAGATCTTCAATCTCCGAAGCGAGCCACCCTATTCCGAAACGACGAGCGAGCGGAGCGTAAATCTCAAGCGTTTCTTTGGCAATTTTTCTGCGTCTTTCGGTAGGAAGAAACTCAAGAGTCCTCATGTTGTGAAGACGGTCGGCAAGTTTTATCAGAACCACGCGCACGTCTTTGGCGGTCGCGAGAATGAGTTTTCTGAAATTCTCCGCCTGCCTCTCCTGATCACTTGAATAGGAAAGTTTGCTGACCTTTGTCGCGCCGTCCACAAGGCCGGAGATTTTATCGCCGAACATGCGGTTGATGTCTTTTGAGGTCGCGAGCGTATCTTCAACGGTGTCATGCAGAAGCCCGGTCGCGATTGTGTGCGTGTCAAGCCCCAGCTTTGCGAGAATGAGAGAAACCTCAAGCGGATGGCTTAAATACGGCTCGCCCGAAACCCTTTTTTGTCCCGCGTGAACTTTCGCGGAATACACATACGCCTTTTTTATAAGTCCGACGTCCGATTCGGAAAGTGAACCGGACGCGCCAGCTTCATCAAGAATATCGTTAAGTCTTATCATACCGCGCTCCCTTTAAGACACTCTCCCTACTCCAAATAGGCGGCTTTGATATGGTCTATTTTGTCTTTTCGTGTTCTGAACATCTCTATTGCGGTTTCAATTTCTTTCCGCGCCTCGCTGAGTTTGTTGTTCACAATCACGTAGTCATATTGATGGATGAATGAAAGCTCGTCTTTAAGAGAAACAAGCCGTTTGTTTATGCTTGTGTCGGTTTCGGTATTTCTTTTTTCAAGACGCTCTCTGAGCACTTCCATGCTCGGCGGAACAACAAAAAACAGAACCGCTTCGGGAAATCTTTCCTTGATGTTGCGCGCGCCTTTAACATCCACATCAAGAACCACATCCGTCTCCCCGCCCGCCGTGTCGGACGCTTTTTTGATTTGATTCCAAGGAGTTCCGTAGCGGTTGCCGTGAACCTCTTCCCATTCGGCGAAATAGCCGTCTTTTATGCGTTTTTCAAAGGTTTTGTCGTCAATAAAATCGTAATCCTGAGCATCTGACGCATCTTCGGGTCTGCGCGGACGCGTTGTGCAGGAAATTGAAAAATCAACCTCCGACATAACGTCTCTTACATGTTTTACCAGAGTCGTTTTGCCGCTCGCGGACGGTCCTGAAATTACAAATATCATTGCGCCGAAATTATATCTCAAACAGCGCGAAACTTAAAAAGAGGCGATTTTCTCCGCGTCAATTTCACGCAGGGAGAGCGTAATTAAATCCGCGCTCAAAAGCGCTTCGGCAGGGTGCGAATTGGTAACCGCCACACATTTCATTCCCGCCGCTTTTGCCGCTGCGATTCCGTGCGAAGAATCCTCTATGGCAACACACTCCCGCGCAGATGCGGGCGGGGAAAGCGTGCTTGATGAGTTCAATCCTTTAAGAGCGTAAAGAAAAATTTCGGGGGCGGGTTTGCATTTTTCACAATCTTCGGCGCTCGCGATAAAAGAAAAACAGTCGGCAACACCGCCACGGACAAGAACCGACTCAATCTCCTTTCTCAAAGCGCCGGACGCTATGGCGAGAGGAAACCGCGCCTCCGCAAGCGAGTTTATAAGATCAAGAGCGCCTTCAAAAAAAGCGCAGTTTTCAAGCATTTCCGAGGTAACAAGAGATTTCTTTTTTACAAAATCAGCCACCTTTTCAGCGCCCGCGTCCCTGCCGTTTTCCCGAAGCAGTGTTGTGAAAAAGTTCTTGTCATCAAGGGCGAGATATTTTTCAAAATAATCAGCCTCCAAAATCTCAACCCCTTCGGGCGCGAGAATCTTTCTGAAAGCGTCCAGATGGACTTTTTCGGTATCGGCGATAACGCCGTCAAAATCAAATATCACAGCCCTTGCCATTGCGCACCTCTTGCTGTGATACTATAAAGGATATTTTAACCGAGAGGTTTCCATGAGTTATTACAAACCCGAAGACTTAAAAAAATTCGCCGAGGTCGGAGATTTCGCGAAAGATTTGATGGACAAATTTTTTGATTATTACAACGCCGCCACACAAGAAGACGGTTCTTTGACCAAACGCGAAAAAGCGCTCATCGCGCTCGCCGTTGCGCACTCAAAACAGTGTCCATATTGCATAGACGCCTACACGAACAGGTGTATTGAAACCGGTGCGGGTCCCGAGGAAATGACCGAAGCGGTTCACGTGGCGGCTTCAATGGACGCGGGAATTGATTTAATCCACGCCGTTCAGATGCGGAACACGATGAAGAAAAACGGTGCTCTTTAAGAAAAACCTCAAAAATGCGTAAAAACACAGTGAAGAAAAACTTCGAGAGTTTCATCAAAAAAAGAAATATTGACCTCTCCCCGCTTTCACTGAAAACCTTACAAATCAACATAACAAAACTGTGCAATCAGGCTTGCATTCACTGCCACGTTGATGCTTCGCCGAAGAGAACCGAGCAGATGGACCTGAAAACTGTCAACCGCTGTCTTGAAATTCTCGCCGAAAACACGGTGAAAACGCTTGACATCACGGGCGGAGCGCCCGAACTCAATCCGCATTTTGATTACATTGTTGAGCGTGCGGCGGAGATGAAAAAACGCGTGACTGTGCGCCACAACTTGACGGTTACGGTTGACGGAAATCCGGTTACGGGCGAAGGCAAAGATTATCTACCCGATTTTTTTGCGCGGCACGGGGTGGAAGTGATGTCGTCTCTTCCGCACTACGAAGAGTATTTGACGGACAAGCAGAGAGGCAGAGGCGTGTTTGAAAAAAGCGTTCAAGCCGCGCTTATGCTCAATGAGCGGGGATACGGAAAAGACAAGAGCGGACTTGTTCTTGATTTTGTCTATAATCCGCCCGGCGACTACCTTCCGGCAGACCAGAACGACCTTGAAAAAACCTTCAAAGAAAAACTGCGGGCAAAACACGGCATAGAATTCAACAACCTCTACTGTATAACGAATATGCCAATTAACAGGTTTCGCCGATATCTAATCAGGGAGAAAAAATACGTTGGCTATATGGACAAACTCGTATCCGCGTTCAACCCTGCCGCCGCTGAAGGTGTTATGTGCAGAAACATGATAAGCGTTGACCACGAAGGCGCGCTTTACGATTGTGACTTCAACCAGATGCTGAAGATGCGCGTTAAGTGCGAAAACGGAGAGAAAGCGACCGTTTTCAACTCATCGCTCAAAGAGATAGCGGCGCGCGGCATAATATTCGGAAATCACTGCTTCGGTTGCACTGCCGGAGCGGGAAGCAGTTGCGGAGGGGAAACCGCTTGAATGAACACTGTCGCGGTCTTTCTTAAACACCCCACTCCGGGAAAAGTAAAAACCCGAATGGCAAAAGACATCGGAAACGAGCGCGCCGCGGAAATTTACGCGTCTATGGTGGAAAGGGTTATGGAAAACATCGAGGGAAAACATTCGCTTTGCGTATTTTACGACCCACCGGAAATGAAAAATGAAATCGTCCGCTGGCTCGGCGGATGGACGGCGGATTTCGTCGCGCAAAGGGGAAAAACACTCGGAGAAAAAATATCAAACGCGATTAATGACCGCGTGTCGGCAGGGAACCTAAAAGTGGTCGTCATTGGAACCGATTGCGTTGAAATAACGGCGGAAACAATCACGGACTCATTTGAGCGGCTGAACACGGCGGACACGGTAATCGGTCCCTGCGAAGACGGCGGCTACTACCTCATAGGGCTTAAAACAAACCGCGCCGAACTCTTCAACGACATAGATTGGAGCACGGACAGGGTTATGGCTCAAACGCTTGAAAAAGCGCAACAACTGCGCCTTAATGTGAGCGTTATGGAAACCTTGCGCGACATAGATTGCGCGGACGACCTCAATCCACAGGTTTTGGAAAAATTGAACGGGCAGGTGGCAAAATGACCGGAGCATCTCCGCTTGAACCCGCTTTCGCGCTCGCATTTTTGTCGGGAATCGCGTCATTTCTGTCTCCGTGCATTTTCCCACTTGTTCCCGGATACCTGTCCGCGTTGACCATGAGAAACGGCGAAACCGAAATGCCGTCCGGAAAGTTTTCACTGCTTGGCCCAACCATTCTTTTTGTCGCAGGTTTCGCGTTTGTTTTTTCGCTTATGGGAACGTCGGCGTCATTTCTCGGCTCATTCCTGTCTGAAAACAGAACGGTTCTCGCGACCGTGTCAGGCGCGCTGATTATGATTCTGGGGCTGATTACAATGGATATTGTAAAAATCCCGGCGCTCCGGCGTGAAAGAACACTGCGCTTGCAAACTCAAAGAGGCGGACCCGTTTATGTGTTTGTGCTTGGTTGCGCTTTCGCGTTCGGGTGGGTGCCGTGCATAGGACCCATGCTTGCGGCGATTTTATCCTACGCGTCTTCGTATCAAGATCCCGCGCGCGGGTTCGCGCTTCTGCTAGCCTATTCCTGCGGGCTTGGAGTGCCTTTTGTGGCAGCAGGTCTGCTTTTTTCACGGTGGCGCACCGTGTCATTCATCGGAAAAAAATACTACCCCGTTTACAAGTACATCGTGGGCGCGCTTATGGTCGCAGTGGGTTTTCTCATCGCGGCTGACTTTCTGTTCTATGTGAACGTGTATGGGCAGAAACTGTTTGATTTTCTCGGCATTGACTTCTGGACAAAAATTTAAACGGCAACCGCGCTTATTTGACTAAGGTCTTTTCTTGCCATAATATTTGAGAAGTTCTCCGCACCGGAGGTTAGTTTTATGCCTTGTTACGAATACCAGTGCTCAAAATGCGGCGACACTTTTGAGTTTTTACATCTCGGTGGCGACGATGTCGTAAAGTGCGAAAAATGCGGCACAAAAAAAGTCAAACGTCTTCTTTCCTCGTTTGGTTTCGGATTCAAAGGTTTTGGAACATCCCCCGCGGCTCCGGCTGACCCGATTGACTCTGGAGGCGCCGATGAAAAAACGGCTTCGGGAGGCGGATGCAGTTGCTCTTGCTCCTGCTCTTGCGGTTGAAAATTTATTATAAGAGAAAATCAAAATGGCAAAAGAAAAAGATTTAAAAAAAGCCGCGCTTGAATACCACAAACAGGAAAGGAAAGGAAAACTTGAAGTTGTTCCGTCAAAGCCGTGCGCAACTCAGTGGGACTTGTCCCTCGCCTATTCTCCCGGTGTGGCTGAGCCGTGCAGAGAGATAGAAAAAAACCCTGACACCGCTTACGAATACACAAACAAAGGAAACCTTGTCGGCGTGATTTCAAATGGAACCGCTGTTCTTGGGCTCGGAAACATCGGAGCTCTTGCCGGCAAGCCGGTTATGGAAGGCAAAGGCGTTCTTTTCAAAAAATTCGCGGATATTGACGCTTACGACATTGATGTCAACTGCTCCGATGCCGACCAGTTCATTGAGATTGTTGAAAGTCTTGAGCCGACCTTCGGCGGAATTAACCTTGAAGACATCAAAGCTCCTGAGTGTTTCAAGATTGAAACCGAACTCAAAAAGCGGATGGACATTCCGGTTTTTCACGATGACCAGCACGGAACGGCGATTATTTCGGGCGCGGGTCTTTTGAATGCGTGTGAACTCTCGGGCAAGAAACTTGAAGATTTGACGATGGTTTTTAACGGCGCGGGAGCATCCGCGATTGCGTGCGCGGAACTGTTCATCTCTCTGGGCGCGAAAAGGGGAAACATCGTAATGTGCGACAGTCGCGGCGTTATATACAAAGGACGCGGCGAGGGTATGAATCCGCAAAAAGAGATGTTCGCCGTGGACACTAAACACAGAACCGTTGAAGACGCGATGAAGGGAGCGCAGTGCTTTGTGGGGCTTTCAAACGGAGGCGCGGTCAGTCAGGACATGGTTAGAAGCATGGACAGCAACCCCATAATTTTCGCGATGGCAAATCCTGACCCCGAAATTTCCTACGAAGACGCGACAAGTGCCAGAAAAGACGATGTGATTATGGCAACGGGAAGATCGGACTACCCCAATCAGGTTAATAACGTTCTGGGATTTCCGTTCATATTCCGCGGCTCGCTTGACGTAAGAGCGAAGTCAATAAACGAAGAGATGAAAATCGCCGCCGTGCAAGCTCTTGCCGCCCTCGCGAAAGAGCCGGTTCCGAAAAGCGTTATCAAGGCATACGGCGGAGACCCTATTGAGTTCTCGCCTGATTACATTGTGCCCAAGCCGTTTGACCCTCGCGTTTTGCCGTGGGAATCTGCGGCGGTTGCCGAAGCCGCAATTAAAACCGGCGTGGCGCGAATTAAAATAGACATCAAAAAATACAAGCAATCGCTTGAAGATAAAATCCAAGACCAACTTTGAGTTTCCGCGCTGTCATCTTTGACATGGACGGGGTGCTGATAGACAGCGAACCCCTCTGGGAAGAGACGGAAATCAAACTTCTAAAATCAATGGGCGCGGAATACGACCCCGCTTTCAGAGACAATGTTGTGGGTTTGAGTCAGGTTGACTCATCAAAACTGATTATCGCAGAGTTCGGTCTGGACTGTTCGCCCGAAGAGTTGATTGAAAAACGCCTGAATCTTCTCTTGCGCGTCTATGATGAAAAACTGACGATGTTTGACGGTGCGAAACCGCTTATTAACGGTTTGAGAGAGCGGGGAATTAAAACCGCGCTCGCGTCAAGCTCGCCGACGGAGGCGATTTCCTTTGTGCTTGAAAAGTTTTCAATTCGCGATTTGTTTGACGCCGTTATATCGGGTGACTGCATAAAAAATGGCAAACCCGCGCCGGACATCTATCTGCTCGCGGCGGCGGAAATAGGCGTAAAACCGTCCGAATGCGCGGCGATTGAAGACTCGCCCAAAGGCGCGCAATCCGCCGCCGCCGCAGGAATGTTCTGCATTGCCATTCCCGATAAACGCCTCAACGCCGAAGAGTTTGAAATCTGCGATGCGATTTGTGAAAACATCTGTGAAGCCGAAGCGGTAATTCTCCGCGTTTGACTTCAACCCCCTGCTTTAATACAATCCGCCTGTTCACCTTTTTTATCAGAAACCCGCAAAGTCGGGTCTCTGTGAATACAAGACCCTCGCGGGAAATAAACAGAACTTTCAAACCTCTGGTGAAGAAGGTGAACAAGGCCCGGCACCTTGTTTGCAAGTCGGGCTGTGTGTCAAAATGGGCGTTGAACCTTACACACTGTTCACCGGCGATAACCTGCCGATTATGCGGGGAATGGACGATGAGTCCATTGATCTGATTTATTTAGACCCGCCATTTAACAAGAAAAAGATTTTTGAAGCCCCTATTGGAAGCGGAGCGGAAGGTGCAAAGTTTGAAGACACTTGGAAAATGAGCGATGTCAAAAGTGAGGAAATTGCAGAGGTGGAAACGGAAAACAAACCGCTTGCCAATTTAATCAATCTTGCCGGAAACATCGGCGGGAACAGTTATAAAGCGTATTTGATATTTATGGCTTTGCGTCTAATCCAGATGAGACGCATACTGAAAAACACGGGAAGCATCTATCTGCATTGTGACCCCACAATGAGCCATTGGTTGAAGTTGTTAATGGATGCGGTGTTTGGGGTTAAAAACTTCAGAAGTGAAATTACATGGAAGCGGGCAACTTCAACACAAAAAGGATCTCAACACAAAAACAAAAAATGGGGAGACAATGCTGATATCGTTTTGTATTTTGCAAAATCCAATAAAACACCTTTGAACCCATTGAGACAATTAACAGAAGAAGAAATAGAAAAAAAGTTTCCGAAGACTGATGAAAATGGCAGAGCATACAACACCGCAACGCCATTATTCCGTGCCAAAAGTATGGGAGAGCGTCCTAATCTATGCTATGAGTGGCGGGGTTTTCGCAATCCTCACCCTTCAGGGTGGCGGTTGAGCAAAGAAAGACTGGAAGAAGAATACCAAAAAGGCAACATAGTTATTTCTACTAATAAGAAAGGAATGAAGATAGAGAGGAGAGCATATGCAGACTATTACAAAGGGGCGACATTCGGCAATATCTGGGACGACATCAAACCGGTTTCAGGTCAAGAACGCACACACTACCCCACTCAAAAACCTCTTGCTTTGCTTGACCGCATAATCAAAGCATCCAGCAATGAGGGCGACATGGTATTTGACCCGTTTTGCGGTTGTGCTACCACGCCCATTGCGGTAGCAGGGCTTAATCGCAAATGGATAGGAATTGACCTTTCGAAGAAGGCTGTTGAATTGGTTCAAAGCCGAATGAGAAAGGATTTATTTGTGTATTGGGAAAAAGGCAAAACGCCAACGGGCTTTAAGCCAATAGTTATTCATCGTGATGATGTTCCCATTCGGTCTGACAGAGTTAAGCAAAGTCCCAATATAAAACATATGAAATACGGCGAGCAAGAAGGATGTTGTGCTTGCGATGGCAACCATTTTCTTATTCAGAACTTGACCATTGACCATGACATTCCAAGAAGCAAAGGCGGAACTGATGATGACTCAAATCTCGTTCTGCTTTGCGGACTGTGCAACAGCATAAAGGGCGCAGGCCGAACACTCTCCGAAGCAAAAGCACGCTATAAACAGTTGTATCCCAACGAATACAAAGATGTGTAGTTTTTACTTCACCCTAGATAGATTTTGGAAAATCAAAATCAATCAACCTTCCCTTTCCGTTTGCGATATTCGCCCATAAATTGGCGTCCGTTTCAATGTGGACAATTCCGCAAGTGGGAACATTATCAATCGTTTCGCCGGTGAGAAGATTTGCCAAATCGGTAATGGCAAAGTTGTGGCAGAAAACCGCGACCGTCTGAAAATCCTCGTCTATGACAGATTCAACCGCTTTCAGAAGATCTGTGGAATTGAAAGTGTAAAATCTCTCATTCGTCTTGATTTCTTCAGGCGGAAAACCCGCCTTTTCACAAACAAGTTTCGCTGTGGTAAAAGCCCTGTTTGCGGGGCTTGAATAAACGGCGTCAAAAACTACACCCTTCTCTTTCAAACGCCAGCCCATTTTCGGGACATCCGAAAGTCCGCGTTCATTAAGAGGACGCTCCAAATCCGCGACTTTCTGCCGGCGGTCTGACTTTGCGTGCCTGATTAGAAACAGGGTTTTCATTTAATTTTCGCGAGTTTTTCAATAAATTCCCGCGCGTGCCCGACAGACGGAGAGTAAAACTTCGCCTTTGTCATACCGGAACCGATTTTAATTGAATATGCGTCCTCCGGAAGCCCGGAAAACATATCCTCATCCGTCAAATCGTCTCCCATTGCGATAACGCAGTCCCACTTGTCCGCGAACCAACGGCGGATTGACGCGCCTTTGTTTATCGCGAAATCCTTAACCTCTATAACTTTGTTACCCTGCATAACCTTAACGCCCAGATTTTGAACCGTGTTCGCAAGCGCCTCGTTGAGTTCTCCCGTTCTAACCGCCGCGAGAGACGGGTCCACCTTTCTATAGTGCCACGCCACGGAATAGTCTTTCTCCTCCACGAATGAACCCGGAGTTCTGTCCGTAAAAATTTCGAAAATCAGCGAAATCTCTTTTTTCCACTCGGTTTCAACGGGCGCCTCACGCTCCCATTTGCCGCTGTCTTTTATCCACGCCCCATGCTCGGCAACAATCGCGTCCGCGCAGTTTCCAAGCCATTTCGAAAGGGTTTTTCTGTCTCTGCCGCTCACAACCACAAGTTTTGAGCGGGGATTTGAAGCTATTGCCCGTAGGTGTGTTTTGATTTCCGCGTCCGGTTTGGCATCTTCGGGATTTTCCGTGAACGGAACAAGTGTGCCGTCATAATCGGTAAAGATTATGCGCTTACGGCTCGCGGAGAATTTTTTAACAATCTCGCCGGACACTCTTTTTGAAAGCAGTTTTGACGACATCGCGGACTGCCGCCGCTTTTGCGCTCCGAGGCGGTCAAGAAAATCGGTTCTCCAGCGCGCGAGGTCATAGCGCGTAAGCCGCGCCCTCATCGCGTCCATGTTGCGTTTGCGTTCAGCGGCGAGCATTTCAAGCGCGGACAGTAAAGCGTCCGACACTGTTGAAAGGTCATTGGGGTTGACGATAAACGCCTCGCCGAGTTCACGTGAAGTTCCCGCCATTTCACTCAAGATAAGGGCTCCCCGTCCGTCCGGACGCGATGAAACATACTCTTTGGCGATAAGGTTCATTCCGTCCCGCGCGGGCGTTATAAAAAGAACATCGGCGAGCGAATATAGTGAAACCATCCCTTGGAAATTGAACGAACGGTAAAGATATTTCACGGGCTCCCATTTAAGAGTTCCCCATTTGCCGTTGATTTCGCTGACCATACGCTCAATTTTTGAGCGCAGTTGTTCGTAGAGTTCCACTTCGGTGCGTGAAGGAACAGCAACCAGCAAAAGCACCGCCCTGCCACGCCACGAAGGGTTTTTCTTCAAAAAAAGATCGTATGCTTCAAGCCGTTTTTCTATGCCTTTTGTGTAGTCCAGCCTATCTATTGAAAGAATAATGCGGCAGTTGCCGGGGAAAAGATTCTTTTTTCTCTTTACCTTATTTTTGACCGCCGCAGAGCGGCACGCAGTGGAAAACTTGCGCACATCCACACCCATTGGAAACATATCCGCCTTAACAAGACGGTTGCCAACCGGAAAAACACCGAGAGAGTTGTCAATCCTTTTCACCCTTCTCACGGTTTCGGCAAAATTGCGAACATAGTCAAAAGTGTGGAAACCGATTAAATCCGCGCCAAGCAAGCCGTCAAGAATCTCGGAACAGCCCGGAATAAGACGAAAAACATCAGACGCAGGAAACGGCGTGTGCAGAAAAAAACCTATCTCCGCGTCCGGAAGATGCTTCCTTATCAGAAGCGGAAGCAGCATTAAATGGTAGTCATGAACCCATATGGTGTCGCGCGCGCGCGCGACTGAAACAACTGCGCGGGCAAACTTTTCATTCACTTTGCGATAGGTTTCGTAGTCATGACCGCCGTATTCGGCGAACTGCGGAAAATAGTGAAAAAGAGGCCAGATTGTAGAGTTGCAAAAGCCGTTGTAATAACCGTCCGTTTCGCCGTCGCTTAAAAAAACCGGAGATAAATTTTTTTCCGCGAGAGAGCGCTCCAGCCCGCGTTTGCCTTTCGCGTTCAAAAATGATGAATTGCCGGGCCAGCCGACCCAAACTCCCTGTTTTCCAAAACCCGCGCCGCCAAGCCCCGTGGCAACGCCTCCGACATTGCGTTTGAGTGAAAATCCGCCCTTCTCCGCCGGATTGACGGAAACCGGAAGACGGTTTGAAACTGTTATTATCTTTGTGTCCATCAAACAGAAACGGAAGAAACTGTTTAAGTATAATACACCTTCGTAACCGCCATGAGAATAATAAAGAGAACACTCGCCGCCGCTGTTATCGCGATTGTTGCCGTTTTGATTGTCTGGTCTTTCAACAAGCGCTTTTCGCCGGAGCGCGGAAACTGGCCTGAATCGCCGCTTGTCGGGCGCGCCGCGCCGGCTTTTTCACTCACAACGTTTGACGGAAAAACGCTTGAATTGAGCGACTTTGCCGGAAAGCCCGTGGTATTCAATTTCTGGGCTTCGTGGTGTCTTCCGTGCGCGGACGAAGTGGGTGACTTGAACAGAGCCGAAAAAAAATACGGTGGCGAGGTTGTTTTCATAGGAATTAACGTGATGGACGACATTAATGACGCGATAGAGTTCGCGGCAAAGCACAACACCACCTATACAAACGCCTATGACCCTGAAAAAACGGTGCATATAGACTATGGAGTGGCGGGCGTGCCGGAAACTTTCTTTATCAGCCCGGACGGGAAAATATGGAATAAAATCACGGGACCGGCCACTTATCCGGAAATATCAAAAATTCTCGCGTCCATTCCCGCAAAACAAAATTGACATGGCAAGTTTTTCCGTAAAAAATCCTCTCGTCCCTTTCCCTTAAAATGACTTTCAATCAACTGCTTCAAAGCGCGTCGCTGACAATTCCCGAACTTATACTTTGTTCTGTCGGGCTTGTACTGATTGTTCTGGGTCCCGCGCTTAAAAAGACCGCCGAAAAACACCTCTACTCAATACCCGTAAACCTTGTCCGGTTTGCGTGCGTTGCCGCTTTCTACTTCAACCTTGAAAGATTTGACTTCACCGCAAGCGCATTTTCCGGCTCGCTTACGCTTGACACATTCGCGGGCTATTTCAACGGTGTGCTTCTGCTGAACGCCATGGCGGCAACCTTTTTCGCCAAGCCGTACATACGCGACCACGAAAAATTGCGCGAGTTTCTGGCGCTCGCGGTTTTCTGCACGGCGGGAATGATGTTTATGGTTGAATCAGTTGAATTTGTAGCGTTTTTTGTCGCTTTTGAGACAATGTCAATCTGCGTTTACGCGCTTTCGGGGTTTTCGCGAAACATCTTTTCGTCCGCCGAAGCGGGATTGAAATACCTCATAACCGGAGGTTTTGCTTCGGCGGTTATGTTGCTCGGCATCGCGCTTCTCTATGGCGCGGCGGGAACACTTTCCTTCGCGGAAATCGGGGCCGCCTTTTCAGACGCGCCTTCAAACCCAATGCTCATAACCGGAACCGTGCTTGTTCTCGCGGGATTCATTTTCAAAATCGGAGCCGCGCCGCTTCATCAGTGGATTCCTGATGTGTATCAGGGGGCGCCAATGCCAGCTACCACTTTTATGTCAGTGGGCGTGAAGGTTGCGGCTTTTGCCGTTTTTTCCCGCTTCGCCGTTGAAATAGGAAGCTCGGGGCAATGGGGATTTGAGGAAATCATTATCGTTGTCGCGGTTATAACAATGGTTGCTGGCAATGTGTCTGCAATCGCGCAGAAGAACATAAAAAGAATGCTTGCCTATTCAAGTGTCGCGCACGCGGGCTACGCGCTTGTCGGAATCGCCACCTGGCTTTCGGGCGAAAACGCGGACGGATTATCGGGCATTTTCTACTATATGTACGCTTACACAATAATGACTCTGGGCGCGTTCGGGGTTATTTCACTACTCGGCAGAGACGGCGATGAGCGGCAAACTTTCAGTGATATTTCGGGGCTTTGGAAAACAAACCCCATGCTCGCGGTCGCGCTCGCGGTCTTTATGTTTTCCCTCGCGGGAATACCTCCCACAATCGGATTTTTTGCCAAGTACAAGGTTTTTGCCGCCGCCGCGTATGAGGGACTTCACTGGCTTGTTATAATCGCGCTGGTAAACAGCGTTGTTTCCGCTTATTACTATTTAAAAGTGCTGGCATTTGCTTTTATGAGACCAATATCCAAACAGCAGACGGGAGAATGGAAACTTGAACCCGAATCGGTTTTTGCCATTGCGTTTCTCTGCGCGGCGGTGTTGCTGATGGGAATTTTTCCCCTCTACCCGACCGCCGGTTTTATTGATGCCGCTACACAGGCTCTGGTTGGAAAATGACAAAAAACAACGGCGGATTTAGAAACCAGGCGGCGGCAATCACACTTTTCCTCATCGGCGCGATTGTCGCCATTAGCCTCGTGATGGGCGGCTCGTTGTCTCCTCTAGGCGGCGGAGCGGTCGGATGGATAGGAAAATTCATATCAAAAATTCTCGGAACTGTTTTTGGAATCAGTTCATATCTTGTTCCGGCGAGTTGCTTCTATTTCGGAGCGCGTTTCCTGCTGTACAAAGTGGACCGTGTGGACGGCGTGCAACGCACGGGCGCTTTTGCCGGACTGCTTGTTTCATCCTCTCTGTTCGCGTCTCTGGCTCTTGAAGGAGTTTTTGTGAACCACCTGACCATTGTCGGTGCGGGAGGAGATTTGGGCGCGCTGGTTCTGAAGTTCACCGATGACGGCATCGGTTCTTTCGGTTCATACATAGTCGCACTTACGGTTATGGCGGGATGCGTGATTTTTCTTTCGGGAACAAATCTGGTCGCGGTCGCGGTCGCGTTTTTCAAAGCGGTGAAGCTACTTGGAGCCGGAGTGATTGAAGTTTTGAAATTCTGCGTTCCGCTACTTATTCGGGCTGTCGGCGCTTCAAAAACCCTGTTTTCTTTCATCGTTAAAACCATAAAAAAACGCAGGGAAAAGGCAAAAACTCCCGCGCGCGAAAAACCGCGCGCGAAAACCGAGCCCTCTCCGGACCTCTACAAACCGCTGGCGCGCGAGGAAGAAACGAATCAAACTCCGCCGAAAATTGTAATAGAAGAACAGGAAAAACCGCCTTTGAAAGTCGTGCCTGGCAAAAGCCCTGAGGAGGAGCAGAAACCGCAAAGGAGTTTTAATCTGCCCCCGATTGACCTTCTTGATAAACCCGATGGCGTTCAAGCCGACATTGATCAGGAAGCCGCATACGCAAACGCGCGCCTGATTGAGGAAAAACTGCAAGGGTTTGGCATTGAAGGCAAAGTGACGGAAATCAAACCGGGTCCGGTAATTACCATGTTTGAATACAAACCCGCTCCCAACGTCAGGGTCGGTAAAATCGCATCGCTCAGTAACGATTTGGCAATGAGCTTGAGCGCTCTCAAAGTGAGAATCATATCTCCCATTCCGGGCAGAGATGTGGTCGGTATTGAGGTTCCAAATCAGGTGAGGGAAACGGTCTGCCTCAGAGAGTTAATTGAAAATCAGAAATTTTCCAAAAGCGGTCCGCTGGCAATTGCGGTTGGAAAAGACATATCGGGCGCGCCCTATTACGCCGACCTTGCCACCGCGCCGCACCTGATGATAGCGGGAACAACCGGTTCGGGGAAAAGCGTTCTTATGAACTCCCTGCTCGCAAGCATGTTCTATAAAACCGGTCCGGACCGTCTGCGTCTTCTTATGATAGACCCTAAAATGCTTGAATTTTCAATATACGAAGGCATACCGCACCTGCTTCACCCGATTGTAACCGAGCCGCGAAAAGCGTCCGCCGCGCTCAAATGGGCGGTTGGAGAAATGGAAAACAGGTACTCGCTTCTGTCCGAGAAAGGTGTGAGAAGCATAGATTCCTACAACGCGAAAATAGAAAGTGAGGAAGGCGCGGACTCGGCAAAAATTCTGCCCTACATCGTCATTGTGATAGACGAACTCGGCGATTTGGTAATGTCCGGCACGAACGACACTCAGGGGGCAATAATCAGAATTGCCCAGAAGGCGCGCGCGGCGGGCATTCACCTTGTGGTTGCAACTCAGCGCCCGTCCGCCGATGTGGTTTCGGGGCTTTTAAAAGCGAACATACCGGCGAGAATCTCCTTTCTCGTTTCCTCAAGGGTGAATTCAAACATAGTGCTTGATGCACCCGGAGCGGAAAGTTTGCTCGGCAAGGGAGACATGCTTTTCCTCAAGCCCGGAGCCACTTCGCTTGAAAGAATTCAGGGTGCACTGATAACGGACGACGAAAGGGAAAAAATAGTTGAGTTTTTGAAATCGCAAGGCAATCCCGTGTTTGATGAAAAAATCACCGAAGTCATCAACAAGCCCGAACAGTCGGAAGGAGACGGAGACGGAGAGCGGGACGATATGTATGAACAGGCACTTGAAGTGGTCAGAGCAGAAGGACAGGTTTCAATCTCAATGCTTCAACGCCGCCTGAAAATTGGCTACAACCGTGCCGCGACAATCGTTGAACAGATGGAAAGAGAGGGAATTATCGGCGAACATCAGGGAGCGGGAAAAGCGAGACAGGTAAATTTGCCTGAGCAAGAGTAAACTCTCACCTGTCCACCTCGCCAAGCACAATATCTATACTTCCGAGCGCGGAAACCACATCGCCAAGCATCGCGCCTTCCAGCATAGGACCCAGCGCCTGAAGATTTACAAACGAAGGGGGACGGACGCGCATGCGGTACGGCTGTTTAGTGCCGTCGCTCACAAGATGGTATCCGAGCTCGCCTTTGGGGTTTTCAACCGCGTGATATGCCTCGCCCTGCGGTGGGGAAAAACCATCGTAAACAAGAACAAAATGGCGGATTAGCGATTCCATTTTTGTGTAAACATCCTCTTTTTCGGGAAGAACAATCTCTGGCAAATCGGCTATGTAACGGCCGTCCGGCAGGTTTTCCACCGCCTGTTTTATAATTCTCACGCTCTGGCGGCACTCCTCCATCCTACAAAGATAACGAGAATAAGAATCCCCCTCTTCGCCGATTGGAATGTCAAAATCGTAGTTTTCATAGCCGAGATACGGTTTTGATTTGCGCAAATCAAACGCGACTCCGCTGCCTCTCAAAGTCGGTCCTGAAAGCCCCAGATCAATCGCGTCTTCGGCGCTTATAAAACCAACACCCTTTGTTCTCTGTAACCAAATGGCGTTTTTTGTCAGAAGTTTGTCAACATCATCCAGAGTTTTCGGAAATTCGGCGGTGAAATTATTCACGGCTTTCTCAAAACCATCCGGCAAATCTTTCGGAAGTCCGCCGACTCTCGGATACGAAGTTGTCAATCTCGCGCCGCAAACCATTTCAAGAATGTCGTAAATTTTCTCCCGTTCCTTGAAGCAATACATAAAAACACTGAACGCGCCCAAATCCAGCGCGCCGGTGCCGATACCTACCATGTGGGACTCTATTCTGCCAAGTTCAAACATAATGACCTCGGCAACTTTTGCCCTTTCGGGAATTTCGTCCTCAATGCCGAGCAGTTTTTCCACAGTAAGAACAAACCCTATGTTGTTGCAAATCGCCGCGATGTAATCCATTCTGTCGGTATAGGGAAGGCACTGCTGATAGGTAATATTTTCGCAAAGTTTTTCTATACCCCTGTGTAAATAGCCGATGTGCGGAGTCGCTTTTTTGATGACTTCACCTTCAAGGCTCAGAACAATACGCAGAACTCCGTGCGTGGCGGGGTGCTGAGGCCCCATGTTCAAAATCATCTCTTTGTCGTCTGGGTGGTCACCCGAAACAAATTGAACACGCTCCATTTCAGAAGTTGCCTTCCTTAAGCGCTTTTTCAAAAGACCGTTTCGCCGGTTCTCTGTTTCTCACATCAAAATCCTTGCGCAAGGGAAACCCGTCAAAATCTTCAGGCAGAAGAATTCTTCGCAGGTCGGGGTGCCCCCCAAATCTTATCCCAAACATGTCAAAAATCTCTCTCTCAAGCCAGTCCGCCGCCTTCCACACAGGTGTTACGGACGCAATGACGGGCGGGTCATCAAGGGCGGCTTTGAGGAAAACCCGCGCTTCCTCATTGTATTCGGAGTCAAATTGGACGATGTTGTAAATCACCTCAAAGCGCGCTCCCGCCCTCTCTCCGAGCCAGTCCACGGCTGTTATGTCCGACAGATAGACAAACCTCAACTCATTTTTGAGTTTCAGACATGCCTCTTTGATTGAATCGGAGCGTATGAGAAAAAACGGCTCCCCTCCCTTCATTTCACCCGACGACAGGGAAAAATCCGAAAGCACTTTTTCAACCGAATTGGCAATGCTCATTTAAGAGGCGCGCCTTCATTGTTGATTTTTTCCTGTATCTTGATAATCGCATCTATCAGAGCTTCCGGGCGCGGCGGGCATCCGCCCACGTAAACATCAACCGGAAGAAACTCGTCTATACCCTGAACCACCGCGTAACTGTCAAAGGGACCGCCGCCGCAAGTGCATGAGCCCATTGCTATCACCCATTTCGGCTCCGGCATCTGATCATAAATTTTCCTGCAAACTGAAGCCATTTTGTAAGTGATTGTTCCCGAAACTATCATAAGATCCGCCTGACGCGGAGAGAACCTCGCAACTTCCGCTCCGAAGCGCGAAACATCATAACGCGAAGCAAAAGCACCCATCATTTCAATCGCGCAACAAGCCGTACCCAAAGGCATGGGCCACAAGCTGTTTTTTCTTGACCAGTCCACCAAAGCTGAGACTTTTGTTGAAATAAATCCGTCTCCGCCCAAGAGTTCGCCGCTGTTCATCGCCAATTGAGAGCCCCTTTGAACAAAACATAAAAATATCCCGCGACTATAACAAGCAGAAACACGGCCGCCTCAACCGCCGCGACAACTCCAAGATCACGCGCGGCAACTGCCCACGCGATAAGAAAAACCGCTTCTATGTCAAAAAGAAGAAAAAGCGCGCCGATAATATAGTATTTTACGGGGAACTTTGCGCTTGCTTCGCCAACCGGGGTTATGCCTGATTCATACGGCGAGGATTTTTCTTTCCCCGGTTTTTTTCTGCCGAGAAAAACTGAAAGAAAAAGCAATACGGCCGCGAGTCCCATTATCAGCGTCCAAACAATAATTATCGGAGCGTAGCCTTGTTCCATTGCGGCGAAAATGTAAGTTACGAGCAAAGATTGTCAAGAAGCAGTATAATTGTTTATCTGCGCACGACGCGAAAACAAATGACTTCCCCTCAAACAGAACTCAATATTTTCATAGCCTGTATGCGAGAGGAAGAAAATCTGAAAATCCTTCTGCCGCGTCTTACAAAAATTCTGGAAGAATACGGAATCACACACAAAATACTTGTTGTGGACACGGTTGTTCCGAAGGACGGAACCCCGGATTTGTGCCGCGAGTTTGAAAATGTGGTTTATTTGCCGACCGAGGGTGGAACGGACGGATACGGCAGAGCCGTGCGCACGGGAATAAACAACGTGAACTCTCAATACGCGATACTGATGGACGGAGACCTTTCCCATCCACCCGAAATAATTCCCACCATGCTTGACCTGCGAAAAACTAACGACATGGTAATCTCTTCGCGCTATACGGAAGGCGGACATTCGGACGACTCCACAATCAACCGCACAATGTCGCGCATACTAAACATCGCGTGTTCAGTCATACTGGGAATTGACTGCAAAGACTGGTCAACAAGCTTCAAACTTTATAAAAGCGCTCAACTCAAAGCCCTTTCCCTGACCTGCGAACACTTTGACATTCTTCAGGAAATTATGTGCAAACTCCATAAAAACCACCCCGATTTCACCTTCTCGGAAATTCCGATGTCATTTTCAAAACGCGTTCACGGCTCCTCCACACGCAGAATCATCTACGGTTATTCAATCGCAAAAACCATTCTGAAACTGCGGCTGGGAATTATCTGACAAGGCGGACGGCGGTTTTGACCGCTTCCTGCATACTGCGTGGGTCCGCCACTCCGCTCCACGCTATGTCAAACGCGGTTCCGTGGTCGGGAGAAGTTCTGACAATCGGAAGCCCGAGCGTTATGTTCACGCCCCTGTAAAAAGACAGCATCTTGAACGGGGCAAGCCCCTGGTCGTGATACATCGCGATAACGGCGTCCCATCTGCCCTCAACCGCTCCGTAAAAAACCGAATCCGCAGGAAGCGGTCCGGAAATATCCACCCCCGCAGCGGACGCCCTCACCACCGCGGGCGCAATATGCTCAATCTCTTCCGAACCGAACTCGCCGTTTTCCCCGGCGTGGGGGTTGAGCCCGCAAACCACAAACTTCGGAGATTCTATGCCGAACCTGTCTTCGAGCGCGGAGGCGCAGACGCTTACAGTATTAAAAACGGAATCTTCCGTTACGAGCGAGGGCACGTCTTTGAGCGCGCAATGAACCGTAACAAGCGCGACCCTGAAATCCCCGCTTTCAAACATCATTACCGCGTTTTCAGCGCCCGTCAGATCTCTGAGCATCTCCGTGTGTCCCGGATACGGGGAACCGGCAAGCTGAATGGCTTTTTTATTAATTGGAGCCGTAACCACGGCGTCCACACGCCCGGAATTCGCGTATTCAACCGCTTTCTCTATCGCCAAGAGCGACTGCCGCCCCGCCTCGGAATCAATTTCGCCGGGGTGTAGATCGTCAAAACTCGGACCTTCACAGTCCACAACTTCAATTCCATTCTTTCTTGCGGAGACAAGTTCGCACGCCTTTGAAAAAATCTCTTCGCCGCCAAAAACAACCGGTTCGCATATCCGCCTTGTCTCTTCGGAGGAAACAACCTTCGCGACAATTTCGGGACTAATTCCGCACGGGTCTCCAAGGGTTACGGCTATTTTCGGTTTATCGGACATGGAATTAGTTCAGGCGTGGGAAAAGTTCGAGAGTGTTGCGAAAAAGCAACTGTCGCATCTCTTCGCGCGGAGTCTCTCTGACTTCCGCGAGCGTCTCAAACACATGCTTTACAAAAGCGGGCTCATTGTCCTTTCCTCTCATCGGAACAGGCGCGAGATACGGGGAATCGGTCTCAATCAGAATCCTGTCGGACGGGATTTTTTTCGCCGCCTCCCTCACTTCGGGCGCATTTTTGAAAGTCAAAATCCCCGAAAAAGAGATGAAAAAATCCATATCAAGAAATCTCTTTGCGGTTTCGTAGGTTCCGGAAAAGCAGTGTATAACGCCCGGTTTGTCGCCGCAGTTAGCATTTTTCAAAATCTCCGCAACATCGTCTTCGGAATCCCGCACATGGACAACAAATGGCAACTCCAATCGCCCCGCCATCTCAACATGCGCCTCAAATGATTCAATCTGAATTTCACGCGGTGATTTTATATAGTGATAATCAAGCCCCGTTTCCCCTATGGCGACAACTTTTTTGTTTGAAGCCATTTCGGAAAAAGTCTTTATCGTGCCGGACTGAAAAGTTGAAGCCGAATGGGGATGAATTCCCACTCCCGCGTAAACTGAATCAAACTTTTGCGCGATTTCAACCGTTCGCAACGCAGTCTCGTATTTTGTCGAAACGGAAACAATTTTGCCCACGCCCGCAGATTTGGCGCGCTCAACCGCCTGCGCCGCGCCGTCTCCCAGCATTTCCAAATGAGCGTGTGTGTCTATCAGCAAAGGTCAGCCGTCTCCGTCATTTTTTTTGCCCGTGCCACCGCCGGCAATCTCTTTGACCTCGTCAAGAAACTGATTTATGTCGTCAAAAGATTTATAGACCGAGGCAAAACGCAAATACGCAACCTTGTCCAGAGAGCGTAGGTTTTTCATAATCTGCTCACCAATCTGGTGAGCGGGAATTTCACGCTCGCCCTTGCTCGCGAGTTCCCCCTCTATTTTCAACACAAAGTTTTCTATTTCTTCGGGCGCGATGCCGCGATTCACGCATGCCTTGTTTACGCCGTCAACAATTTTCCCCCTGCGGAAAGGCTCTTTATGTCCGTCTTTTTTTACAACTGAAATCCGCACTTCCGGACGCTCGTAAGTGGTAAATCTTTTTCCGCACGACCCGCACTCCCTTCTGCGCCGTATGGACGCCGTTTCTTCATTACTGCGTGAATCCAAAACGCTTGTATTGCCTTCCATGCAGAAAACGCACTTCAAATCTTCATCCCCTTGTAAACAGGAAATTTACCGCACAGCTCCGCCGACTCCCCCGCTATGGACTTGAGTTTCCCTTCATCGCCGGAGTTTTGCAAAGCCCTGTCAATCAAGTCAGCGATTGTTTCCATTTCAACTTCTTTCATTCCGCGTGTTGTAACCGCGGGAGAGCCGATTCTTATGCCGCTCGCAACCGCCGGCGGAAGATTGTCAAAAGGAATCGCGTTTTTGTTGACCGTAAGCCCCGCTTTCTCAAGAGCGTCTTCGGCGTCTTTGCCGGTGATGTTTTTGTTCGTGAGGTCAATGAGAATTAGATGGTTGTCCGTTCCTTCTGAAAGCAGTTTGAAACCGCGCGCCATAAGACTCTCCGCCATCGCGCGCGAGTTCGCGAGTGTCTGCTTCTGATAGTCCTTGAAATCAGGTCTCAAAGCTTCGGCGAAAGCCACCGCCTTGGCGGCAATAACGTGCATAAGCGGTCCGCCCTGAACTCCGGGAAAAACCCTGCCGTTCATGATTTTTTCATGCTCGCTTTTTGCCATAATTACACCGCCTCTGGGTCCTCTGAGGGTCTTATGTGTGGTAGTCGTAACAAAATCGCAATAAGGAACGGGGTCGGGATATATTCCGGTCGCCACAAGCCCGGCGGGATGAGCAATATCCGCCATAAGCATTGAGCCCGCCTCGTCCGCTATCTCGCGGAATTTTTTGAAATCAAGCTGCCTCGGATACGCGCTGAACCCGGCGACAATTAACTTCGGTTTGTGTTTAAGGGCAAGATCTCTGACTTCATCATAGTCTATCAGGAAGGTTTCGGGGCTCACGCCGTAGGAAACCGCATTGTAGTACCGCCCTGAAAAATTGACTTTGCTGCCGTGCGTAAGATGGCCGCCATGCGCCAAATCCATTCCGAGAAAGGTATCGCCGGGGGTCATGCAGGAAAAGAAAACCGCCATGTTCGCCTGCGCGCCCGAATGCGGCTGAACATTGGCGCAGTCCGCGCCGAAAAGCTTTTTAATTCTGTCGCGCGCGAGGTTTTCGGCAATGTCAACAAACTCGCATCCGCCGTAATATCTCTTGCCCGGGAGCCCTTCGGCATATTTGTTTGTCATAACACACCCGAGCGCTTCAAGAACCGCCTCGCTAACATAGTTTTCAGACGCGATAAGCTCAATTTTGACTTCCTGACGCTCTAACTCGTATCTGATGGCGTCCGCTATTTCAGGGTCTGTTTTTTCAATAATTGACAAGGTTTTATGTCTCCTTAAATTCCTACAACGCTAACAAAATTGAGGGGCTTTCGCAAATGCGTAGTTTTGCAACACGGCAAATTGAAACTTATATTTAATCTACGGAAGCATTAACGGATATGGCAAAAACTTCAAAACCGCCTCTGGTTGTAAAAGGCGCACGGGAAAACAACCTCAAAAACATCAATGTTGAGATTCCTACGGGCAGTTTCACGGTTGTAACGGGACTCAGCGGTTCAGGCAAATCGTCTCTCGCTGTGGACACAATCCATTCCGAAAGCATGAGGAAATACATTCAATGCCTTTCCACATACACACGGCAGTTTCTTGACCGCGCCGCCCGTCCCGATGTTGATGCGATTGAAAACCTCCCGCCGTCAATCTCCATAGAGAACAGAAACCGGATTCAGAACAACCGCTCCACGCTCGGCACAACAACGGAGATTTATGACTACCTACGCCTGCTGTTCTCAAGCGTTGGCAAAGTGTTCTGCCCCGACTGCGGGGAAGAAGCGAATAAACATTCGCCCGAATCAATAGCGAAAACACTTTTGTTATCCGGCAAGGATGAGAACGCACTGATATTTTTCGCGCCTTCCAAAGACGAAACCGCGCAGCGACTTCTTAAACGGGGATTTTTGAGACTGTTCACGGAAAAGGAAGACGTCTTCAAAATTGATAAAAACACCGAACTTCCACCCGAGTACGGTGTTGTTGTTGACAGAATAAAAATCACAAAAAAATCGCGGGCGCGAATGATTGAATCTTTGGAAACCGCTTTTAGGGAAAGCGAAACCATTTGCGTTCGCACCGGAAACGGCAAACCTCTTTCCTTCACACAGGATCTTTCGTGTGCAAAGTGCGGGCAGGTTTTTTCAAAGCCGTATCCGTCAATGTTTTCATTCAACAGCCCTAATGGCGCATGTGGAAATTGCAACGGTTTCGGAAACACTCTGGAAATTGACCGCTCGCTCGTAATTCCGGACGATTCAAAAAGTTTGCGAGGAGGCGCTGTTGAGCCATTTGCGCGTCTTTCTTTTGGATTTGCGCGCAGAAAACTGGTTGAACTCGCGGAAAAAAACGAAGTTGACCCCGACACTCCTTTTTCAAAACTGAAACAAAAGGAAAAGGATTTGGTTTTTCAAGGAGACGGCTCGGTTGGAGTCGCGCGCGGCGGAGTTGAGGGGTTTTTCAAAAAAATCGCGCAAAAAATCTACAAGGTACAGAACCGTGTTTTTCTTTCACGCTACCGCTCGGCAAGGGTTTGCGATGAATGCGGTGGAAAAAGGATACGCCCCTTTGCGGCGGCGGTAAAAATCGGCGGGCACGGAATAAGCGAGTTGTGCGAAATGCCGGTTGGGGAACTGGTTGAATTTTTCTCGGAAAAATCGCTTTCAAAAATTCTGTCAAAAAATGAAATAAAACTCGCCGCGGACGCGCTGAAAGAAGTTCAAGACCGCTGCCGTTTTTTGGACGATGTGGGTCTGGAATATCTAACCCTTTCGCGCCTCACGCGCACGCTTTCCGGAGGAGAATCCCAGAGAGCCGCGCTTGCGTGCCAGATTGGTTCGGGACTTACCGAAACCCTCTACATTCTTGACGAGCCGTCCGTTGGACTGCACCCGCGCGACACACGCAACATGGTTTCAATAATTAAACGGATAAAAGAAAAGGGAAATACTCTAATAGTCGTTGAGCACGATCCGGACATAATAAAAGAGTCTGATTACATAGTTGAACTTGGCAGGGAAACTGGGGAAAACGGGGGAAAGATTGTCTATCAGGGCGCGGCGGGAAAACTTGTCTCGTGCGCGCGAGACTCATACACGGGACTTTATCTTTCCGGTGAAAAATCCATCAGCGCTCCACGGAGAAACAAAAAGAAAGGCGCAGGGAAAATAACCGTAATCGGCGCCGCTGAAAACAACCTGAAAAATATGGACGTTTCCATCCCTCTGGAAACACTTGTCTGCGTAACCGGAGTTTCCGGGTCGGGCAAAAGTTCTCTTATAAAAGACGTTCTTCACAACAATCTGGCAAACGCGCTCTATGGAGAAAACTTCACCGCCGGCAAATGCGAAAAAATCATCGGCTCCGAAACCGTCCGCGATGTCGTAATGCTTGACCAGTTGCCTATCGGGAAAAATTCCCGTTCGAACCCCGTTACATACATAAAAGCGTATGACTCAATACGCAAACTGATGGCTTCAAGCGCGGGCGCGAAGGAAAACGGCCTTACGCAATCGGATTTCTCCTTCAATATCGCGGGCGGCAGATGCGATGCTTGCGAAGGCGAGGGAATTCAGAAAATAGAGATGCTTTTTCTCGCCGATGTTTCGGTTGTATGCCCAGAATGCGAGGGAAAAAGATTTAAGACAGCAGTTCTGGAAACAAAATTTCGGGATAAAAACATAGATGATGTTCTGAATATGACCGTAAGCGAAGCGGCGGGGTTCTTTTCGGATTCATCTCCGGTTGTGAAAAAACTTAACGGACTGCTTGATGTCGGTCTGGGTTATCTGCGTCTGGGGCAGCCCGCGACAACCCTTTCAGGCGGAGAAGCGCAAAGAATAAAAATAGTCCGGGAACTTTCAAGAAAAGACGGGAAAAACATTCTTTACATCCTTGATGAGCCGTCCATCGGGTTACATATGGAAGACGTAAGAAAACTGCTTTCCGTGCTTGAAGAACTAATTTCCGCGGGAAATTCAGTTGTGGTGATTGAACACAATCCGGAAATAATAAAAACCGCAGAACACATAATAGACCTCGGTCCCGGAGGCGGGGAAAACGGCGGGAAAATAGTTGCTGAGGGAACTCCCGAACAGGTGGCGGAAAATAAAAAGTCCGAAACCGGCAAATTTTTGAAGCTGCTTCTTGAAAAACCGCAATGAAAAAATATCTCTCGTTTGTAAAATTTGAGCACACGCTTTTTTCCCTGCCGATGGTGTTCGCGGGCGCGTTTCTTGCCGCTCACTCGGTTCCTGGCACGCGAACGATTTTGCTTATTCTATGTGCGGCTACGGGAGCCAGAACCGCCGCTATGGCGATTAACAGAATTGTTGACGCTCAAATTGACGCGAAAAATCCGAGGACAAAAAACAGGGCGATTCCGACCGGAACAATAAGTGGAACCGAAGCATACGCGGTTACCGGCGGCGGGCTCGCAGTCTATTTTGCGTCCGCTTACATGATATGCCCGCTTGTTTTTCTTCTTTCACCCATCCCCGTAGCCGTGTTCGCCACCTACCCTTATTTGAAAAGGGTAACGCCCCTGTGCCATTTTGGAGTCGGCGCCGCGCTTGCGCTCGCTCCGGCGGGCGGATGGATGGCGGTTCGTTGCTCTTTTGATGACATTTTTGTCCCTCTAATGCTTGGTATTTTCACCGTTTTCTGGGTTGCGGGATTTGACATTATTTATTCAATGGCGGACGAGGAGTTTGACAAACAAAACGGACTGCGCTCAGTTGTTCAGTCTCTCGGAAGGGAAAAAGCGCTGTCAGTTTCAACTGCTCTTCATGTCCTTTCAGTTTTCCCCTTAATTGCCCTGCAAACGCGCGAATTCGGAATGAATCTGTTTTCACTCGCGGCGCTTGGCGCGCTTTGCGCCATTTTCGCGCTTGAGCACGTAAAGGCGTCAGACACAAACTTTGCTTTTTTTAAACTTAACGCAGGCGCGGGCGCGCTTGTTTTAGTTTTCACTCTTTGCGGGATATACTTTTCATGAGGTTAGCGGATTTTTGAGAACAATAGTG
This sequence comes from Candidatus Mycalebacterium zealandia, assembly GCA_014075295.1. Classification (NCBI taxonomy): domain Bacteria; kingdom Pseudomonadati; phylum Thermodesulfobacteriota; class Candidatus Dadabacteria; order Candidatus Nemesobacterales; family Candidatus Mycalebacteriaceae; genus Candidatus Mycalebacterium; species Candidatus Mycalebacterium zealandia. Next base: position 857,063 of record CP046180.1, read on the forward strand.
GGAATAACAGGTGCTTCGGGCGCGGTTTACGCCGTTGATTTTCTGCGTCGGTGCGAAGGCGACAAATACCTGATTGCAAGCAAATGGGGCAAGGCGGTTTTAAATGAGGAACTTAACGTCAAGGTTGAAGAACTTGGGCAATGGGTGAAAAAAACCTTTAACGATTCCGACCTCGCTTCCCCTTTTTCTTCGGGAAGCAACCACTTTGACTCAATGGTAATAGTACCATGCTCGGTTTCCACTCTTGCGAAAATAGCAAACGGCATAGCGGACACTCTCATAACAAGAACCGCTCAGGTTGCGCTTAAAGAAAAAAGAAAACTTATAATAGCCCTCAGGGAAACTCCTCTCAGCACTGTCGCCCTTGAAAACGCCGCCCGGTTATCGGGATACGGAGCAATCATAATGCCCATCAGTCCTCCTCATTATTCAGGCGCGAAAACCGCCGGAGAACTGGTAGGCGGCTTTGCGGACAAACTTCTATCCGTTGTTTCCGGCGAGCATCCAAATGGCTGGCGCAGCGGAGATCTTGAGTGAGCAAAAGCTTCCGCAACCTGCGCGAATACGTATCGCATCTTGAAAAAAAAGGCGATTTGAAGCGAATTAAAACCGCCGTTGACCCCGAACTTGAAATCACTGAAATCGCCGCCCGCGAGATGAAAAACGGTGGTCCCGCACTTTTGTTTGAAAATGTGAACGGATCGCCGTTTCCGCTCGCCATCAACCTTTTCGCTTCGGAGGAAAGAATTAAAACTGCTCTGGGAGGCAATCCGCGTGATGTCGGCGAGGAGCTTGTGGAAATCTTTGAAAAAATAAACCCGCCTTCCGCGCGGGGAATTTTCTCCGCGCTACCGAAGATGACGCGCGCGCTGTCAATGAGAACGGCAAATTCCTGGGGCGGCGCGCGCGTTCAAAAAAATGAAATCACGCCCGACCTTGAGAAACTTCCGGCGATAAAATGCTGGCCCCAAGACGGCGGAAGGTTCATCACCTTCGGACTTGTGATAACTCACAGCCCGGTTTCAGGCGGAAGAAACATGGGGCTTTACCGTCTGCAAATATACGATTCAAAAACCACCGGAATGCACTGGCACGCGCATAAAGGAGGCGCGGCGCACTACGACGAGGCAGAAAAACTCGGGCGCGACCTTGAAGCGGCAATTGTGCTCGGCGGCGACCCGACTTTGATATTCAGCGCCATCGCCCCTCTGCCTGAAGGGGTTGATGAAGTCGCGTTCTCAGGCTATCTGCGGCGCAGAGCGGTGGCAATGACAAAAGGCAAAAGCGTGTCAATGAAGATTCCCTCCGAAGCGGAAATGATAATTGAGGGAATCGTCCCGAAAAATATCAGACGAACCGAAGGACCGTTCGGCGATCATTTCGGTCACTACTCAATGCAGGCGGATTTTCCGGTTTTTCAGGCATCTCGAATGACTTTCGCGGACGACGCGATTTTCCCCGCCACGGTTGTCGGAAAACCGCCTCAAGAGGACATGTATTTGGGAATCGCGGCGGGCGAAATGTTCTCACCCCTAATAAGAATTATCCATCCTGAAATAAAGGATATGTGGGCATGTCCCGAAGCGGGATTTCACAACCTTCTTTTTGTCAAAGTGGACGAGAGGTATCCGAAAAACGCCGTTAAATCCATGCTCGCGCTGTGGGGCACGGGACAACTCGCGCTGACAAAATGCATGATAACAGTTTCGGGAGACGTCAACTTGCGAGATTTTTCCGCGATACTTGAAGAGGTCGGAAAAAACTTTGACCCTTGCGATGATTTTCTGCTTATCCCCACTGCGCCGCTTGACACACTTGATTTCACAAGCGGAAGTTTCAATGTTGGAAGTAAAATGGGAATCAACGCAGTCAAAAAACCGGGCAAACCGCCCCTTGAATACTGCTCTTCGGTTCCCGACCCGCGTGAAAAACATCCGGAAGTAAAAGACTGGCGCTTACTCGCGGGCGGATTTTTTGTGGCTCAAATAGAAGGCAGTCCCAAAGGACTGATACGGCGCATTTTTGAAACTCCGGGTTTTGAAAAAATCAGAATCGCGGTTCTCGTGAGCGCCGATATTGACATACATGACGACACCGAACTGATATGGGGAATATTCACACGGTTTGACCCGCGCCTTGATGTGGAGTTTGAAGAAATGAACCGCTTCGGGTCCGATATGAAACGTGAGGGGCGAATGGGAATAGACGCCACAAAAAAGGAGTGGTATCCTGAAGTCACCGAAATGACGCCTGAAATCAAGGCGAAAGTGTCTGAAAAGTGGAACAGTTACCGGAACTCATAGAAAAACTGTGCGTTGACAAATCCCTGCTTCCCATTTTGAAGAAAGTGGAATCCGGAGAGCGTATTTCGTTTGATGACGGCGTCCGCTTGCTTGAAACCGACGATATGCACACGGTCGGAATGATGGCGGATTTTGAAAAACGCAGAAGAAGCGGCGACAAAGTCTATTTTGTTGTCAACCGGCACATCAACCCTTCAAACATCTGTGCCATTTCGTGCAAGTTCTGCGCTTTTGGAAAAACAAAAAAAGCGGCGGATGCGTATGAGATGTCCATACCGCAGATTGTTGGCATGCTGCACGAGGATTTGAGGGAGGTTCACATAGTCGGCGGGCTTCATCCCGATTGGGAGTTTGACCACTATCTCGACATTGTGCGGGCGATTAAAGAGGCGCAGCCCGACTGCCATATTAAAGCGTTCACGGCGGTTGAAATTGACTGGTTCTCCGAAATAAGCGGCAAACCGCTTGAACGCGTACTTGAGGATTTGACAGGCGCCGGAGTGAACGCGCTCACGGGCGGCGGCGCGGAAATTCTGCATCCTGAAATCAGGAAAAAAATCTGCGCGCCGAAAACAGTGGCAACTAGATGGGAGGAAATTCACAAACTCGCCCACGGTATGAACATTCCCACAAACGCCACCATTCTTTACGGCCATCTGGAAAAGCCGTTTCACGTCATAGACCACTTTGAACGGCTCAGAAATCTTGAGGACGAAGCGCCGGGCTTTTTCGCGTTTATTCCTGTTCTGTTTCAGCCTGAAAACACTGGGCTGAGCAACATACCGCCCTTCCCCGCTTCATACGATATGAAAATTCATGCCGCCGCGCGTCTGTTTCTGGACAACATTCCGCACATCAAAGCGTATTGGATAACACTCGGCGAAAAAGCCGCGCAAGTCGCGCTTCATTACGGCGCAAGCGACGCGGATGGAACGATTATGCGCGAAAAAATCATCCACGACGCCGGAGCGCCGTCCGAACTGGGACACAGTAGGGATTTTATGGTTAATATGATCAAAAACGCCGGATATGTTCCCGTGGAAAGGGACGCGCTCTACAATGAACTGAGAGTGTATAACTGAGAAATAAAGAGTTAATCAATGTATAAGCGGATAAAGAAATGACTTCCAAAAAACTCATTAATATCAGTGATTTTCACCGCAAAGCGAAAGAAAAACTTCCACAAATGTTTTATGACTATTACGCTTCCGGAGCGCATGATGAAATTACCCTCACGGACAATCGGGAGGCGTATAGTCGCATAAAACTGCGTTACAGGGTTATGGTGGACGTTTCAGAGCGGGATATGTCCGTTGATGTTCTCGGGAGTAAGGCGTCAATGCCAATTTTGGTTGCGCCAACCGCTTTTCATGGACTTGCTTCTCCCGAAGCGGAATGTGCTACGGCGAGAGCAACGGACAGAGCAGAAACGCTGATGATTCTTAGCACACTGTCAAACACCGCTCTTGAGGACGTGAAAAAAGAGACGTCCACACCGCTTTTTTTCCAGCTCTACGTTTACAGAGACCGTAACGCAACAGAGGAACTTGTGCGAAGAGCCGAAGCGGCGGACTACAAAGCCATTGTTGTTACCGTTGACGCGCCAATTCTGGGAACGCGTGAGCGCGATGTGCGCAACGACTTCCGCCTGCCCGAAGATTTGACCATAAAAAATATGAGCGCCGCGCAGATGGAGAAAATGAGCAAGGAAACCGGTTCGGGACTTGGAAACTATTTTGCCTCCTCCATAGACCCTTCCCTTTCGTGGAAAGACATAGGGTGGCTCGGCGGCATAACAAAACTGCCCGTTCTGGTCAAAGGAGTCGTCCACCCTGAAGACGCGAAACTCGCGCTTGAAAACGGCGCGGCGGGCGTTGTAGTTTCCAATCACGGAGGCAGACAGTTGGACACAAGTCTGGCGACAATAGACGCCCTGCCCGACATCGCCGAAGCGATGAACGGAAAGGGAACCCTGCTTGTGGACGGCGGAGTGCAACGCGGAACCGATGTTTTTAAAGCGCTCGCGCTCGGAGCGGATGCGGTTTTAATTGGAAGACCCGTTCTGTGGGGGCTTGCCGCGGACGGCGAGCAAGGCGTCCATCAGGTTCTTGAAATCCTCCGCACGGAGTTTGACAAAACTATGATGCTCTGCGGTTTTTGTTCAGTTGACGAGATTAAAAAGAAAGGGAAAACAATTCTTTTCTAATCAAAGCAAGTTGTAAATCAACATAAAGATGTAGCGCATATTCGGGCTTTTTTTCTGCGCGTTAAGTCTGGGTTGCAGGTTGTTTATGCCCCCGAAGAGGGTTTGGTTGTAAGCGCCGGCAACAATGCTGAATTCACCAAAACCAATAAGTGGCTCGGATGGGTCCGAAAGCGGACGGACGTTTCTTTCAGCGGCGGTAATCCTTATGCCGTCTCCGTCAACTTTTGCGAGAAACCACCTCTGGGAGTCAGGCAGCATATACTCAATACCGTCTCCGATTTTCTCTTTAAGAAGATTCCACTCATTTTGCGGCGGATCTCCGAAATCAATTCTTCTGTCTCTGAGCATTTTGTGCCACCTCCCGTGTTTGGCTTGGATTTAATATAACTGAACTATACAATTAGCCCTAAATGGAAGGAACCCGGCAACAACTCGTCGAACAGATTGAACAACTTATTGAACAAGATTCCCACGCCGAAATTTCAAGCACACTAGCCGGGGTTCACCCTTCAAAAATAGCTGAAATCATTGACCAGATGGACCGTAACGCGCAAGTGTTTGTGCTTTTGTCTCTGGGTAATCATATCACGTCTGAAGTGCTTCCCGAACTGCACGAAAGTTTGCGCGAGGAACTGCTTTCCATTCTTGACGAAAAACAGATAGCCGACATTGCCGAAGAGATGGATTCCGATGACGCCGCCGACCTGATTCACAAACTTCCCGAAGAAAAAGCCGAAGATGTGCTTGCCAAAATAGATCCCGAAGAGCGCATGGAAGTTGAGCCGCTGCTCAAATATCCCGATGACTCTGCGGGTGGCATTATGCAAACCGAAGTCCTGAAAGGGTTGCCTGAGTCGCCTGCCGGACAAACCATTGAAAAAATAAGAAAATTGTCTCAATCAAACCAGATTGAGGAATATCACAGAATCTATGTCGTTGATAAAAACAACAAACTCGTGGGCACGGTTTCACTTGGAAAACTTGTAATCTCCGATGAAACCACTCCGCTGTGGAGCGTTATGGAGTCTATCTCGCCCGAAACGACTCTTTCCCCTATGACGGACCAGGAGGAAGTCGCGCTTCTGTTCAGAAAATATGACTTGATATCCGCGCCGGTTGTGGATGAAGATGGCGAACTTCTCGGCAGAATCACCGGTGATGACATAATGGACGTCATAGCAAAGGAATCCGAAGAAGACCTTTTGAAAGCGGCGGGAGTTGGTGGAGACCACCTGCACCCCATACACACTCCCACTTTTGAAAAAATCAAAGTGAGAACACCTTGGATTGTTTTTACGCTTCTGGGAGAGCTTCTCATAGCGTTTGTGGTTCTGCATAACTTTCAGGTTACGCTTGAGCAGTTCGCCATACTCGCCGCTTTTATGCCCGCAATTATGGCGGCGGGCGGAAACGTCGGGGTTCAAACAAACACCGTGGTTATAAGATCTCTCGGTATGGGAACCATCAGCAGCGGGCAAGTCGTGTCCATACTTTTCGCGGAAATGAAGGTGGGGCTGATACTCGGTCTGCTTTGCGGAATTATGGGGGCGTTCACGGTAGAGTTTATAAACACCGGACATCCAAGCAACATAATGGTCGGCTACGCGGTGTTCATAGCGATGATTTCCGCAACTCTGGCAACATCCTCAATCGGCGTCGTGCTTCCGATGCTGCTTAAAAAATTCAACATAGACCCCGCCGCCTCATCGGGCCCGTTCCTTATGATGTTCAATGACATTCTCGGCTCCATTTTCTATCTGTTTGTGGGAACAATACTGTTGTTTTGAAAGGACACGAGATACAAACCTGCGAGGCGCTTCTCATTAAAAAAACTCCAATTGGAGAGTCCGATATTCTGGCAACATTGTTCACAAGGGAGTCCGGCAAAATAAAAGCGATTGCCAAAGGCGCCACTTCAAGCAGAAAACGTTTCGGCGGCGGATTTGAATTATTCGCCGTTCTGAAAATTGAAATAGGCGCGACTCGTTCAGGCGGAAAAATTCTCCAAAATTCGGTCGTTTCAAGCAGTTTCAGGCGCGTGGCGGAAAACATGGGTGTTTTCCTCAAAGCGAACTGCCTGATTGATTTCATAGACGCCGCTTTTCCCGAAGAACAGATTCCGAATGAAACCGTTTTCAACGAAGCCGTAAAAGCTCTCTCCGCCATGAATGCGGGAGACGGAATTTGTGCAATGTTCGGATTTCAGACCGCCGTGCTTGAAAGTCTGGGATACTCGGTTGACCTTTCGCGTTGCGGAGAGTGCGGAGGGCAAACCTTTGAGAACGGGCATCTGATTTTCCCGTCCGGTGTTTTTCTGTGTGGGTCCTGCGCCCGTAAATCGGAAGGAAAACCCGCGCGGAAGATAAGCCGCACGGTGGAGGCGGGGCGCGGAGCGGCGCTTCGGGACGTTAACTGCCTTAACGCTTTCTTTCAGTATCAAACGGGCGCGGTATTGAAATCCGCTAAAGTTCTGGAGAATATGCTGTCCGGATGAGCAGGAAAATGAAAAACACAAAAAATTATTCCATTCCCGGATTTTTGTTCGGTTCCGTGTCATGCGGAATTAAAAACCGCAAAGACGATCTCGCCATTATTTACGCTGAACAGCCCGCCACAGCGGCGGCAATCTTCACAACAAACAGGCTTAAAGCCGCCCCCGTGCTTCTGGGAATGGACAGAATTAAGAAAGGAGTCTGTCAGGCTCTTTTGTTAAACAGCGGTCACGCGAACGCAATGACAGGAAGCGAAGGGGAAAAAGCCGCCAAAGCAACAACGCTTGCCATTGCGCGAAATTTAAAAATCCCCCCTTCCCTCGTAATCCCATCGTCAACGGGATTGATTGGTGGAAAGTTTCCGGCGGAGAAAATCACAAAAGCGCTTCCGCGCCTTGTTTCCACTCTGTCTCCGGGCGGAGCAAAAAAAGCGGCGGGTGCGATAATAACAACCGACAAATTTGTAAAAATTGCGTCGCGAAAAATAAAAATCGGCGGAAAAACCGGAACTGTCCGCGCCATTGGAAAAGGCGCAGGAATGATAAATCCCAATATGGCTACCATGTTGTGTTTTGTTTTGACCGATGTCAAGATTTCAAAATCTTTCGCCGCAAAAACCTTGCGTGAAGCGGCGGGAACCTCTTTCAACCGCATAATTGTGGACGGAGAAATGTCAACGAACGATTCGGTGTTCCTGCTTTCAAGCGGAGCGGCGGAAAACAAAACCATTTCCTCCGCGAGCCCGGACGGGCGGCGATTTTCCAAAGCCGTATCGGAGGTCTGTTTTGACATCGCCCAAATGATTGTTCAAGACGGCGAAGGCGCAACAAAAGTGGCGAGGATTGAAGTTGAAGGCGCGAAAAACGTTGCGGACGCCGACAAAGCGGCGCGCGCGGTTGGCAATTCTCTTCTTGTAAAATGCGCGCTGTTCGGAGAAGATCCGAATTTCGGCAGGATAGCTTCGGCGGCCGGGGCTTCCGGAGTGAAGTTCAATCCGGCAAAACTGGACATTTGGATTGACAAACTGAAAGTGGTCAGCCGAGGAAAAGAAACGCAAAACGCTGAAAAGAAAGCCGCAAAGCTGATGAAGAAAAGCGAATTTACAATTAAAATCCGCTTTTCCGAAGGCAAAGCAAAAGCGTTTGTTCTCGCGTCCGATCTGTCACTTGATTATGTGCGGTTGAATTCTGAATATAGAAGCTAGCGTGCAATTTCAGAAAGCGACGAAATCCCTTCTTTTTCCATAAACCGGACAAGCCCTCTGTTGATGTTTCCCGCGACCCATGCGCCCTCGCCTCTTATCGCGGTGAAAACTTGAAGCGCGTTCGCGCCGGCAGAGATTTTTTCAAGCGCGGTTTTGGTGTCTTTTATTCCGCCTGAGCCGATTATGGTGATTTTCCCTTTCGTCTGCGAGCGGATATACGCGATTCGCTCGGTTGACAGTTTTCTGTAATCAACGTCGTCGCCGCTTATTCCACCGCTTTCGTTTGCCCACCGCGCGCCGTATTTGGCTTTGATTTGCGGTGAATCTGTCGTGTTTGTCGCGATAATTCCCGCCGCGCCGGAAGACAAAACCGCCTCTATCACACCGTCTATTTCAGCAAATGAAGTTTCGGGGGATATTTTTGCGTAGACGGGAATTTTCTTTTCCCCTCTCGCGATGACAACGCTTTTCAGTATTTCCCGCAGAGTGTCTTTTTGCTGTAAACTTCTCAAACCCGGAGTGTTGGGCGAGCTGACATTAACAGCGAAATAAGAAGCGAACGGAAGAAGTTTTCGCGCGACTTCCGAGTGTTCAGCGGGAGCGTTCTCCTCCGAAGAGTCTTTGTTCAGACCTATGCTTATCCCTATCGGCATCGGAAGCGGAGACGCGTTGCTCAAGTTCTGAACGACTCCGTCCGCGCCGGGGCTGTTAAAACCCAGACGGTTTAGAAACACGCCCGGAGCGAGCGAAAAAAGGCGAGGTTTCGGTTTGCCGGGTTGCGGACGCAGAGTTACCGAACCGATTTCCGCGCACGAAAATCCCATTGCGCGCAATCCGGCAACGGCTCTGCCTTTTTTGTCCCACCCCGCACCGACAATTAAAGGATTTTCAAGCCGCAAGCCGTCAATTTCGGTCTCAAGACGCTTATCCGCGAACCTTTCGCCGCCGCCCGCGACAAATTCCGCAATTGAAAGAGTCAAAGAGGTTTTCGCGGCGAGATGCAAACTTTCAACCACCGCGGAGTGAAGGGTTTCGGAATCAAAGCGGTCAAGAATCGGACTCACAATTTTTTTATAAACTGACATCGCAACTCATCTACACGTTGAAACGGAAAAGCATAATATCGCCGTCGCAAACCTCGTAGTCTTTCCCCTCGGACCTCATCTTTCCGGCTTCCTTCGCCGCCGCCTCGGACCCCGTTTCAATGAAATCCTCATATTTAATGGTTTCAGCCCTGATAAAACCTTTCTCAAAATCCGTGTGTATGGCACCGGCCGCCTGAGGCGCTTTTGTGCCGCGTTTTATTGTCCACGCCTTTGCCTCTTTCGGACCTGCGGTGAAATATGTTATCAGTCCGAGCCCATCATAAGCCGCGCGCACAAGTTTCTCAAGCCCCGTTCTGTCAATGCCCATTTCGTTGAAAAACTCCGCTCTTTCGTCGGGCGCCAGTTTTGAGATTTCCTCTTCAATTTTCGCGCACACATTCACAACAGGGCTGGAAGTTTCGCCCGCACAACGCTCAACCGACTCGGAAAACTCAGAATCCGCCGTGGCGTCATCAACGTTACAGACATAGAGAAGCGGCTTTGCGGTAAGAAGAAAAAGCTGCAGTTCTTTGTCAATTTCCACAAAATTGGGATTGGCTCGAACTGAATTACCTTCCTCAACAAATTCGCGCAGTTTCGTAACGGCTTCCAGATGTTTTTTCACCTCTTTGTCGCCGCTCTTTGACTGCGAAATGAGTTTTTCCTCTCTTTTTTCAAGTGTTTCAAGATCTTTCAAAATAAGTTCGTTTTCAATTGTCGCGATATCACGCGCGGGATCCATGCCGCCATCAACATGGGTTACATCGCCGTCTTCAAAACATCTCACAACGTGAACAATCAAATCCACCTCACGGATGTGAGAAAGAAAAGCGTTTCCTCTGCCCTTGCCCTCGGACGCACCCTTGACCAGCCCCGCTATATCAACAAACTCAATAAAAGTGGGAACCGTTTTCTCCGGTTTCACAAGCGACTCTATTTTTTCCAGACGCTCATCGGAAACAACCGCCACGCCCACATTCGGTTCTATTGTGCAAAAAGGAAAATTCGCCGCTTCGGCTTCGGCGCTTGTGAGAGAATTGAAAAGTGTTGACTTACCGACATTCGGAAGCCCGACAACACCACATTTGAGTCCCATAAATTGTTCCCTCTGTAAAAAACGGGGTGAATGACCGGATTTGAACCGGCGACCTCCGAGGCCACAACTCGGCGCTCTAACCAGACTGAGCTACACCCACCATATTTTTCGCGCCCGAGAGGATTTGAACCTCTGACCTACGGATTAGAAGTCCGTTGCTCTATCCGGGCTGAGCTACGGGCGCAATCAAACACAAACTCCTCTTGAGCGTTTCGGGGCGAGAGGACTCGAACCTCCGACCCCGGCGTCCCAAACGCCGTGCGCTACCAAACTGCGCCACGCCCCGAAGTGCGAATTTATTATACACATCAATCACTCCGCCATTCGAAACTTCTTCCAATACCGCACAAGTCCGCCGGTGTTCATTCCGACCGTGTCGGTATTTCTATACGCGTCAAGCAAGACCGGCTCGTCCCGGACAGACGTTACGCGGTCTTCAATCTTCTTTTGAAAATCACGCACGATTTCACTCTCATCCTCCCCCTTTTCAACCCTCGCGCCGACCCACGATGAAAACTCATCAAGCGTTTCGGACATATTATCAAGATGGGCTGAAACATCGGTATGCCTGCCGAAGTGGGTTGGACAAAGGGAGTCCGGAGAGATTTCGCGGATTTTTTCCACCGTTCCCTGCCACAACTCTATGTTGATTTCAGGCGGCGGCGTGGGCGGAATTACGGCGCCGGAATCTATCCTCACTCCCGCCGCGTCTCCGGTGAAAAGTGTTCCGTCCACCAGATAGCAATGATGGTGTCCCGCGTGCCCGGGCGTGTCAAAAGCCCTTATTTTCAAATCTCCGACCGAAATTGTCTCACCGTCTTCAACAACCGTAACCATGTCATCCGCAACGGGTTGAACATCGCCCCAGAGCGTTTCCATTCTGTCCCCAAAAACCCGTGCCGCAGACGAAACAAGACGCTCAGGTGCGGTCAAATGCTCGGCGCCTTTCGGATGCACGTACACCTTTGCGCCGTTGCGGGCGTATCTCCACGCCCCTCCGCTATGGTCAAGATGGATGTGAGTAACAAAAACATGCCGTATGTCCTCAGGGCGAACTCCGTGCTCCGCGAGACCCTTTTCAACGCTGGCAAAAGTGGTTGAGGGACCACTCTCTATCAAAATTGCGCCGTCTGAACTGTCAAGCAGATATGACGCTATGACATTTGGAGAAATAAAATTGTGGTCTATTATCTTTGCTTTCATAAATTACAATTTACTACCGAAATAGTTTGTTCACAAGACGGAAAAACTAATGACCCCGCTGCTTAAACTCAAAACCCCCGAAGGCTACGCGGAAATATGGGCGAAACTCGAAAATCTCATTGGTGCGGGCAATTCCAAGGAAAGAATCTGTTCGGCGATAATAGCGGACGCGGAAAAACGCGGAATTCTCCGCGCGGGCAAAACAACCGTTGTTGAGGCAACAAGCGGAAACACAGGCGTTTCGCTTTCTCTTCTGTGCGCGTCAAAAAGATACAAAACGGTTCTTTTTATACCCGAAAGCGTCTCACCTGAAAGAAAATCCCTTGCCAGGGTTTACGGAGCGCAAATTGTTGAAACCCCGGCGGATGAGTTAATGGAAGGAGCCGTGAAAAGAGCGCGGGAGTTCGCGGAAGAAAATCCGGACACGCACTTTTTTACGGACCAGTTCTCAAATCCGCTCAACCCCGAAACACACCGACTGGAAACCGCGCGGGAAATCATCACACAGATGGAAGAAACAGGCGCGCCCGAAATAGACGCCTTCATTATGGGAGTCGGCACCGGAGGAACGATTACGGGCGTGGGAACAGAGATAAAAAAAATCTTTTCGGACACGGAAGTTGTCGCCGTTGAGCCCGCTTCATCGGCGGTTTTGTCCGGTGGCAAAGCTGGAAAGCACTCAATACCCGGTATCGGCGTCGGTTTTGTGCCGGACATTCTGGACTCTAACTCCTATGACCGCGTAATCGCCGTTACGGAAGATGAAGCGCGGAGCGGAGTTGCCGAACTCGCGCAAAACAACGGGCTGTTTGCCGGAATGTCATCAGGGGCAAACTACACGGCGGCAATGAAAGTGGCTCTGGAACTTGGCGCGGGAAAACGCGCGGTTACGATTGTCTGCGACTCCGGAGACCGCTATCTCTCGGTAAAATAGTATGGATTGAAACACACCGCCGCGTGTGATATTTTCACTTGAGTGAAAACTAAATGAAAAGCGGTATATTCAAGAACATATTTCTCTGGTTGCTGATTTTTGTCGGACTGGTGGCATATTATCAGTTTAGGGGGCCGGCAACCAGCAAACCGTTGGAAATATCATACAGCCAGTTCCTCTCACACCTTGAAGACGGAAAAGTAGGTGAAGTCAAAATCACTCTTGAAAACAGCCTTGTTGAGGGCTCATTCACCAAAGGGTTCTTCCCGCCCAAAACCGCACCCACCGACGTTGCCGCCGCACGCAAAAGCAATGAGCCGCACTCTCAGGTTCAGTTCACAACATTCGGACCCGTGAGCGAAGACCACTTGCTTCAACAGTTAATCAACAGTGGCGCAACTTTCAGTTACGAAAAAGATTCCGGCAGAACTTTCGGAAAACTCCTCATCAGTTGGGGACCGTTTCTGTTCCTGATTCTGCTTATGATTTTGTTCCTGCGTCAGGCTCAAACGGGCGGTTCACGAGCAATGTCTTTCGGAAAAAACAAAGCGAAAATGCTGGATAAAGACAACAACAAAATCACTTTCAAAGATGTGGCGGGAGTTGACGAAGCAAAGGAAGAAGTTGGCGAAATCGTGGAGTTTTTAAAAAGTCCGATGAAATTCACTTCCATCGGAGGCAGAATCCCCAAAGGGGTTTTGCTTGTCGGTCCCCCGGGAACCGGAAAAACGCTTCTCGCCCGCGCCATTGCCGGAGAAGCGGACGTGCCTTTCTTTCTTATAAGCGGAAGCGACTTTGTGGAGATGTTTGTCGGCGTGGGAGCATCAAGGGTCAGAGACCTTTTCAGTCAGGCGAAGAAGAATTCACCCTGCATAATTTTCGTTGACGAACTTGACGCAGTCGGCAGGCACAGAGGAGCCGGGCTCGGGGGAGGGCACGACGAAAGGGAGCAGACACTCAATCAACTTCTTGTGGAAATGGACGGTTTTGAAAACAATGAGGGAACAATAGTTATCGCGGCGACTAACCGCCCCGATGTTCTTGACCCCGCCCTTCTGCGCCCCGGACGGTTTGACAGACAGATAGTTGTCCCAAAACCTGACCTCAAAGGGCGCGAAGCCATTTTGAAGGTTCATTCGGAGGAAACCCCACTTCATCAAAATGTTGATTTGGCCGTCATCGCACGCTCAACACCGGGTTTTTCAGGCGCGGATTTGGAAAATCTCGTTAACGAAGCCGCTCTTCGCGCGGCGCGAACTGGGAACAAAGTAATCTCAATGGAAAACTTTGAATTCGCCAAAGACAAGGTGATGATGGGATCAGAGAGAAAAAGTCTGGTTGTCAGTAAAAAAGAGCGTGAGGTAACCGCCTACCACGAAGCTGGGCACGCCGTTGTCGCAAAACTTACCCCGGGCGCGGACCCCGTGCACAAGGTAACGATTATTCCTCGTGGAATGGCTCTGGGGCTTACTCAGCAGATTCCCGAAGAGGATAAATACACGCAGTCACGCTCTTATTTGAACACATTGATTATGGTTCTGCTCGGCGGGCGCGCGGCGGAGGAAATTATTTTCGACGAGCGCACAAGCGGAGCCAGTAATGATTTAGAAAGAGTGACGGAGATAGCCAGAAAGATGGTCTGTAATTGGGGCATGAGCGAAAAAATAGGCCCCATATCACTCTCCAAAACGGACGAGCAGATTTTCCTCGGCAAAGAGTTTGCGAGGACCGTTGACCACAGCCAAAACACCGCCGAAGAAATAGACAGGGAAATCAAGGCGATTGTGGAAACTAACTACGAAAAAAGCAAACAAACCCTGCTTAACAACATTGGCATTCTAAAATCAGTCGCCAAACGGCTTCTCAAAAAGGAAAGTATAAGCGGGTCTGAAATTGACGAAATAATGGGTGCGTCGGATCTTTTTGCTAAACATTTCAAAAATGAAACGCACACGGAAACAAATCCCAAAATGACACCCAGCCCCACATAATGAAAAACGGCGCAAAAAAAAACACGCAGCAAATGCGCCCTCTGAGAATAAAAGACAAAACCTTTGACATAACAAAAACGCTCGTAATGGGCGCTTTGAACCTGACTCCCGATTCTTTTTACAAAAAAAGCAGATGTTGCGGAACCGTTGACGAGTCTCTTTTCAGAATTGAGCAAATGCTCTCCGAAGGAGCAGACATCGTGGACGTGGGGGCGGAATCCACGCGTCCGGGTTCGGTTCCGGTTTCCGAAGAGGAGGAAACAAACCGTCTGATGCCCGTTCTTGAAAAGTGTGCGAAAGAGTTTCCCGACATTATTTTCTCCGTGGATACCACCAAGACCTCAGTCGCCGGACGTGCTCTTGAAAACGGCGCGGCGATGATAAATGACATAAGCGGATTGACCTTTGAAGACTCCATTGCAAACAAGGTTGCCGAAGCGGGGGCGGCGATTGTCCTTTCGCACACACCCGCACGCCCGTGCAAAATGCAGAAATGCGCGGACTATGAATGCGTTGTAACGGAGGTCAAGGAAGCGCTCAACAAATCGATTGACAAGGCAACCGAGGCGGGAGTGAGTGCCGAATCCATAATCGTTGATCCGGGAATCGGTTTCGGAAAAACCGGAGAGCAAAACCTTGAAATCCTGAACCGGCTTGAAGAGTTTTCGGAAGTTGCCGCGCCCGTAATGGTTGGAACTTCACGCAAATCATTCATAGGCGTAACGCTCGGCGGACTTCCGCCCGAGGAAAGACTTGAGGGAACCGCCGCAACCGTGGCAATAGCGGTGATGAAAGGAGCTTCAATTGTACGCGTTCACGATGTAAAAGAAATGGCCCGTGTTGCTAAAATGTCGGACGCGATAAAGAGCGGTGCGACATGAGCGAAATTATTGAAATTTTCTCGCTGGACTTTTCAGGCGGCTTTGGTCTCAAGGATGCCTTTGACCTTCTTTTTGTAACCTTTGTCATTTACAAACTGATTTCCCTGCTTGAAGGCAAACGCGCCATACAGATGATAGCCGGTTTGTTTTTTCTTTTCGTCTTCTATCTTTTGTCGGGGAAAATCGGGCTGTTCACGATCAACTGGTTCCTTGGAGAGTTCCTGAGCTCGATAATCATAATTATTGTCATTCTGTTCCAGGGTGACATAAGAAAAGCGCTCACGAGCATCGGGCGCGGCTCTCCTTTTCAGAAATTTTTCAAACATTCCGACTACAAAGAGAAAACAGTTGACGAGGTTGTCAAGGCGGTAAACTATCTGGCAAACCGCAAGATAGGCGCGATAATAGCAATTGAGAGAAGCAACAGTCTTCTGGATTATGCGGAGAGCGGGATTGTGGTCAATACGGAGGTGTCTGCGGAAATCCTGATAAGCATATTCAACCCCGGTTCACCCCTGCACGACGGAGGGGTGCTGATTCAGACAAACAAAATAACTTCAGCGGGTTGCTTTTTCCCGATAGATACAAACCCTGATATTCCCAATCATCTGGGAACACGCCACCGCGCCGCGTTCGGACTGTCAAATGAAACAGACGCAACAGTTGTTGTTGTGTCTGAGGAAAGAGGGGAAATTTCACTTGTCGCTCAGGGCAAAATCAACCCTGCAATAAAAATAAACACACTCAGAAACAGGCTTGGAATTCTGCTTAAAGGAACAGACAAAACTGAAGAGAAAAACCATGACATCTCCGCAAAATAAAAAAAATTCCGCACACGCTACGCAGCAAACAGATAAAGCAGCTAGCTTCAAGAATAAAATGATGCCGACTGCTCTCGGTGCATGGATAGGCGGCAAACTCAGAAATCTGCTGAAAAGATTTACAACCATCAGTTTTGGACGGCTCGTGGTTGCATTTTTTCTCGCGGGCACCATGTGGTTCACTGCAAATTATGAATCAGATTTGGAAAAAAATGTTGAGATACCCATTAATTACCTCAACCTTTCTTCAAGTTTTATTCTCAGCAACAAACCGTACCTGCCGAGCAATATAAAAATCAGAATCAAGGGAACGCGCAGCCAGGTCTCATCGGTTTTGAAAACCAACACTTCAATAGATGTGGATTTGAGTGGCAAAACCAGAGGAATTTACACACACCGTATCAACCTCGAATCGGTAAACCTTCCGCGAAATGTGCAAATTGTCAGCATAAGTCCGCGCGAAATCAATCTTGACATAGACACAACCGTTGAAAAATTCGTGGCGGTAAAAACAGAAATGGGCGACCCGTCGCTTGGCTATCAAATTAAAGGCGAGGCGAAAATCATACCCTCAACGGTCAGAATCAAAGGTCCCGGCAAAGTCATCCGCAATATAACAGAGGTAAAAACGGTTCCGGTCTCCATTGAAAAGGAAACATCGGCTTTCTCGGTGGATGCGGAGCTTATATCCCCTGACTCCCGCATTGAGTTCTCGGAGATTCAAACTGTAAAAATAAGCGTCAAAATCGTTGAGACTTCCATCGAAAAAACATTTAAAGGATTGAAAGTAAAAACGGGCAAAATTCCCGAAGATAAAAAAATCTCAATAGAACCGGAGGCTGTGAACATAAAGTTTCAAGGGCCCTATTCTCTGATAAACAAACTTTACGGAGAGGATATAAAAATCTCCATCAATGAGAAGTTCATAAAAAAACTTTCCACTGGCTCATCAATGAGAGTGGAAGTGATTTACGATTATCCGCATAAGGACAAAATAAGTGTGGTGGAAATAGTGCCGAAAACCGTCAAACTCACTTTGGAGTCGAAAAAATAGAGTGCCGCTAAAACTGTTTGGCACTGACGGAATAAGAGGACATTCCGGCGATTTCCCGATAGACAAAACCGGCTCCCGTCAAATCGGTTTTGTAGTAGCGCAAACTCTTGCAAAACGGGTGGATTCACCACAAGTCGTTATCGGGCGTGACACAAGAAAAAACGGCGACAAACTTCAGGAAAATCTTTGCAAAGGGCTTATTAGTGGCGGAGCCAAAACCGTTTGTGCCGGGGTCTGCCCGACTCCGGCAGTTGTTTCCCTGCTTTTTCAAAATCGCGCGGATGCGGGAATTATGATTTCCGCCTCACATAATCCGCCGGAATACAACGGCTTCAAAATCTTCAACGCCGAGGGCTGCAAAATCCCGGACGAGATTGAAAGAGAGATTGAAGAATGTTTTGAAAAGTTGAACGAGCCGCCACCCGAATCGGAAAACTCTTTGAATTCAAACGAAAAATCAAAATGGCATGAAACATATTCAAGATTCCTTGAAAACTCCGTGAAAGACGCGCGCGATTTTTCTCAAATTCAAATCGCGCTTGATTGCGCAAACGGTGCGATGTTCGAAATAGCTCCTGAGGTTTTTGAAAAAACCGGCGCGAAACTATCCGTAATCGGCATAGAACCTAACGGCGAAAACATAAACAAGGGCTGCGGAAGCCTTGAAACCGCGTCGCTCGGCAATGAAATCAGGCAAAGCAGCGCGCTTTTCGGAGCATCTCTTGATGGAGACGGAGACAGAGTCTCTTTCTGCGATGAAAACGGTAACGAAGTGGACGGCGACATCATTCTCGCCCTTTTCGCACGGGAAATGTTGAAAAATGGAACGCTTAAAAAGCCGCAAATTGTTGCGACTGTTATGAGTAACAAGGGGCTTGAAATTTTCCTTGAAGAAATTGGAATCAAACTTTTCAGAGCCAATGTCGGGGACAGAAATGTGGCGGATATGATGCGAAATTCCGGAGTGAATTTCGGCGGCGAACAATCAGGACATCTCATTTTTTCAGACCACAGCACAAACGGAGACGGACTGCTTGCCGCCCTGCTCATGGCGGACATCGTAAAGAAAAATAACAAACCGCTTTCGCGGCTTCTTCCTGAATTTGAACTTTTTCCGCAAACTTTGAAAAATGTGAAAATTTCGCGCGGAGAGCCCTTTGACACAATACCCGGACTGCCTGAAACCGTGGCAAAACTTGAAAAACAACTCGGTAAAACCGGCAGAATTCTTATCCGCTATTCGGGGACGGAGCCACTTGCCAGAATTCTCATTGAAGGGGAAAATTCTGATGCGATTGAGCAAGCCGCGAGTGAACTTGCCGGAATTATTGAGCGGAGAATCGGATGAATCTGAACGTCAACATAGACCATGTCGCCACATTGAGACAGGCGAGAGGAGAAAGCGGGCCAAGCCCCGTCAAAGCCGCGCTCGCGGCTGAAAAAGCAGGCGGCGCCGGAATTGTCGCGCATTTACGCGAAGACAGGAGGCATATTCAGGACAATGACATCTACGAACTCAGAAAAGCGATAAAAACAAAACTGAACATGGAAATGGCGGCAACCGATGAAATGGTAAAAATCACCCTCTCCGTGCTTCCTGACATGGCAACAATTGTCCCGGAAAAACGTGAGGAATTGACAACCGAAGGAGGGCTTGACGTTTCGGGAAACCAGTCGCGGGTTAAGGAAGTCATCTCCGAACTATCCGAAAAAAAAATAATGGTGAGTTTGTTCGTTGAGCCGGATTTTGATCAGATAAAAACGGCGGCGGACATAGGCGCGGACATGGTGGAAATTCACACGGGCAAGTGGGCGTGCGCGAACGGAATTCAAAAAGAAAACGAACTGCGAGCGATAGAAAAAGCCGTTTTTCTGGCACGGGATTGTGATTTAAGGGTTTCCGCAGGGCACGGACTTGATTATGAAAATGTGAATTCTATTGCGAAAATTGAGGGTGTTGAGGAATTGAACATAGGATACGGAATAATCGCACGAGCAGTTTTTGACGGAATTGAAAAAGCCGTGAGAGATATGATTAAAAAAATTAACGCCGTTTAAAGATAATGATAATCGGAATTGGGACAGATATTGTTGAAAATGCCAGAATCGCGCGGGTAATTTCGCGGCACAAAGGCAAGTTTCTAATGCGGCTTTTTTCTAAAACGGAGAGAAAACGGTTCAATCAATTTAACGGTGATGAGCGGACAATTGGCGCTTCGTTCGCGGCGAAAGAGGCGCTTGTCAAATCGCTGGGAACGGGCTTCAGATACGGCATAGCGTTCTCCGACATTGAAATTATCAGAGACCGGCGCGGCAAACCGTTTGTACAACTTTCCGGCAAAGCGGATGATTTCGCGCGCAAAATTGGCGCGAAACACATACACCTTTCCATATCGCATGAAAAATCCCACAGCGTCGCGGTCGTTATCCTTGAGTCTTGAAAATGAACGGACTGGAATATCTTCGTTCACTTAATCAGCATTCTATAAAGCCGGGACTTGAAAGGATTACGGAAATACTCCACGCCCTCGGAGACCCGCACCTTGAAATAAAAACCGCCGTCATCGCGGGAACAAACGGCAAAACTTCCACCTCCGCAATGCTTGCGGAAATTCTTTTCCGGGCAGGTTTTTCAACCGGACTTTACACGTCTCCCCACCTCGTGCGGGTCGGAGAGAGAATAAAAATAAACGGAAACGACATAGAGGATAGAAATTTGAACGAACTGATTGAAAGGGTTCACGGCATTTGTAAAAACAAGAATATCCGCCCAAGCTATTTTGAACTCCTTACCGCCGCCGCGTTTATATTCTTCAAGGAACAAGAGGTTGATTTCGCGGTGCTGGAAACCGGCATGGGCGGAAGATGGGATGCGGTGAATACCGCGCGCCCGCTTGTTTGCGCGATTACAAACATCTCTATTGATCACACACAACACCTTGGAAACACCAAGGAAAAAATAGCCGCCGAGAAAGCGGGAATAGCAAAACATGGCATCCCCCTTATTACGGGAGCCCGCGACGCGACTCTTGCCGTGATAGAAAAAATATGCGCCGAAAAAAAATCTCCGATTTTGAAAAATAGAGAAGATTTTAAATGCACAGAAAACAACGGTGGTTTTTCGTATTCGGGAAAGGTTTGGGAAATTGAAAATATAATTCCCGCGATGAGAGGGCGTTTCCAAGTCTCTAATGCCGCGATAGCCCTTGCCTGCGCGGAAACAATCGCAACGCGGGGGTTTGATATTCCACCTGAAAAGGCAAAGGAGGCGATTGAAAAAGTCAGGGTTGGGGCGAGAATGGAGTACGTCAGAAAAAATCCACCCTTGATTATAGACGGAGCTCACAACACCGAATCGGCGCGACGGCTCGCTGAAACCATCGCAGAAAATCATCCGTATGAGCGGTTTGTTTTTATCGTGGCAATGTCAGATGATAAAAATCACGCGGAATTTTTAAGGATGATAAAACCTGTCTGTTCACGCCTGATTTTAACCCGCTCAAAAAGCGGCAGAAGCGCGGACGCGGCAAAACTTTTGAAATTCGCACCGGAAGGAATTGAAGTTGAGACGGCGGACAATCCTGAGGAGGCTCTCAAAAAAGCCGAAGAAACCTCCCTTCCCCTGTGTGTTACGGGCTCGCTTTTTTTCGCAGGCGAGGTAAGAAACTTGGTTTTGTGAGACTGGGCTCAATCAAGTCCGGCAAATTCACACATCGTGTTGATTTTAGAAAAGGCCTGACTCCCTATTTCCTCTTCAAGATCGCTTTTGCCGTGTTTAGTGGTCAAAATTATCTTTTTATTCTCTCTGTATCTTGAGGAAATTATGTTTTCAAGAACGGTTTTTTCCCATTCCGTTAAAGGGCGTGAGTCCATGCCGATGCCGTCAATAACAAGAACCTCTGTTTCAAAATACGGAGCAAGCAAGGCAATCTCAGAAACCCCTTCTTCTCTGCCTTTCAGTTGAAGTATCAGGTCGTTAAAATCGCAAAACAGCCCGTCTTTTCCGTTTTTCAGGGTCAAACCTTTAAGAACTGCGGCGGCAAAACTGCTTTTCCCGCGTCCGGCGGAGCCGTAAAGAACAAAACCTTTTTCCTGCGGATATTTCTTGACGAAGTCTTTCATATAAGTAATCGCTTTCACAATTGAGCGGCTTCCGCCGCCTGATTTTAAACTGGCTGAATACATCGCGGCGGGAATTTTCGCGTTGTTGTATTTTTTCATATTTTTCAGCACCGCGCCGCAGTACGGACACGGAGAGGCGTATCTGTAACCTTCCTTGTTTTCAACAACCAGTCCGCTGCCACCACATTCTTCACAATCCTTTTTGCAGTCGCACACTTCGGCGTGGGCGAACCGTTCGCCGCGAGTCACTCTGCACCCCAACCCTCTGCATTTTTCGCAATCGGCCACTTCACATATCCTCTAAAGAAAACAGTTTTTGCATCCCCGTCTCTTTGATTACCAAATCGTTTATGAAAGCCGCAAGGGCTTTATTTTTTTCGTTTTCATTGATGAAATTTCTGCCCGATGAAGCAATGGTTTCACCGGCGCGGTGTTTTATTCTTTCCGCCAGCGCGGAATCAAAACCCATTATAAGTTCAGCACAGACTTGCTCGCGCAGGGCTTCAAGAAACTCCACAACCCCTTCACGGCGGGATGCGGGATTTGAAAGTTTTTTCTGCGCGTTTTGGAGGCATGTTTTGACGTTCTCATTGTCCGTTTGCTCAATAGCGGCAGCGAGTTTCCGGGAGATTTGCACTATAGCGGAGTGGGTTTCAGTCGGCGCGGACCGGCGCGGTTTCTCCGCCCCGCCATGTGAACGAATGAAGCGCGCGCATTGTGTAATTGTAAGTTTTTTTGGCTCGCGCACGGTGGTTTTGAGCGCTTCTTTTATCCCTAGAAATACATCTTCTTTGGAAACCCCATTGCTTCGCAACTCCAAAATGGTGTACTTATCCTCCGATGAAATTATGCCCGCTTTGCCGGTCAGCGAGCAGAAATAATCAGTGATTTCCCTGATGTACGCGGCGTCAGACATCTATCGCTTTCATCTCCCTGACCGCTTCGGCAATATCCGGACGCCCGAAAATGCCCGAACCGCTCACAACGGCATCCGCGCCGGCTTTGAAAACCGCTCTGGCTTTCTCAATCTCTATGCCTCCGTCAACTTCCAAAATCGGGACACCCTCGCCCGGAACTCCAAGCATTTCGCGCAAGTCCTCTATTTTTTTCAGTGAGGGTTCAAGAAAGCTCTGTCCCGAAAAACCCGGCTCAACAGACATCACGAGCACAATGTCGGCATGCCGCAAGACCGATTCAAGAACGGAAACAGGGGTGGACGGATTGATGGCAACTCCGGCTTTGACTCCAAGAGCGCGTATTTCTTCAAGCGCCGAAGCGATGTCTTTGGTGGCTTCAATCTGGACCGTTATGTTGTTGATTCTGTTTCCTCCCGCGCTCGCAAAGGACTCAACAATTTTTTCAGGATTGTTAATCATTAAATGAACGTCCATCGGCGGACACGAAATTGTTGAAAGAGACCGCACAACGGGAACGCCAATGCTTATGTTTGGAACAAAACAGCCGTCCATAACATCAACATGAATCCAGTCGGCTCCAGCTTCGGCAACCGTAAGAACCTGTTCGCCGAGTTTTGTGAAATCCGCCGCTAATATTGAGGGGGCAACTACCACTTTTGGAATTATAACATAGTTGAAATTTGAGGTGTGAACTGTAAAGGCGGAGTGTTATAATCCAAAATTCAATGACGGACTCCGGCAAAAAAGACTTCATAAGGGAAATCATTGCGCACGACTCTCACGGCGGAAAAAAAATTGTGACACGCTTTCCTCCCGAACCCAACGGGTTTCTGCATATCGGACACGCAAAATCAATATGCCTCAACTTTTCAGTTGCGGAGGGAAAGGGAACCTGCAACCTGAGATTTGATGACACTAACCCTCAAAAAGAGAGTGAAGAGTTTATTGAAGCGATTAAGAACGACATACAATGGCTCGGTTTTGACTGGGAAGACCGCCTCTTTTTTGCTTCGGACTACTTCGAAAAACTGTATGAATTCGCCGTTAATCTCATAGAAAATGACTCCGCCTATGTTGACGACCTGAGTGCGGAAGAAATACGCCAATATCGTGGCACATTGACCGAACCGGGCAGAAACAGCCCTTTCAGGAATAGAACGGCGAACGAAAACCTGACACTTTTCAAGGAAATGAAAGAGAGAAAATTCTCCGAGGGCGAAAAAGTTCTGAGGGCGAAAATTGACATGACTTCGGGCAACATCAATATGCGCGACCCCGTAATTTACCGCGTAATTAAAACCCCTCACCACAAAACCGGAGAAAAATGGAGCATATATCCGACTTACGATTTCGCGCATCCGCTTTCAGATGCGATTGAGGGAATAACACACTCTCTTTGCACGTTGGAGTTTGAAGACCACCGCCCGCTTTACAACTGGTTTGTTGAACGTTTTGCCACTCAGACGGGTGGTAATCCGTGCCAAATTGAGTTCGCGCGACTTGAGCTGAGCCATACGGTTATGAGCAAAAGAAAACTGTCTGAGATTGTTGAGAAAAACATTGTGAACGGATGGGACGACCCGCGAATGCCGACAATATCGGGAATGAGACGGCGCGGATACCCGCCCGAAGCCATAAGGAGTTTTTGCGACAAAATTGGAGTTACGAAACAGAAAAGCGTCATTGAAGCGGATTTACTTGAACACACTGTCAGAGAAACTTTGAATAAAATCGCGCCGAGACGCATGGCGGTTCTTGAACCTCTCAAACTTGTGATAACGAATTTTCCACAGGACGAGGAAGAATCCCTACCCGCCGTGAACAATCCCGAAGACCCGGGCACCGGAGAAAGGCAGGTGCCATTTTCGCGCGAATTGTACATTGAGCACGAAGATTTTATGGAAAACCCGTCCAAAAAGTTTCACCGTCTCGCTCCGGGCGCAGAGGTCCGGTTGAGATACGCGTATTTTGTCACCTGTGTTGAAGTCGTAAAAGACTCAAATGGCAAAGTCACGGAGTTGCATTGTGAATACGACCCTGAAACAAAGGGAGGGCAGGCACCGGACGGCAGAAAAGTCAAGGCGACAATACACTGGGTCAGCGCGAAACACTGCAAAAAAGCCCAAGTACGGCTTTACGACAAACTTTTTACCGAAAAGACCCCCGGCGTGGACGATCCGGTCAATCCGAATTCGCTTCGGGTTCTGAACGGCGTTTTGGTTGAGCCGTCATTGGAAAACGCGAAAATGGGAGATGTTTTTCAATTTGAAAGAAAGGGGTATTTTGCGGTTGATGAGGATTCTTCGAACGGAGAAGAAAAGATTTTTAACGAAACGGTTGGAATCAGAGGCGTCAAGTTTTGACGGCGCCGCTCACTTCTTCCATTTAATGTTGCAACCCATGCTCGGAATCTGACTTTCCGAAAGCGCCTCTCCGGCAATTACGGCATCAAGCGCGGCTCTTAAGTCCGCCCCGGTTACGGGCTTGCCATTCTCAGGACGGGAATTGTCCATCTGCCCGCGATACACGCAGGAAAAATCCCTGTCAAAAACAAAAAAGTCGGGAGTGCATGCTGCGTCATACGCTCTGGCAATTTCCTGATTTTCGTCGAAAAGATACGAAAACGGATAGTTCAAACGCTTCGCGTCTTCCAGCATCTTGTCGGGGGAATCATCGGGATAGTTTTCCACATCATTTGAGTTTAGCGCGACAAAGGACACGCCTCTGGCGATGTAATCGTCCGCGAGACTGACCAACCCGGGTTGAATGTGCTTCACATACGGACAGTGGTTGCAGATGAACATAACAACAGTCGCAATATCGGACTTGAAATTGGCGAGGGTTTTGTTCTCTCCGCTTACAACATCAGGAAGGTTGAAATCCGGCGCTTTCATTCCGAGCGGCACCATATTTGACGGGGTTAAAACCATTTTCACTCCTCGCGGTCAGCCGTTTTTCTCATCTTTGAAACCGTTTTTCTTATGCGTTCCGTCACAAAACGGCTTGTTTGAAGACTCTCCACATCTGCACAGGGCGGATTTGTCTCCACATTCAATCTTGTCGCCGTTTGAGTCCAGAAGATCAAAATCGCCTGACACGATAATGGGACCGTCTTTGAAAATTTGAATTGAGGGTTTGGACATCTCTTTGAATTCTAACACATACGATGTGTTTACGGCTTGGTTTCAAGCCACTCTCCGTATTTTCCGTTTTCCGCCCGCGTAATTTCAAAAAACGCATTTTGAAGTTTTTTCGTAATTGCTCCCGGCTTTCCGGTATTGATTTTTCTGTTGTCCACTTCGCGCACGGGGGTTATTTCCGCCGCGGTGCCGGTCAGAAAAATTTCGTCCGCACTGTAAAGCTCGTCTCTTGTGAACCTCTGTTCGCGCAGTTCAATGCCCTCATCAGTAGCAAGGCGGATTACACATCCGCGCGTTATCCCTTCAAGCGCGGAAGACAGCGGAGGCGTTTTTATGACGCCGTTGCGGACAATAAAAATGTTCTCGCCGCTACCTTCGGAGACAAACCCCTCGGCGTCCAGAAGAATAGCTTCGTCAAAACCGGTGGAAACCGCCTCCTGCTTGGCAAGAACCGAATTGACATAGTTGCCGCAGATTTTCGCCTTTGTCATAAACGAATTGACATGCATGCGCGTGTATGAGGAAATTTTTGTCCTGATGCCATTGTTGAGTCCGTCGCTTCCTAGATACGCGCCCCAGTTCCAAGCGGCAATTGCCGTGCCGACCGGATTCTTCGCGGGCAAAATACCCATTGTGCCCGAACCAAGAAAAGAGATTGGGCGGATATACGCTTCTTCAAGACGGTTTTTTTCCAGCAGTTCAAAAATCGCACGTCTTATTGTTTTCTTCGTGTGAGGAATCTTCATTCCGGCAATGTGGGCGGACATGAAAAATCTGTCAATATGGGCGCTGAGTTTCAAAACCGCGGTGCGCCCGTTTTTGGCGCTTTTATAAGCCCTGATACCTTCAAAAACCCCCATTCCGTAGTGAAGTGTGTGGGTCAGGATATGAACATTGGCGTCATTCCATGAAACAAATGAGCCGTTGAACCATATAAGTTTCGGTGTGCCGCCTTTCGCGCTTTTGCTTTTCTTTGATGAAGTTGGCATTAGAAAAAACCTGTTCGCCTCTTTCCGGTCTCAAGACGAACAATCAATCCGTGCAGGGCAAAATCCTATATTGTAAAGCGTTGATATTCAAGAAGCACACCAACGCACTTTGTGTTAAATTAAGTCGTTCCAAAGAGCCGTCAAATGAAGTCTGAAAACAGCGAAAAAAGAGTTTTGTTCATCAACCATTCCGTTCGGGATGGCGGACCCGGGCGAAGTCTTTTCTACATCCTCAAACATATTGACAGAAAAATCATCCGCCCTTTTGTTCTAATCCCGCGAGATGACATCTTTTCCGAACGGCTCAAAGAAGAAGGCATATACCGCGATGTCATTATTGATTCCCGTTTTCCCGACGGGTTTTTCCGCCCCGTTTCCGCAAGACTCTCCATAAAACCGGAGGCGGCGGGCTTTTTAGCCCCCGCGCTGACAGCTTTTCTAAAAACCGCCTACGCGGTCGTGAACATTGTAAGGATAGCCGCGCTTGTTTTCAATTGCGGCGGATTGTTGCGCGAACTGCGCATAGATTTAATCCACTGCAACGGCACAATAGCGAAAATCACCGGCGCTTTTATCGGCTTGATTCACCGGCGCCCCGTGGTCTGGCATGTGAGAAACATACAGCAAGTCCGTTTTCTCAAATTCGTGATAACCCGCCTCGCCTCTTTGAGCGCGGTAAAAAAAATAATCTGCGTTTCGCGAGCAACCGCCCTGCAGTTCGGCGACAACCCCAAAGTGCGCGTGATATACAACGGCATAGACCCGGAAGATTTTGAACGCCGGACTTCAAGCGGAGTTTTGAGAAAGGAGTTTTCCATCCCCGAAGACTCAATCATAATCGGAAACACCGGAAGAGTGGTTCCGCGCAAAGGATACAAGCATATGATTGAAGTGGCGGCGACTCTTTTGAAAAACGGAGATTTGAGAAACAAAATCAAGTTCGTGATTGTCGGCGACACGCCCGGTTTTTTCGCGAAAAATCATTTGTCTGAAATAAAAGCGCGCGTTGAGCACATGGGAATCGCGGACTGTTTTGTTTTTACGGGTTTCAGGAAAGATGTGTCAGGCTGCCTCGCAGATTTTGACATCTTCCTGATGCCGTCCAATTACCCCGACCCGTTTCCGCGTTCGGTCATAGAGGCAATGTCTTTCGCGATACCGGTTACGGGTTTCAAAGTGGGAGGCATAGAGGAATCCGTTGAGGACGGCGTTACGGGAATTTTAAGCCCCCCCGGAGACGATTCGCACATGACCGAAAGCGTCCTCAGACTTATTGAAGACGAAGATTTGAGAAAATCAATGGGGCAAGCGGGACAACGGCGCGCGAAGAGTTTGTATTCGGCAAAAGACAAAACGGCTGAGGTCCAATCCGTGCTTACAGAGGATTGAAATCAGCCTCGCTTGACGACATCTTTATTTTCCCTCTTGCGGAAAAACAGCCGAATCGGCGTCCCCTCAAAACCAAACTCTTTCCGTATTCCGTGCTCAATATATTTTGAATAATTAGCAGGCACCGCCATAGATGTGGCGTTTGTGAAAATAACAAAACCCGGCGGCTCAACGCGAACCTGACTAATATAATACGCCTTGAACTCGCGACCGCGAAAAACGGAAGGCCCCCCTTTTACGGCTCTCTTGAGAAAGTCATTTAGTTTTCTGGTGGGAATTTTTTCCCTGTGCCATTTGTGCGCTTTAGTCACACAGTCAAAAAGCCGGTTGATTTTTTTACCCTCAAGGGCGGAGATTGTTACCGTTTTGGAAAAATAGAGCGCTCCACCGAGACGTTGCACGGTTTTCCTGCCAATATCTTTAGTCTCGCGCGCGGCTTGAGGCGCAAGATCCCATTTATTCAAGGCTATTATAGCGGATTTGCCCCTGTCTTCTATAAGACCCGCGAGGCGAGTGTCCTGACGGGATGGCCCCTCGGACGCGTCTATCATAAGCACCGCCACATCGCACGCCGCTATGCTTCTTATCGCTTTGAGTGTTCCAAGCCGCTCAACAGAACCTCCGATTTTTGCTCTTCTCCGCACGCCCGCCGTGTCGGTAATGACGTATTTTCCCCCGCCGTATTCAAACGGAACATCAACCGAATCACGTGTAGTTCCGGGAACGGGACTTGTTATCATCCTCTCTTTTTGGAGGATTGTGTTCACAAGCGTGGACTTGCCGACATTGGGCTTTCCTAAAACGGCAATCCGTATGGGCTCGTCCGCGGCGCCATTCTTTTCCGCTTTTGCAGGCGGAAGCGCGGCGGTAATGTCATCAAGAAGTTCATATGTGTTACGCCCGTGAAGAGCGGAAATCCCCCTCATTTTCACCTCTCCGAGAAAGTGAAAATTATCAACGAACTTCTCATGCTTTTCGTGGTCAATCTTGTTCACAAAGCAGAAAACCTCTTTTCCGCTTTTTCTGAGCATCCGCATAATCTCAATGTCTTCGGGAACGGGGTTCTCCATTCCGTTGGTAAGCATCACTATTAAATCCGCTTCCTCAATGGCAATTGCCGCCTGCTCCTTCGCGCCCGGCGGAGCGGCGTCTCTCCCGAGCGGCTCAAGTCCCGCCGTATCCACAACGGAGAAATTTCTGCCGTTCCAATTCATATCGGAGTAAATTCTGTCTCTCGTAACCCCGGGCACGGACTCCACAATGGCTTTGTCCGTTCCGGTGATTCTGTTGAACAGAGTTGATTTTCCGACGTTAGGTCTGCCCACAATTGCCACGAGAGGCACTGAGCGTTTTTTGTTACTGACGGGCATGACGATTGGAAATTATATATTATTCAGCTATGTTCACAGAGCGCGGCGCAAGAAACATTTCCATCTCCATTACAGACCGGAGCGGTCTTGCGGAGAAAAAGCACCTTAAACTAATCACCCTTTGCGCCCGCAAAGCCACCGCCCTGCTCTCGCCGGGAGGCGATGTCAGCATTGCCATTATTGATGACAATGAGATGAGAGAACTCAACAAAACCTACAGGAAAATCTCAAAAACAACAGATGTTCTCTCATTTGAGCAAAACACCGGAGGGCTCGCAGGCGATGTCGCAATTTCAATTGAAACGGCCCGCAGACGCGCCGACCTCTACGGCATAACATTTGAGGAGGAAATCAAACGGCTCGTCATTCACGGCATTTCCCATCTTGCCGGACACACGCATAAAAAGAAAAAAGAGCGTGAAAAAATGCGCGCCGAAGAGTCAAGAGTTTTCCGCGCCATCGCGGGGCTGTGAATTGTCCGGCCGCGGGGTGGAGGCATCATCACCTTCGGGTTGAGGTTCGGGCGTTTCCGGTTCGGGTCTGAGCAAAGTCGGCTCCGCGCCGAGGTCTTTTTCAATCTCCTCAATCTCTTTGAGCGTGGGAAGGTCTGAGAGGTTTTCCATGCCAAAGGTTTGAAGAAATTCCTCGGTGGTTTTATAGAGAAACGGTCTGCCGGGAACATCTTTTCTTCCGCATATTTCAAGCATTCCCCTTTCCATAAGAAGGTTGACCACCGCGGAGGAGTCCACGCCGCGTATTTCCTCAATGTCTGCTTTTGTGAGCGGTTGCTGATACGCGGAGATGGCGAGCACTTCAAGCGCTGCTTTGCTCAACCGCAGTTTTTTGATTTTTTTGTTGAAGCCCGTGATGTCTTCCGTAAACTCTTTTTTCGTGCGAAACTGGTAACCGCCCGCGACCTTCACCAACTCAAAGCCCCTGTCCATGCCGTTCCACTCATTTGAGACCTCATTGAACGCAGCGGCAATATCCTCGGATGAAAGTTCCGGCAAACCACTTTTAAGCGACGCTGGGCTTACGGGTGATTCGGACGCGAAAATCACCGCTTCAATTATTTTCTTTATCCGGCTTTTCTCCATCTTTTTCTTCCTCCGAGTATAAAAGTTTTATCGCGGAAAATGGTTTTTTCTGAAACAGTTCAACAACCTCTTTTCTCGCAAGTTCAAGAACAGCAACAAAAGAAATGGCGATATGGCTTCTTGACGGCTTTTCGTCAAAAAGCATATTAAAATCATCAATGACACCCTTCTCCCTTATCTTTTCGTGTATCTCGGAGATTCTCTGCTCAACCGACACGGGGTCTATGGTGAAAGATATCTCTTCGGCGTCGCCTTCGTTAATTCTGGCTCTCATTTCGCAAAGCGCTACTATGAGGGGCCACACGCCGCTCGCCGCAACTTCGGTTTCAATTTCGGGTTCACCGAACTCTTCTGAGTATCTGAGACCCTTTCCGAACACATCTCTGCCGAGCAAACTTATCTCACCCATTCTTGCCGCCGCGTCTCTGAACCGCTCATACACAACCAGCCGCCGCGCGAGTTCCAAACGCGGGTCGGTTCCGTCTTCGTGTTCATCTTCTTCGGTTTTGGGCAAAAGCATTCTCGACTTCACAAGCCCCAGTTCGGCGAGAAGTGGAAGATACTGCGCGACCGAATCAAAATCGCCGCGGCGCATAATCTCCAACTGCTTGTTGTATTGTTCGGAGACTTCCGCGATTGGAATATCGTAAATATTGATTTCGCTTTTCTTCACGAGGGAAAGCAGAAGGTCCAAAGGACCCTCAAACTGTTCAATGTCAACTGTGTAGAAACCGCCGCTACGGGGGTCGGAACCTGAAACTGTTTTTTGCTCAGTCATTGGACGTTTTTATAAAATCCCGCTTTCTCCCGTAAAAAGAATGACCAACTGCTTCACCGGAGTCCACAGTACGCGCATCGCGCCCTCTCTGGCAAAAATAAAAATCCCGAACAGTAAAAGCATGCCAAATTTTTCAAAACGCGCGTAAAAATTCGCCGCCGTGTGCGGAAGAAGTCCGTAGAGAATCCTTGAGCCGTCAAGCGGGGGAATGGGAATGAGGTTGAAAACCGCAAGCGCAACACTGTAAACAATAATCAACAACAGGAAATTTCCAATAAAAACCCAGACGTTTGAGAACAGAACCCCTTCCGCGCCGCCGCTCGCGAGAAACTGGAATGCCGCCCCGGCAATAACCGCCGTCAGTATGTTTGACAAAGGCCCCGCGGCGGCAATGTAAATCATCTCCGTTTTGGGGTTTTTAAGATTTCGCAAA
Organism: Candidatus Mycalebacterium zealandia; assembly: GCA_014075295.1. NCBI lineage: Bacteria > Pseudomonadati > Thermodesulfobacteriota > Candidatus Dadabacteria > Candidatus Nemesobacterales > Candidatus Mycalebacteriaceae > Candidatus Mycalebacterium > Candidatus Mycalebacterium zealandia. Next base: position 888,568 of record CP046180.1, read on the forward strand.
TCAACCGGCACGGGCTTTGCCCACCCGAACCCTGCTACAAACATCAGCACGGTACCCAGAAGGTCAAGATGAGAAAGGGGGTTGAGCGTAAGACGCCCCATTCTCCGCGCGGTTTTGTCTCCAAGCGCGTCCGCCACGAGCGCGTGACTGAACTCATGCACGGTCAGCACAAAAAGTATGGCAACCGCCGTTACCGCAATCTGAAAAGGGTCAAGGGAAAACATCAAGCCCTCGGATGGAATTTGTCATGGAGCCTCTGGATCTCACCGCTCTCAACCGAAGTGTAAATCTGAGTAACCGATATGTCAGAGTGTCCGAGAAGCATTTGGATTGTCCTGAGGTCAGCCCCCCTGCTGAGCAAATGCGTGGCGAATGAATGCCTCATTGTGTGTGGACTGATGTTCTGCTTTATCCCGGCAACTACGGCGTAAAACTTTATCATTTTCCACAACTGCTGTCTGGTCAAACACGTTCCCCTGCGCGAAACAAACAGATACGGAGACTGCCTGCCTTTGAGTAGAGAATCCCTCGCGCCTCCGACATACAGGTCAATTTTTTCAAGCGCCTTTCTGCCAATCGGTATGAGACGTTCCTTGCCTCCCTTGCCGCGAACCATAAGATATGCCTGCGCGCCGTCTCCATGAAGCCAGTTGAGTTCAAGAGACGACAGTTCGGAAACGCGCATTCCGGTGGCGTAGAACAGTTCAAGAATGGCTGAATTTCTCAAGTTTTCGGGCTTTCCGCCGGCTTCAAGCTCCGGAGCGTCAAGGATTTTCCCAATGTTTTCCTCGGAAAGCACTTTCGGCAGGTTTTTGTCCGTTCTGCGTGCCGACACATCTTCAGTCGGGTCCGCGCCGACAATTTTTTCGCTTTGCAGAAACTTGTAAAATTTTCTGACAGACGAAAGGTAGCGGTTAACCGAACGCGCGCTCAAGCCCCTGTCCATCAGGGAAGCAAGAAAATCATTCACTGCTCCGCGGCCAACATCCGATAAATCGGCTTTCGGGGAATTTGTTTTCACAAACGAAATAAACTTTTCAATATCCGCGCAATACGCTTTGGCTGTGTTTACGGAAAGTCCCTGAACAACAATCAGATGCCCTTCAAACAATTCCCTTAACTCAGACGGGGAGTTGTCAACGAGTTTTAGGTTCCCACTTCCCATGAGTTAAGGTATTTTCTCTGTTCCGAGGTCAGTTTGTCTATATTTATTCCCAGCGCTTTCAGTTTTATGGATGCAATTCGCGCATCCAGTTTTTCGGGAACACCGTAAACATCGGGCTTGAGATTGCGGCCCTTTTTCACAAGATACTCACAGGAAAGAGCCTGATTGGCGAAACTCATGTCCATCACGCTTGAGGGATGCCCCTCCGCCGCCGCCAGATTGACGAGCCGCCCCTGACCGAGAATATTGACTTTCCGCCCGTTTTTCAGGGTGTGTTCTTCAATATACTCCCTTATCACGCGTGTAGATTTTGTGATTGAAGCGAGTTTTTTAAGGTCTATCTCCGCGTCAAAATGTCCGGAGTTGCAGACAATCGCGCCGGTTTTCATCTTCACGAAATGCTCTTTTCTAATGACGTTGAGGTTTCCCGTAACAGTACAGAAAAAATCTCCCAGCGGCGAGGCTTCACTCATCGGCATAACGTTGAATCCGTCCATTTTGGCTTCAAGCCCCTTTATGGGGTCAATCTCGGTAACGATTACGTTCGCGCCCATTCCCCTCGCTCTCATTGCAAGCCCTTTCCCGCACCAGCCGTAGCCAGCGACCACAAAACTGGTTCCCGATATAAGCCGGTTCGTCGCGCGGATTATTCCGTCCAGAGTGCTTTGTCCCGTTCCGTAGCGGTTGTCAAAAAAGTGTTTGGTTTTCGCGTCATTCACGGCGAAAATCGGATATTTCAGTTTGTTCTGCGCGGCAAGGCTCTTAAGCCTTATGACTCCCGTGGTCGTCTCTTCCGTTCCGCCGATTATGTTGTTGTAATTGTCGCTTTTGCTTTTGTGTATCTCCGCCGTAATGTCCGCGCCGTCATCCATCGTAACATGCGGCTTCATAGCCAGAACAGCTTTGAGGTGCTTGTGAAAAGTCGCGGTGCTTTCGCCTTTTACGGCAAAAGTCGGTATGCCTCTTTTCACCAGATATGCCGCAACATCGTCCTGAGTGCTCAAAGGGTTTGACGCGCAGAGACTCACTTGCGCCCCGCCCGCTTTTAGGGTCGTCATAAGATTTCCGGTTTCCGTTGTAACATGAAGACAAGCCGCAACCCGTATGCCTTTAAGCGGCTTTGTGCGCAAAAACTCCGTCTCTATCGCTCCGAGAACGGGCATCTGCTGAGCAGCCCATTCCGCTCTGAGTTTTCCCTCGGTCGCAAGCTTGATGTCTTTGATATCGTTTTCCATTTTTTCTCCTTTATATTTTTCAGCGCTATTTTCCGAGCGCTTTTTTTAACCCTTCAGCCTTGTCGGTTTTTTCCCATGTAAAAACATCTCCGGAATCTTCGCGCCCGAAATGCCCGTAAGCGGCGGTCGGCAGATATATTGGTCTGAGAAGTTTCAGAGTTTCTATAATTCCGGCCGGTCTTAAATCAAAGTTCTCCCTGATGGCGGAAACTATTTTGCTTTCCGGCTCAACGGATGTTCCGAAAGTATCAACCATCACCGACACCGGCTCGGCAACCCCTATCGCGTAAGCAAGTTGAACCTCACATTCCTTCGCGATTCCGCTCGCCACAACGTTTTTCGCGATGTAACGCGCCATGTAAGCGGCGCTGCGGTCAACCTTTGAAGGGTCTTTGCCGGAAAAAGCGCCGCCTCCGTGCCGCGCCCATCCGCCGTAGGTATCTATGATGATTTTTCTGCCCGTAAGCCCAACGTCTCCCATCGGACCGCCGATGACGAATCTGCCGGTCGGGTTCACAAGCACTTTTGTGTTTTTCGTAAAAAGAGAGTCATCTATCACCCGCTTAACCACCTCTTCCACGATGCCCTCATAAATGGTCTTGTTGTCCGTGTCGGCGGAGTGCTGTGAAGAAACCACAACAGTGTCAATCTCAACGGGTTTTTTATTTTCATATCTGACCGTAACCTGCGATTTACCGTCGGGGCGCAGAAAAGGCAGAACGCCTTCTTTTCGCGCGTCGGAAAGCCTCTTTGAAAGATTATGAGCGCACATTATAGGAAAGGGCAGGAGTTGCGGCGTGTCGTCGTTGGCGTAGCCGAACATAAGCCCCTGATCCCCGGCTCCCTGCTCTTTGTCGGCGCTTGAATTAACGCCTGCGGCTATGTCCTCGGACTGCACATCGGTCGCCACAACAACCGAGCAGGTGGCGGCGTCAAATCCCATTGAGCTGTCCGTGTAGCCTATGTTCTCTACGGTCTTTCTTACAATCGCGGGAATGTTGACCGAACTGGAAGTCGTTATCTCGCCCGACACAACAGCAAGCCCCGTTGTAATAAGCGTTTCGCAGGCAACACGGCTTAAAGAATCTCCTTCAAGCATTGAATCCAGAATGGCGTCCGAAATCTGGTCTGCCATTTTATCCGGATGCCCTTCAGTTACAGACTCCGATGTAAAAATAAAACTTTCTCTGCTGGACATAATTAATTAAAAGACAAATCTCTTGAAAAGAGGTGAAAACATAACTGCCCCGCCCTGAATTTCAAACAAGAATCTTTGAAATCCTTTCGTTCCTATCCTTCTCACTCTCGTTCAAAGACGGTGGAATATCGCTTCCCTTCCGAACCGCCGGACGCCCGGCAACACGCTCAAACCAGTCGCGCAGGCACGGAAAGCCCGAAATGTCAATACCGGCAACATCCGCGACCTTCACCCAGGGCCACAAAGACATATCCGCAATTGTGTACTCATCGCCCGCAAGGTAGGCGGCGCGGGAAAGCCGCGAATCCACCACCGTGTAAAGGCGGTTTGTTTCCTTTGTGTATCTGTTAATAGCGTAGGGAATTTTTTCCGACGCGTAGTTGCGAAAAACATTCACCTGTCCCTGCATGGGACCCACGCCCGCAATTTGAAACATAACCCACTGCATCACCAGGGATTTGGCCTCCGGGTCTGCGGGCAGGAATTTTCCGCTTTTTTCGGCGAGATAGAAAAGAATGGCACCTGACTCAAAAACCTCAAAGCCGCCCGCGTCCTCATCAACAATCGCAGGTATCCGCCCGTTGGGATTTATGGCGAGAAATTCCGGCGTTTTATGTTCATTCTTATGAAGACTCAAGGTGTGAACGGTATATTCCATGCCCGTCTCTTCAAGCATGATTGAGATTTTTCTTCCGTTTGGAGTGGGCGATGTGTAGAGATGTATCATTCAGCCCCCCGTGGAAGTCCTGCGAACAACTTGTATGAGTCTGCGCGCGGAACCGAATATTCCGGGAACCCTGTTGCCGCGGGAATCAAAAAGCTCAAGCAGAAATGTGTATTTTCCGCTTTTGAGCCCGGTTACAAAAGCCGGCTGCCAGACTTCAAAAACCTCCAAAGCCACAAGCGAAGAACGTGAAGCGCGCGCGCCCTCAAACACAAACAGTTTCACCTTGTATCCGTCCGGGCCAAGCGTTGTGTTACGCAAGTAAAAATCAACCATTACGCTTTCAGCGTCCTTATCTTTGTAAACCCCTTTCGGGCGGCTGTAAATCAGCGCGGGAGCGGAAAGGTCAGGCGGAGAAACGGCCATCAAAGAACTGACAACATTAAAATTCACAACATGCGCCGCGCCCTCCGATTTGATGCTTTCGTGATAGGAGCGCGAAGGAAACACAACAAGAGTGTGGGGTCCCACGCTCAAATTTTTCAGAACAACCGGCTTTGAGACATCGTAGATTGCCTCGTATGGCTCGTTGTCGACAATCAGGTGAACATGCTGTCCTTTCGAAGAATTCGCTACCAAATTCTTTCTTTTGGTTTCGGTCTGAACGCCCGGCTTAAAACCGAAAACCTCCAGCCTGACTTCGGGGGAAAAAGGGCGAACGGATTCACCGTTCAGCGGCGAAACAACCCTCACGCGGGCATCCGGAAAAGGCTTAGACCTCTCAACCTTGACAACACTCACCTGCGCCGAACACACATCCGCACCGAACACAAGCGCGACGGCGCACAAAAGGGGAAACAGAATAAAAATCCTCATTAGAGTTTAGTCTACCAACGAAAACACGGAGGGTAAAAGAGAATTTGAAAAAAGGGTTAACCCGTGTAGGTTTCGCCCTATGGGCAAGAATCGGCAAATAGCGGCGAAAGACACTGTTTCGCTTGACATTATCGCGCGTCCGCGCAGAAACAGAAAGAGCAAAACCATACGCTCGGCTGTGAGAGAGTCCTCTCTTTCCGCAAGCAATCTGATCTGTCCGGTTTTCATACGGGAAGGCAAAGACGATGAAAACATAGACTCTATGCCGGGAAGAAAACGACTTGGGGAAAATGGCATTCTCAAGGAGTTTGAAAGCTGCCTCAAAAACGGAGTCGCGGCTTTTATGCTGTTTCCCTCAATTGAAAGCAACTTAAAATCCGCAACCGCGAAAGAGGCGGAAAACCCGCGCGGGCTTGTTCCGCAAACCGTGCGAAAACTAAAAAAACATTTTCCCGAATCGGTTGTGATAACCGACGTCGCGCTTGACCCGTATTCAACTGACGGGCATGACGGGGTTGTGTCCGCTTCGGGGGAAATTCTGAACGACACAACGGTTGAGATTCTCTGCCGTCAGGCACTTGCTCATGCCGATGCCGGAGCGGATATTGTAGCGCCAAGCGATATGATGGATGGTCGGGTCGGAGCCATAAGGGAAATGCTTGACGAAAGCGGGCACGCGAACACATCCATACTTTCATACACGGCGAAATACGCCTCATGTTTTTACGGTCCGTTTCGCGGCGCGCTTGATTCCGCGCCAAAATCGGGCGACAAAGAAACCTATCAGATGGACCCCGCCAACGTGCGGGAGGCGCTTCGGGAACTTGCTCTTGATGAAGCCGAGGGCGCAGACATTGTGATGGTAAAACCCGCGAGCCACTACCTTGACGTTGTGAGCGCGTTCAGGGAATCAACAGATCTTCCGGTTGCCGCGTATCAGGTGAGCGGTGAGTACCTTATGATAAAATCCGCCGCTGAAAAAGGCTGGATTAACGAGCGTGACGCGATTATGGAAAGCCTGCTTTCAATCAAACGCGCGGGAGCCGACATGGTAGCCACATACTTCGCTCCCGAAGCCGCGCGCTTCCTTAAGGATTAACCACAACTTTTCCGAACTGGCTTGCGTTTTCAAGCGCCTTGTGCGCTTCGGCAAGGTCGGCAAGAGGAACTGTTTTGTCTATTATGGGCTTGAAAGTTCCGTCCGCCGCCATTTTGACGGTTTGTTCCAGAATCTTCTGCGGAGAGTTAAAAACCGTTACGCCGATAATGGAAATATCCCTCATGATAACGGGCCCGATGGCGACCTGTTCCACAACGGCGCCTCCGACAACGCCGATAAGAAGAAGCCTTCCTCCGGGTTTGAGAATTTTCATATTCTTTTCCCAGTATGACGCGCCGACGGAATCAAAAATCATGTCCACGCCGCCCTTGATGACCTCGGAAAAATCTTCTTTTTTGTAATTTACAACTTCGTCCGCGCCGATGGAGCGCGCTTTTTCAAGTTTTTCATCGCTTCCGGCGGTCGCAATAACTTTCGCGCCCAAATTTTTGGCTGTCTGGATTGTCGCCGTTCCGGTTCCGCTGCCCGCCGCGTGAACAACAACCGTTTCACCTTTTTTGAGTCCGCCTCTGTCAACAAGCCCGTAAAGCGCCGTAACGTAGCAGATGGGCAGAGCCGCCGCATCATCGTGGGAAAGCCCGTCGGGGATTTTGCACACATTTGCCGCAGGAACTTTCACATACTCGGCGAACCCCCCGTGCCGGTTCGCTCCTATAACGCTCAAACCCTTTTCCGTTTTGACCGCCGGATTGACTACAACCCTGTCTCCCGCGCTCACCGAAGCGCCGCTTCCGGTATCCTCAATAACTCCCGAAATGTCTATTCCGCCGACATGCGGAAGTTCAACCGGACGCGGTGATTTGCCCGATCTCAGGCGCGTGTCCAGAGAGTTCATCGCGCACGATTTAACCTTTATCAAAACCTCATCGCCGCCGGGCGAAGGAATTTCAACATCCTCGTATTTAATTACATCCGCTTCCCCTAGTTCGTGATAAATTCCCGCTTTCATTTGGATTCTCCTTTTTCAAAGGTTTTCGTTAAGATACGGAAAAACGCCTTGAACACAAACACGCAAAAGCAAAGAAGGTATAAAAGGTCAGCCCTTTTTTTCGCCTCCGAGCGCCCACAGCACTTCGGCGACCGAGGTCTGCAAGCCCCACAAATCGTAGCCCCCTTCAAGAAAAAACGCCGGTGCTCCGCCGTATATCTCTCCGGCAAGCGTCTGAATTTCCGCCGCGAGAGCGCCGAAACATTCGCTTGAAAGGCTCATTCCCGCAAGCGGGTCGGCTTTGTGCGCGTCAAAACCCGCCGACACAAGAATGATGTCGGGCTTGTATGAACGCGCGGCTTCGGCAAGTTGGTTTTGAAATATGTTGATATAAACCTCATCGGTCTGTTCGGCGGCAAGCGGGATGTTCAAAGTGGTTCCCTTTCCATCTCCGCTTCCGGTTTCCTCCGCACTTCCGGTGCCGGGGAAAGCCGGATGCTGATGAACTGAAAAATAGAAAACATCACCCCTTCCGTAAAAACTGTTCTGCGTTCCGTTGCCGTGATGAACATCCCAGTCAACTATCATAACGCGCTCCGCGGAGCGCTCACTCAAGGCGAACTCCGCCGCAACCGCAACATTATTGAAAAGACAAAACCCCATCGCCCGGTCCCGCTCGGCATGGTGACCGGGCGGACGGCAGAACGCAAAAGCGTTTCCGCCCTTAAGAGCCTCGTCGCAGGCGCAAATAGCGGCTCCCGCCGAACGAACAGCGGCACGCCATGAACCTCCTCCCGCTCCCGTGTCCTGATCAAGTTGAGATAAAGGTTTGCCATCGGTCTGCTGAATGGCTCTCACATAGTCTTCGTTGTGAACACTCATCAATTGTTCCGGAGTTGCGTCTCTTATCGCCATGCGCTCAACAAAAGAGGATACGCTCGCGGCGCTCAAAAGAGATTCCAAAGCCGTTATTCTGTCGGGACTTTCTGGATGCATGGGGCCGTTTTCGTGCTCCTTGCAAACATCGGCATCTATAAAAATGGCGGTTTTTCCCATTATTTGATAAAGTTCTCCCCGGATAAAAGTGCGAAAACTTCCGCCTTTACAAACAGGCGCTGTTTGTTATATTACCCCGCTCTCGGCAGAGTTGGGAGACAGCACAATGAAAAAAGACATTCACCCCGAATACAACTCGGTTGTTTTCAAAGACCCCTCGTCCGACTTCGCAATACTAACGCGCTCAACAAAAACCTCGGACGAAACCATCACGTGGGAAGACGGCAACGAATACCCTCTTATTACGGTTGATATATCAAGCGGTTCACACCCTTTCTTCACCGGCAGAGAACAGCAGTTTGCCAAGGAAAGCCGCGTGGAGAAATTCCGCAAAAAGTACGGCGTGACTCAAGAGCAGCCGAAACCGGAAAAGGCTTCCGAGCCCGTACAAACCGAACAGAAAGCGGAGAGTTCCGAAAAGCCGGAGAAAAAAGCCTCTAGAACCGCCGAGCCGAAAAAAACTCCGGAACCCGAACAGTCCGCCTGACAGCGAGGCGGCTTCCTCACAAATTGGAATCTTTCAGATATTTGACGACGTCTTCCTGAATTGACTCGTCAACCATTTCGCGCCATTCATCTTCCCCGCCCTTGATTGAATCCCTGATTTTTGTGGCGGATATCCAACCGATGTTCTCGGGCGGGAAAAACTCATTCATCTCATAACCGACCCCCCTGCCCCAGTTGACGGACTCTATATCGGGAATCTTCATCACTTCAACGTCATCACCCTTGCTCGCGTGATATTTGCGTATCATGTCAATCGTCTGCTCCGTTGTGAACGGATTTTTGGTGTCGGGCGGAATGTCTCTGACCATAACAAGGCAGGGAACGCCCTTGTCCAGTTTCTGGCGAACGAGACTTATATGCCCCTGATGATAGGGCTGATACCTTCCGATAAAGATTGCGCGTTTTGTCTTCGCGGGTTCAATTTCAGGATGGCCGTGATTTGTAAGTTTCCAATCGGACATTTTTCTCTCCTTTGCGTTTTTTTAAGAAGCCCTGATTGTACAGACATTCAGACAAGTTTCAAAAAAGAACTGAAAACAGAATCCGCGAGTTTTCCCATATCGCCACCGTAAACACCGATGTCGCTCTCAATTTTCTCCGTGTCAAAAACGCCCGATTCAAGTTCGCGCCTGTTTTCCTCTTTGCCGAGCCAGTCGCGCACCATTTGCCCGTTTGTCTCAATATGAAACTGCAATGCGTAGGCTTTTTCACCATACTTGAACGCCTGATTTGGAAAATAGTCCGAAAACGCCAGACGCTCCGCGCCCGCGGGCACATCAAAAGTGTCTCCGTGCCACTGAAAAACCTTTTCGGTACGGGAAAACGCTCCAAACACGGCATCATCCGCCGCTTCGTCCGTAACCGTTATGTCATACCACCCTATCTCTTTTTCGTCTCCCGCATAGACGCGCGCTCCAAGAGCAACCGCCATTAACTGCGCGCCGAGGCATATTCCCATCACGGCTCTGCCGCTTTTTATGAAATCGCTCAGAAACCGCGTTTCGGATTCAAGATACGGATATTTACCGCTCTCATAAACGTTCATTGGTCCGCCCATAACAACAAGGGCGGCAAAGTCATCGGTTTTTTCAGGGATACCGTCTCCCGCACCAAAGTTCACGGACTGAATGTCAAAACCGTTTTCCCGCATCAACTCTCCGAGCCGACCGGGGGCTTCGTGCCCCACATGCTGAAAAACAAGCGCTTTCATCAACTCCCCTCAGTTTTTTCGTCCACATGTCCGAGCGGCATATCCGGCGCGACCCGGTCTCTGACAAGCCGTTTAAGTTCGGCGGCGGACGGAAATCCGCCGTTGTTCTCCCTTGACCATACGATGCCGTCTCCGACAGAAACCCTGAAAACTCCGCCGGAAGAAGGCACAAGCGCAAGTTCGCCTATTTTGTCGCCAAAGGTGGAAAGCAACTCCTGAGCCATCCAGCCCGCGCGCAAAAGCCAACCGCATTGGACGCAATACTCTATTTTTATCTTCGCCGGCACGGGAATTAAATTAACCGCATCGCGGGAATCTGTCATTTTTAGTAGCGGAAGGAAAAACTTCAACTGGAACGCGGATGCGGCTTATGGCTCCGGCGGAGGGATTCGAACCCCCGACCTAGTGGTTAACAGCCACCCGCTCTGCCAGCTGAGCTACACCGGAACTGGAAAGATGTGTTAAATTATACTGCCGATGAAAGACAGTCAAGAAACACCTCAAAGCGTCCCAAAAAAGCAGAAAAAAGGCAAAAAAACACCCGCGCGCCGCCCCTCATCAGCCCTTGCCCCCGCTTCCCCGCTTCAACGCTACATAGCGGAAATAGCGTCCCACCCGGTTCTGACCGGAGAAGAAGAGCGCGAACTCGCGGCTCGTTACCGCAAAACGGGCGACATAGAAGCCGCACGCAAACTCGTTGCTTCAAACCTGAAGTTTGTCGTAAAAGTGGCGGGAGAATACAAAAACTACGGGGTCGGCGCGATGGATATAATTCAGGAAGGCAATTTGGGACTTATGCAGGCGGTAAAACGGTTTGACCCCACAAAGGGCTACCGCCTCATCTCCTACGCCGTCTGGTGGATAAAAGCGTATATCCAGAAACACATAATGGACACCTGGAGCCTTGTCAGAATCGGCACGGGCAGAGAGCAGAGAAAACTTTTTTACAAAATACGCTCAACAAGCGGAAAGATGGCGGACGCGGGAAGCGAGGCGACAAACGCCGAGCTCGCGGACGAACTTGGAGTGTCTGAAAAAAGCATAGTGGAAATGAAAACCGCCATGAGCTCGCGTGACCTGTCTCTTCATCTGCCCGTTCAGGACGACTCCGATGTCGCGCATCTGGATTTTCTAAAAGACAGTTCTGAAAGCCCGGACGAGGAAGTTGACCGCGCGCAGATGAAACACATTGTTCAGGCACGCATGAGCGAAGCGTTGAGCGAACTCGGAGAAAAAGAAAGACACACAATCCAAAACCGGTTGCTCAGCGAGAATCCCGAAACGCTTGATAAAATCGGAGGCAAGTTCGGTATTTCACGCGAAAGGGTGAGGCAGATAGAAAAAACCGCGTTGAAAAAAATCAGAAAGATTTTTGAAAAACACGGAATTGAAAATTTTGAGGATTAGACGGCGCGCCCTTCTCCGCCGTTTTGAAATCAGCCGTTTTGAGACCTGATAATCTCCGCGCACTTTT